>NZ_JDTH01000002.1:649707-974561 GCF_000710615.1 Haladaptatus cibarius D43 | reverse complement strand
CTCGCCTACGTCTTCCTCGTCTTGCTGTCGGTGCCCTTCTTCATCCTCTTCCCGGTGAAGGTGTCGTCTTTGTACTTGACCACCGTCGAACCGCTGATGTACGAACTCGACCCGGCAATCCAACACGGCATCTTCTCGACCGATACGCTGGTCAAGGCGTTCCCTAGCCTCCACACCGGACTGTCGGTTCTCGCGGCGCTGTACGCCCGAAAGGCGGGCACCGCTTACGCCTATACCATCAGCGCTCTCACCGTCGCAATCGTCTTCTCGACGCTGTATCTCGGCATTCACTGGATGACCGACGCGGTGTTCGCAATCGTCCTCGTCGCCTGTGCGTACTACCTCTCACAGCGGGTCAGCGAACCGCGCTGGTCGGTCGTTTCGCGCGAGGCGGTCGCCGCGGTGCGGCGAACCGCCGGTCGATAGCGATTTATCGCTATCGGCTCGCACGCTTGCCGTCTTAGTATCTCGGCATCAACGATTACGTGACTCGACATCATCCCTTTCGCCATGACCAGACGACTTCTCATCGCAGTGGACGACTCGGAACCGGCGCGAAAAGCGGTCGAACACGTCCTCCGGCTGTTTCCGGAAGATTCCGTTATCGCCCTGCACGTCACTGACCCGCTCGGCGAGAGTTACGGGGAAAAGGACGATTCGCCCGAGATATTTGACTGGGTGCGCGAGAGGGCAGACGAACACGACACGGCCGTCGAAACGGTCACCGAATCGGGAGACACCGCCGAAACCGTCGTTCAGTTCGCGGACGAAAACGACATCGACCAACTGTTCGTGGGCAGTCACGGCCGGTCGGGCGTCTCCCGTATCCTCCTCGGAAGCGTGGCAGAAACGCTCGTCCGAAATTCGCCGGTTCCGGTGACCGTCGTTCGCTAGCGACTCGATACCGGGGTCGTTTTACTGGTCGATAGGAGAGTGAACATATGGACAGGCGGGTGGCGACGAGTATTCACACGGGGTTTCTCATCGCGGTTCTCGGCGCGTTCGCGTGGATAACCGGCTTTCCGATGCTGTTTCCAAGCCTCGGCCCGTCCGCGTTCGTGCTGGCCATGTTTCCGGACGGGGAGGCGAGCGATTCCCAGCGAGTCGTTGGCAGTCACGCAATCGGCGTCGTCGCCGGGTTGCTCGCCTACCATCTCTTCGCGGGGGGCCTCACGATGACGACGCAGGTGCCGCCGTTTTCGATGCCGGGGCTTCGACTCGCCGGTAGTAGCTGTGTCGCCATCGTCCTCACCGTCGGCGGGATGCTGGCGTTCCGTGTTCGACACCCGCCAGCCTGCGCGACGACGCTCATCGTCGCGCTCGGACTGTTGTCCAGTCCGGTCGAAGGTGGCCTGATTCTCGTGGCCGTCGTCGTCCTCGTCGGGGTTCACGGACTGCTGTTGTTGGTCAACGAAGCGACAGAGAAAAACGGACTGATAACGGATTTGACGAAGTAAACCGCTATTTCGACGAATTCCGAGGAACGTTTCTGCGTCCCATTCCCCGGTCGGTAGTCGGGGCAGTTAGACGCAATCGAGGTGATTCGAGCAATCGTGACGATACGATGCCATCGTATCGTCACGGCGCTGACGGGGACGGTTCGAAATTAGTCATTGTTGGCCGTATCGGGCGTGTCTTCGCTCGTCTCGTCTTCGACTTCGTAATCCTCCGAGAGCGCGACGTGGCCGTAGTTCACGAGCGCGACGAAGACAGTTCCGCCGACCACGTTCCCGAGCGTCGTCCAGCCGAGGAAGTGACCGAAATCGCCGAGCGTGACGCCTTGTCCCATGAACATCGCCGACAGCACTTCCGTAGTTCCGAGCAAACAGTGATGGAATGGGCCGAGTCCGATTCCCGTGGTGACGATGATGACGAACAAGATTCGACTCACGGTGTCCCGACTGGCGGCCACGAGCCACGTGACGAGTCCCATCAGCCACCCCGCGATGACGCCCGAAAGGAAGATGACCCACGCCGGTAGCGGAATGAGCGCGTCCGCGAGCGTTCCGAACGCGGCGGGTTCCGCGATGCCGAGGGCCGGGCCGAGAAGCGCGATGAGTCCCGCGAACAGGACACAGCCGAGGAGATTCGAGACGTAGACGACGCTCCACAGTTCGCCGAGGTCGGATTTGGAAGCTCGTCCGTCGAGTACCGGCAGAACGCCCATCGTCGTGTGCGCAGTGAACAGTTCCGTCTGACCCAGGACGACGAACAGAAAACCAACGGACGATGCGACTGCGAGAAGAAACTGTTTGACGAGGGGAGAGGGGAACGACGGCGAAAACGTGAGCACCATCCCCATGAACAGCGCGCCGAAACTCACGTTGAGTCCGGCGGCCAACCCGGAGAGAAACAACCCTTTCGAGGGTCGATTGATTTCTTTCAGCGCATTGTTTATCTCGCGTTCGAGGATATTTCTGTAGGAGAGCGTGGCCCCGGTCGGGTCAACCTCCGTTTCGGAACTCACGCAATTGGCCCCCGCTGGAGAGACGGCAAATTACCACCGAAGAGACGGCTATGGAGTTCGAACATTCTCGCCCGATTTTTCGCGCCCACCCAATAAAATCCTGCTGGCAAAAATCGAAATCAGATGCGGTGTTGAGTCAGGCTCGTTGTTGAATTTCCTCGCGGAGCACCTGACTCACGAGGTCACCATCTGCTTTTCCCCGAAGTTGGCCCATACATTCGCCCATCAGACCGGAGAACGCGCCCATTCCTTCCTCTTCGACCTGTTCTTCGTTGCGTTCGACGACCGTAACGACTGCTTCGCGGACTTCGTCCTCGCCGACGCCAGCGAGTCCCGCTTCCTCGACCGCTTCTTCCGCGGACAGCTCAGGACTTTCGGCGAGAAGCGTCAGCACGTCGTTGACGCCCTCTTTCGCCAGTTCTCCGTCGGTGACGAGATCGGTAACGGCGAGGAAGTGCTCGTCGTCCAGATTCTCGACCGGCACGTCTTCTCGTCGAAGTTCCGTCACCGTGCTTTCCAACAGTCCCGCGACGAACGTCGGGTCTGCGCCGGTTTCGGCGGCGCGCTCGAACAGTGGCATCCGGCGACCGTAGGCGACCTGTTCCGCGAGTCCCGCGCCGAGCGAAAATTCGGACTGATAGCGTTCGACCTTCTCGGTGAGCAGTTCGGGCGTCTCGACTTCCGTCGGGTCTAAATCGACCGGCGGCACGTCGGTTTCGGGGTACATCCGCGCCGCGCCCGGAAGCGGGCGGAGGTAGCGCGACGTGCCGTCTTCGTTCGCACCGCGGGTTTCCTCGGGAATCCCGTCGAGCGCGACTTCCGCGCGGTCTGCGGCGGCCTCGATTGCGCCGTCTGCGACCTCCGAACTTGCCGCCACGATGGCGACAGCGTCGCCATCGTCAGCACCCACAGCATCGCGGAGCGCGGCAACTTCGTCCTCGGTGACGCCGTAGGCCGGAAGTTCGTCGGTGTGGAAGATGCCGCCAGCACCGTGGCGTTTGGCGTGGTCTGAGAGTTCGGTTCCGAGGCGGCGGTCTGACTGAATTTCACGTCCGACGAGGCCGTCGAAGCCGAACAGTGGAACTGCAGTGACTTTTCCACCCGAATCGAGTGCGCCGCGAATGACGCCGCTTTCGGTGTCCTCGAAGACGGTCGTCACGTCCTGCGTCTCGCCCACCGCTGCGCCCCGGTCGTGGAGTTCGTCACGGATGGCGAGCAGTTCGACCTGCCGCCCGACCTCGTTGCGCACGAGGTCGTCGATGTCGTCCAAACTCTGCACACCCTTCATCTCCACGCGGGCACCCTCCGCGATGGAGACGTTCACGTCCTGTCGAATGGTGCCGAGGCCGCGCTTTACGTGGCCCGTAGAGCGCAGGAGCATTCCGATTCGCTCTGCGGCCTCGCGGGCCTGTTCGGGCGAACTGATGTCCGGTTTCGTGCCGATTTCCACGAGCGGGATGCCGAGTCGGTCGAGACTGTAGAGAACGCCCTCTTCTCGCTCTTCGATTCGCTGGGCGCTTTCCTCTTCGAGCATCAAATCCTCGACGCCGACCGGGCCGTCGCTCGTCTGGATTTCGCCATCGGTTGCGACGAGCGTCGAACGCTGAAATCCGGACGTGTTCGACCCGTCAACGACGATTTTTCGCATGAGATGGGCTTGGTCGATAACGTCCATGTCGAGCAGTTGGGCGATTTCGAGGACGACCTCTCTGGCTTCCTCGTCCAGTCGGTGCGGCGGTTCGTCGTCTTCTTCCACGAGACAGGTGGTGTCGTAGGCCAGATACTCGAACTCGCGGTCGATTTGACTTTCCTCCAAGGCCGCATCGTCGATTTCGCCGAGTTCGCTCCGAGTCGGATGCAGATACCGGGTGAACGTTCGGGACGACGATTCGGGTTCGCGCAGTTCGGTCGGACACCCGCAGAACAGTTTCGTCTCGGTGTCGAGTTGCTGGTGGATTTCCAACCCTGCCACCAGACCGAGATCCTCGTAATCGTACTCGCTCATTGGTGGGACGTGAGACGCGGAGGGGTAAAAAACCGTTCAGTTCGCACGAGTCGTTCGGGGCGGCGGTCGGGGAGAAACGAATCGAACGGGCGGGAGATACCCACCATATTTAATATGTGGGATTGGGAGAATACTACTCCTATTTTACCGGTTCCAAAACGTAAAATAGCAAGGCTGCTCGCGGACGAGCAGAAAATATAAATCAAATACCGATAGAAATCCACGTATGAATGATTTCCTCGCACTGGGAAATCTCGCTGAAAGCACACCCATTCGAATCCTCCATGTGGATGATGACCCTGCACGAGTCGGCCTTTCTACGACGCTGTTGGCTCAACATCTGCCGGACGCCGAAATTCACACCGGAACCGACCCGACAGAGGCTTGTAACCGCCTCGACACCGATTTGACGGTGGACTGTATCGTCAGCGATTTCGATATGGGTTCGATGGACGGTCTCGAATTTCTGGAAGCGGTTCGGGGGCGATTCCCGAACCTCCCGTTCATTCTCTTCACCGGCAAGGGAAGCGAGGAAATCGCCAGCGAGGCGATTTCCGCGGGCGTCACGGATTACCTCCAGAAAGCTGCCGGTGCCGACCAGTACGCGGTGCTGGCAAACCGCATCGAAAACGTCGTCAGCCAGTATCGTGCGGAGCAAGCCGCCACATCGTACCAGCGTCGGATACACACCGTCTACGAACGGGTGACGGACGCCTTTTTCGCGCTCGACGACGAGTGGCGGTTCACGTTCATCAACGGAAGAGGCAAACGACTACTGGACAAAGATGAAGCGGAACTGCTCGGGAAATCCGTCTGGGACGAATTTCCCGACGCCCTCAATTCGCAGTTCGAAGACGAGTATCGAACCGCAATGAAAACACAACAACCGACCACGTTCGAGGCGTACTTCGACCCCCTCGACACACTGTTCGAAGTTCACGCCTATCCCTCCGAGGAAGGACTCTCCGTTTTCTTCCGAGATATCACCGCCGAAGACCGGATTCGAACGGAGCATCGCAGGGAAAAGGAGGTGCTAGAGCAGGTGTTCGAGACGAGTCCGGTCGGTATCGCCATCCTCAACGCTGAAGGAGCGATTACACGGGCCAACAACAGAATGGTAGAACTGCTCGAAATCACGAAAGAGGAAATAACGAACCGAACCTACGACTCGTCACAGTGGCAACTTACCGACAAAAACGGCGACCCGTTGCTGGACGAAAATCACCCACTCAGGCCAGTGTTTCTGGACGAGACGACAGTCCGAGGTGAGCGATTCGGCTACGAGAGTCCGAGCGGAAAGTGGGACCTCTACTCAATTAGCGCGGCACCGATTCACGACAAAAACGACGAATTAGAACGAGTCGTTGTCGCCGTGGAAGCCGTTTCTGAAGTGTAGGGGGAGACGTTACTCACTGCTGAACTGTTCCGATTCCGTCTTTTCCATCCGAGCGCGCGCCGCCCGCTCCCGAATCTGGCCTCCGAGTCGTCGCCGGACGAGTTCTCGAAACTCGCTCGCATCGTTCACGTCGATGTCTGCGGCGTGGGCCTCCTGTCCACCGAATCCGACCGAACTCGCGGTGTCAACAAAGACGGTTCCCAAGCGCCATCGCCGCTGAAAGATGGTTTCGCGTTGAATGACGGTCTGCACTCGGTAGTAGGGGACGACGTGGATTCGTCTGCGCCAGAAGCCGTTTCTCGTCTGAACGTGGTCTTCTCCGGCGTAGTAGCCGCGGTGTTTCCACTGATACTGTCCGGCGACCGGCGCGAGGACGAGAAGCGCGAGCGTGGCGTACCAGAACGGAAACAGTTCCGTGAACCAGTTTACGGCGAACGCCAGCGCCGTGAGTCCTGCGACGACCAGCGCGTATCTGACTATGTACCTGCGTCGGGTTCGTTTCGGTGGCCGAGTGAAGGTCGGGTCGTCGAACGATTCGATGGAGTGAGCCAACCGGAGAACGCGCCCACGGGTTGCGAGGGGAATCGCCGCCTCCGACCCGCCGGACGGCCCTTGTCCGGGCGCGTAGCCCGCAGTTTCGACCGAAAGGGTCGCGTATCCGGTGAGTCGCATGAGCGGATTCTCCTGAAGCGTAAGCGTCTGAATCTTATCGAGGGGAATCGACCCGTCGTAGCGCTGGAGCAAGCCGCGTTCGTATCTGAGTTCGTCGTCCACGCGCAGCAGGGTGAAATCGTAGTAGCGCGCGAACGTCACCATCGCGCTGGCGACCCAGAGGACGAGCGCGGAAACCAGCAGTTGTGCGAGTCCGAACAGAAACGACAGGCCGCCGAACGATTCGGCCGCGCCCGTCAGAAACGGGACGATGAAAAAGACCAGTCCGAAGACGCGAGGTTCTATCGAAATCGCAGAGAGCAAGAGCAGTTCCGGCGAGCGAATTTCGTACAGTACGTCGGGTTGGATTTCCTCTTCCTCGTCGCGTTCCGTGGCACCGCGTTTTCGGCGCTGAATCTCGCGCTGAAGTCGTCTCGCTTCGTCGTAGGCGACGAACCGAAGGCTGGCTTCCGTCTCGCCGCCGCCCGCGGTTTCGAATCCCACGAGCGCAATTCCCAGCACGCGCTGGACGACGTTTCGGCTGATGTCCACGTTCTGAATCCGGCGCAGGGGAATCTCCCGGCGTCGTCGAGAGATGACGCCGGAGTCGATGTCGAGCGAGTTGTCGGTAAGGACGTAGTCGAACCGGCGGTAGTAGACGACTTCCCAGAGTCCAGCGACGAGGAGTCCGACGGCGACGAGCGCGAGCGTGATGACAATGTTGATAGATTCCACCGCACTCGCGAGCGTCGTTCCGACGAAAAAGAGGGTGAGCGCGAGACTCATACTCCTCGTGAGCAGTCGGTAGGGTAGCGAGAGCGGGTGGAGTTTCATACCGCGTCCTCGTACTCGCTTTCGATTGCGAGGTTCCGAAGGCGGCGCTGGAGGTCTGACGCCCGTTCGGGCGTCAGACCGGGAATCGTCACGTCCGCGCCGCGCGACCCGGCGGTGTAAACGACGACGCTTCCGAGTCCGGCCAATCGCTCGATGGGGCCGCGTTGGGTGTCAACGTGCTGCACTCGGACGAACGGAACGACCGTCGTAACGCGAGTGAACACGCCTCGTTCGAGATACAAATCATCGTCGCGGATTTCGAACCGCCAGACGCGATATTTGAAAACCGTGTAGATTCCGCCGAGAACGAATATCACGACTGCGAGCGCGAGAGGGAGCCAAACCGCAATATCGAACACGAATCGGCGTACCGCGAACAGCACCGCCCCGACGAATGCTGTCGTGATGAGGACGCCCGCGAACCAGACGATTCTGACGCGGGAGTTCAGTGTCTCCATGCTTGCATATCGGGGAAGGCGGCGTATAAAAGTAGGCGTCACATATGCCCGCCGTCCGGTGCTATCGTCGTCCTACTCGTTCCGAATCGGGTGCTATTCTCGACCTACGCTCGCGGGATTCCATGCTATCGTCGCCTTACTCCGGTGGAAGGCAGACCGTACAGATTCGTTCGGGCCGCTCTGATGCGAATCAGTCGGCGTGGAACAAAGACATCAGCAGACCGTACCATTCGTGGACAGCATGACCGAGAACTCGACAACTATTGCCCGTCGCCAGTTCGTTAAGGCGACCATTGCCTCGACCGCCGTACTCGGGGGCGTCTCGTCGACAGGTGCGGCCCAATCGAACGGTAACACCCAGTTCGCCATCAAACAGGGTGGGAACTGCATTCCGATTGAACCGCTCTCGCTTTCGGGACTCCCCGTGGAGGAGTTTTACGACTACCGCACGCCCGACACCGACCCGATGTCGTACAAGTACGCCTCGTTCGGAACCGAAAGCCTCCAGCGCGACGACACCAGCATCATGTTCCTCTACGATGGTCCGAAGGGACTGAGCCTCGTGATGGTGCACGACAAACTGGACAGCGACGGTGGCGGCGCGGTGTCGTTCCGTATCACCAACCTTCCCGTGCAGGGAAAGTTCGTCGTCAAAGACGACAGCTACGACGATTCGACGAACCACGATACGTTCGACTACTCGAAACACCGGAACTGGAACGGCAAGGAAACCGCGAACGCGACCATCCACTGGACGTGGCAGGGTGGTCGCTCCGACGGAGCAGTGTACCGCGGACTCGGCAACGACTTCGAGTTCACGATACATCCCCAGTTCAACGGGCAGGCACTCTTGTCCGGCCAAGGGAGCGAGTACGAAGGGCAAGTGAACAAATGGGAAGTGCTTTCGGGCAACGCGAACAATCCCACGCGGACGAAACTGAAGATGAACCAGAAAGCCACGATAACCGCCAACGGCTGTGGCTCGGGGACGACGGAGACGACCGGGAACGAAACGACGAACGGTGGCGGCGAAGGAACCGCGACGGAGACGACTTCGAATCCGTCGGACGTGAACAGCGAAGGAAACAAAGGCTTCTTCGCAAAACTGTGGGACGGAATCTCGTCCATCCTCAACTCGGTGGTGTCGTTTTTCACCAACCTGTTCTGACCCGACCGCTGAAATCGGCGGTCGGGTCACGGAACGGATTTCGAATCTACGGGACGAATTTCGACATCACGAAACGAACCGCGACCTCGGAACGGATTTCAAGTCGGGACTCGAAATCCGAATCGTAAATCGACTTATTCGTCCTGCCCGAGGATACCCCGGTGAGTCATCGCTTCGGGGTCGATGATTTCGTCGGCTTCGTCCTCGCTCAGGTAGCCTTTTTCGACGACGACTTCGCGGACGGTCTTTCCTTCTTTCAGGGCTTCTTTCGCCGCTTTCGACGCCTTGTCGTAGCCGATGTGCGGGTTGAGCGCGGTGGCGAGCGCCATGCTCTGTTCGACCTGCGTCTCGCAGTGTTCCACGTCGATGTCGAGTTTGCCGACGAACTTCTCCGCGAACACGGTGCTACTGTTCGAGAGGAGTTCCGCGGACTGGAGGAAGTTGTGTGCTAACACCGGCTTATACAGGTTGAGGTCAATTTGACCTTCCGCCGCGCCGTATTCGACTGCGGTGTCGTTGCCGACGACCTGCTTGTGCATCTGGTTGACCGCCTCGGCGACGACCGGATTGATTTTGCCGGGCATGATGGAACTGCCGGGCTGATTTTCGGGCTGGTCAACCTCTCCGAGTCCGTTTCGCGGGCCGGAGGCCAGCAGACGGAGGTCGTTTGCGATTTTGTTGAGCGAACCAGCAACCGTCCGAAGTGCGCCGTGGGCTTCCGCCATCGCGTCGTGGGCGGCCTGCGCCTCGAAGTGGTTGTCTGCCTCGCGGAATTCCACGTTGGTTTCCTCGCTGATGTACTCCGCGGCGAGTTCCGGGAAGTCCGGATGGGTGTTCAGGCCGGTTCCGACCGCGGTGCCGCCGAGGGCGAGTTCGGCGAGGTGGTCGCGTGCGTGGTCGATGCGGGCGAGTCCCTTCTCGACTTGGGTTCGGTAGCCGCCGAACTCCTGGCCGACGCGAACCGGGGTTGCGTCCTGCAGGTGCGTGCGTCCCGTTTTCACCACGTCGTCGTACTCCTCTTCCTTCTCGGCGAGCGCTTCGCGGAGGGTGTCGAGCGCCGGAAGAACGTCTTTTTCGACTGCTTCGAGCGCCGAGACGTGCATCGCGGTCGGAATCACATCGTTGCTCGACTGGCCGAAGTTGACGTGGTCGTTCGGGTGGATGTCGCGCGACCCGACCTCGCTGCCGTAGATTTCGGCGGCGCGGTTGGCGATGACCTCGTTTGCGTTCATGTTCGAGGACGTGCCGCTGCCCGTCTGGAACACGTCAACCGGGAACTGGTCGTCGTGTTTGCCCGCGATGACTTCATCGGCGGCCTGAATGATGACCTCCGCTTCGTCCTCCTTAATCATGCCGAGGTCGCGGTTTGCCTGCGCCGCGGCCTTCTTCACAACGCCGAGGGCGCGGATGAACCGTCGTCCGAAGGTGATTCCCGAGATTGGGAAGTTCTGGATTGCGCGCTGGGTCTGTGCGCCCCAGTAGGCGTCGGCCGGTACCTGCATTTCCCCGAGGCTGTCCTCCTCGATTCGATAATCTTCGTCGCTCATACCCGTGGGGTCTTGGGCCACAGATAAATAATGTGCTCAATCGGCATCGCTCAAAACTGCAATCTCCCGACTCGTTACCCCTCGTACGCTTCGGGCGTGTACGTTTTCAGTTCGAGCGCGTGGATGTCCGTCGTCATGTGGTCGCCCAGCGCGTCGTACACCAGTTGGTGCTGTTGTACCAGCGATTTCCCTTCAAAGGCAGGAGAAATCACGAGGGCCGCGAGGTGGTCTTCGTCGTGTTCCCCGCGCGGGTGGGTGACCGTCACGTCAGCGTCTTCGAGTTCCGATTCGATGAGTTCCGCAACATCGTCCGCGTTCATGGCAGGTGGTTTTGCGCGCAGGGATAAAAAGTCGAAGGAGACTACGTGGGGGAACAGTGTCTGAAGACGGTTTTTACAGAGCGTTCTTATCATCGTTCTTTTCTATCTATCTCGGTAGTTGACATTGTTTTCTCGAGTATGCTGATAGCAAATCACGACAACAAATACCGCAACCGCCACCGCAAGCCACGTTCCTCCTCAACCGACTCCTTCGCTCACTCCGTTCGCTCAGTCGCCCCTCGCGCAGTAATCGGCAGGGCCGAAGATTCCTCGGCCCTGCCGACGCGCGCGCCACTAGCTTTGTGGAATTTCATGAATCGAAACAGACAATCTGGCGCGCGAAGGCGACGGTAGTCGCCCGCGCGAGGGTGAGTATCGCAGAGAGCGACGAAGGAGCGACCGAGAAACGCAGTCGGTTGGGGAGGATGTGGTGCGGTTTGATTGGAGTCGTGATTTGCTTAAAGAAGTTCATTCCGCTGACGCCGCGACGTGTAGTTCATCATCCAACCGGATCAGCAACAGCTGGCAAAAAAAGAACGAAATCGAACTTCCCAAAATCCACTTCTTGTACTACTTCCTAGCCCCACCAGCCGAACTGCTCTTTGGCTTGCTCAATCGCTCCCTCGACTTTTTTTTCGAGTTCGTCGATGGAGCGTTCGACGTACTGGACACGCTCGCGGGGAATCCGACGGACGACATCGTCGCCGTCGTCATTTTCGCCGACTTTGACGAGCCAGTGGTCGTCGAAGTAGACGATGTCGTCGTTTTCGACTTCTCGCTCGGTTACGCCGTCCGCGTCTTCGTACACGATTGTCGCCGTGCCAACGTCCGGGTCGGGCATGCGTCGGCCTACTCAGGCGAAGTGTTAGAGCGTTCTGGCTGATTACGCAAGCGTCAGGCCGCCCAAACCGAGCGCCTGCGAGAGGGAAATTCCGCTGGCCAGCGCGCCGACGAGGTAGCCGCCGATTGCACCGCCGTTGAGCAGCGGCAGTCCGGCGTGTGCGCGCCCTTTGAGCACCAACCAGAGCAGGGTGACCAATCCGATCATCGTGCCAATCATGGCCGTCAGCGCGGGTAGATTGAGGGCGAATCCCGAGACGAGGGCGTCCGCGGGCGAGAAGAACGCCGCGCTGGCAACGAGGATGGTCGGCATGACGGCGTCGCCCAGTCCGATGAAGAGGGCGTCGCGGTCGCCCGTGTCCGAATCGGCCTCTGATTCGTCCGTTTCCGGAGAATCGACTTCGTCCGCTTCGACCGATTCGTCCGGTTCGTCCTCCGGCGACACCGCGCCTTCGCTGGTCGCCTGTGCGGTGTCCGCGATGAACGAGTACGAGAGCGACATCGGAATCACGAGGACAACGGGGATTTTCAAGTCCATCACGCCGGAGGCGAGCGTGAGCATGTGTTCTGTTCCGTAGACGCTGATGGCGTCGTAGATGGCCAGCACCGCGAGGAGGAGGATTGCCGGGAGCAGGCCGAAACTGATGCCGAACAGGCCCGCCGCACCCGCGCCCATGACGACCCCTGCGGAGTCGATGACGTACCATTCGGGGTGGACTGCAAGGGCGATGGCGACCACTGCGGCGGCTCCCCACGCGACGACGTTGACCGGCGCGCCGCCGACCGTTATCTCGACCGCGGAGGGAATGATGACGCTGAAGACGTACAGCGAGAGCATTCCGCTCGTGAAGATGATGACGCCGCGGAGAATCCATTCGACGCCGAGTTTCATGATGGCGAGCATCCCCGCCGTGAAGACGAGGATGACGCCGACGTAGACGAGACTGTTGGTCGGGTCGGAGGGGTCTTCGACCGTCTGATAGCCCGCAGATTCGAACGGTTCGACCAGCGCCAGCGCCCCGAGTTGTACCCCGAGGAAGATGGCGACGGTCAACCCGGATGCAAAGAGCACCCGCGTTCGTTTGTTCATGGCCGAAGCAATGAAGTGACCCCTCTTTGTGGTTTTGGGTTCGACATTTTGGAGGGAGCGAGATGGTTTGGTTTTTCAGATGGATTTGCTTTTTCGGCGTTTGGCGAGTTTATGAATAAGTTGAACGAGCTATTGACCGAGTTGTGAAATTGCCGATAGCAAGTCACGACTCCAATCAAACCGCCACGACGACGAACTAGCAGTACGCGATTCGAACGAAGGTAGTTTGTCGGTAGCAAATCACGACTCCAATCAAACCGCCCCCGCACCGCAACCACCCACACACCTCCCCAACCGATTCGCTCACTCGCTAACGCTCGTTCACTCATCCCTCGCGCGGAAATTAGCAGACCCTCGGCGGTGAACGCCTCAGGTCTGCTGACGCACGCGCCACTGTGGTTGGGTCGATTTCCGGAAACCATCTTTTCCATGTGGCGCGCGCTGGCGTGAGTTCGAGGACTGTACGTCCGAGAAATCGCGCTAAAGCGTGCGAGGGATGAGTGAGGAACGAAGTGACGAAGGAATCGGTTGGGGAGGACGTGGCCCACGGTGGCGGTTGCGGTATTTATTGTCGTGATTACCTACCAGCAATTCTACAACCATCCAAAAGCAACACATCCTCTCAAAACCCCTCCAAATCGCATTCCCAACCAACTCTTCCAAATCGCTATTCGCCGGTCAACGCGTCACTCGCAGGCGAGAGGGAAATCGTGGAGCCAAGTCCCTCGTCCAGCGCTTTCTCGTACAGCATATACGCCGACGCCACGGTTTCAATCCCAGTTCCGCCGCTGTCGAAGACGGTGATTTCGTCCTCGGATTCCCGTCCGACTGCATCACCCGCAACCACCTCGCCGAGTTCCGCGTGGATGTGGTCTTCGCTCACGGCACCCGAGTCCAGCGCGGCGAGGAACGACCCGGCGTCCTGCGTCGCTCGCTCGCGCAGGTCGGGGACGTATTTCGCGCGCTCGATGGTGGTCGCGTCGAGTTCGCGCTTTTTCGGATGGTACTGCCCCATCGCGGTGACGTGGGTGCCATCCTCCAACAGGTCGCCGTCGAAAACCGGTTCGCTGGCGGTGGTCGCCGTAATCACGATGTCCGCGTTCTCGACCGCGGCGGCGCTGCTGGCGACGGCCGCGACGGAGGCGTCGAGGGTTTCGTTCATTTCGCCAGCGAACGATTCCCTGCTTTCCTTGGTCGGCGAGTAGACGGCGACGGTTTCGATGTCGCGCACGGTCATCGCCGCTTTCAACTGGCCGCGGGCCTGTGCGCCGCTTCCGATGAGGCCGAGTTTCGTTGCATTTTCTCGGGCGAGTGCGTCCACGCCGACCGCGCCCACCGCGCCGGTTTTGAACGGATTCATGCTCGCACCGTCGATGAGCGCGAGTGGTTCACCGCTTTCGGCGTCGAACAGCGGCGTCATGAACCACGCGTCCTCCGCGCCGAATCCGGCGGAGTACATGTAGCCACCCATCGCTCCGGTTTCGGGTAGCATTGCGGAGTAACTCGTCAGCATCCCCGCGGGGTCGGCGTTCGGGAGCGTGGTGCGCGGTTTTGCGGGCGCACCCAATCCTCGCTGGTAGTAGCCCTCGTGGACGGCATCGACGTATTCGTCCGGTGTTGCCAGTCCGGCAACCTCGTCGCTCGAAAGAAACAGTGCATCTGTCATGGCTGGCAAGAGAACTGCCAGCGACAAAACCGTTGAGGAAGGAGAACGGAAAGGGGAAAGAAAGGAAACAGTTAGTCAGCGGAGTTGACTGGTGGAGGAGACTGGGCGGCAGGAACGTCATCGACAGGCCCATTGACGAACAGGGCGTGGCCGATGAGGAACACGGAAGCGGTTGCGCCGAGCGGAATCGCGGTCGTCAGCGCGAGTCCAGCAACGCTGAGTACTCCAGTTACGCCAACCAGTGCAAGCGGAATCAGTCCCAGAATGAGGTCATAGTATCCAGTCATAATCTATTATAGAATATGCGGGGAGGGTATATAACTCTTCCCCATATGAGAGACAGTCGTTCTGTGTACCTACTCCGTATTCACAACCGCATTGACGAGTTACTTTGAGATAAGTTATGAGAATCCATGAGAAATACAGACCTCAAAACGGAGAAATTCGGCACTTTTCGAGTGAATCGAATATGACTCAGAATTATTCTTCCTCGAAATGGGTGTTATTATCTAGCATGGAAATCGGCGACGGAATCGGTTTCCGAAAATATCCACGAGTAATCCGGCGAAGTCGAATACTACGAGGAATAAAACTAAAGTGAAATTGACAGTATAGGATGTTCAAACGATAACAACGGAAGTCGCGGTTCTCGGCGCACCCTTCCCCGATTGCGCGAAATACTGCATGATCGTTCCGGCGGTCGGCATTGCCATCTATCTCACCGTGCATTCATACGTCGAATATCGCCGGGTTACGGTGTGATCGCTGCCGCGAGTCCGCGCCAACAGACGAGTGCAACGAGTCCGAGTCCGGTGACGACGAGGACGAACGAAAGCGGCGAGTTACCGTGGAACAACGAGGTCGCTCGTAGTCCTGCACCAATGAGCGATGCGACGACCCATGCCCCGCCGCCGAGGAGCGCGGCGTCGCGGAGCGACCGACGTGCACGTCTGCTGTACGTGCCGAGCACGAGCGAGGCGACGACCCACCCGATGAGAAACGGCGCGAGCGTATCCGCGAACAACAGTGGACTCGTTATCGGGTCGGTGTTGTGTCGAAGGCTTCCCATCCAGAGGAGTCCGATTATCACTACTAAATCGCCGAGTACAAGTCCCGCGGTGGCTGGGGAGCGGTCGAAGCGCCCGGTCGCAAAGACACTGCTCATACTGCCATCTCGGGACGCCGAGGTTATGTGATTCCCGATGTGCGTTTGACGCCCGCGACGGTGTAGTCGAATCCACGATTCCGGACGTGCGGCACGAGTTCCGCGCCCGCGAGCATCCGAGTGAGTTCTTCCGGCGTGAAGAAGACGGAGTTCATGCCGATTGCGTGTTCGCCTCGGACGAGCAGTTTGCCTCGAATCGTCGCCGGGTTGAACTCCCGAATAACGAGGACGCCGCCGGGATTCAGCACGCGCTCCACCTCCGCGAGCGCGTCCTCTGCATCGCCGATATGATGGAGTGCATCCGAAATGACGATGGCGTCCACCGATTCGGAATCGAGCGGCAGTCGGGAGGCATCTCCGCGCACACAGGCGAGGCCTCGCCTGTGTGCCTGCACGAGCATCTTCTTCGACGCGTCGAGAACGATTCGCTCGTCGGCGTCGATTGCCCTCACTGCGCGCCCGGTTCCTCCGGCAACGTCAACCACGCGCTCGATTGGACGGTCTGCCTGTGCCAGCCCCTCCGCGAGAATATCGGCGTCGAAGGGTGACGAGAAGAAATCGTACAGTCGGGCAAATCGGTCGAAATGTCCTACATCACCGGCCGAATACGGATTGGAATCGGTGTTCGACATGGAATCGAACACGCGGGCCAGCGAGTAAAATCCGTGGGGCGACATCCATCGGGCACCAGTGAACGGATGTGACTGGCGTCCGAACTTCCAGTGTGGAAAATACGATACTGGGCTGGCCCAAGGACGGCCCGACCCTCCGCCTCGATTACGAGGTGTTCAGCTACGCGGGTAAGTTCGTGATGTCGAACTCCGGGAAGGCGGTCGCCCGGCAGGACGACGAACTCGTCGCGGCCATCGCGTTCAACGAAGACCGAACCGACGACGAAACCGTGTGGCTTCGGTACGTGACGGTTCGCGCCGACAGGCGCGGCGAAGGAATCGGGGCGGAACTCGCCCGGTTCACCACGAAAAAAATTCACGAGAAGGGTTACCGGGGCGTCAAAATCGCGGTGAACAACCCGTTCGCGTATCAGGCGCTCTATCGCGCCGGTTTCGGATGGACGGAAGAAGAAACCGGCATCGCCGAACTCGTGTTGGAACACCCGGCGGAGCAGTCGAAATCGACCTATCAGTCGGGCTTGGACGTGTTTCGTGACCGCGACCTTTCGTCTGACGAAGAGTCGTTTCTGGCCGAAAAGAAGGGGTCGAAACCGCCGTCTTCGTAATCGAAAATAGCGTCTCTTCCCACTTGTTCCGTTTGTTGTCCGCATTAACACCCGATTAACGAAGTCCTGTTAGGTAGACGAACAACCATGAAGACGAGTCGGCGGACGATACTCGGCCTTGTCGGCACGGGACTGTCGGTTGGAGCGGCGGGTTGTTCAGCACTCTCGAACAACAGTTCGGATCCGGAGCAGACAGCCGACCCCAGCGGAACGTCAGGAAGTGACGGAGGGACGACGACGAGCGATGTGAATCTCGACGACGGATCGACAACGGACGAAGCGGGAACGGACGAGGAATCGACGGAACCCGAGGAAATCGAATCGCCGGAGGGACTCTACGAATCGGCGAGCGTTCCGAACGACCCGAGCGGATTCACCTACGCTCGGATGGGTGCCGAGGATGCCCCCGTCACGGCGACGGTTTACGGCGGGTGGAAATGTCCGTACACGCAACGGTTCGTCTTCGGGTTTTTGGGCGAAATCGTACAAAAATACGTCGAACCCGGCGACGTGGCTCTCGAATTTCGTGCCGTAGCCTACAGGGACGGCGAAGGATTCCACGGCCCCGACGAACCGCGCGCGGCGCGGGCCGGACTCGCAGTTTGGCACAACGACCCCGACTCCTACTGGGATTTCTTCGAATACATGTTCGAAAACAGAAGCGGGGTCGATGGCTGGGCGACGACGGAAACGCTCATGCGAATCGCGGAAGCGGCGGGCGTCGAAAACCTCGACGCAATCGAATCAGAAATCGAGGACGGAAAATACCAGCAGGAAATCGAACAGACGATGGAGAAGGTGTACGAAGTCCCGATTTCCGCTGTCCCCCGCGTCGTGGTCGATGGCGAGGCGACCGCACCGACGGCGCGTCCGAACCGGACGATTGCGCAGTTAGACGCCGCGCTCGGACGCGGGCCGGAACCCGACGAGACGACGACTACGACCACGACGGAAGACGGTTCGCCGACGGGCGAGGGTTCGGACGAAACGACGACAACCGACGGAACGAGCGGGGGAACGACCACGACGACAACTGACGAAGCCACCACGACGAGCGACGATTCTACGACAACCACCACAGAAGATACAACCACAATCACCACGACATCCACGACCTCCGAATAGCTTCGATTCGGCAGACCGCACGGTTCGTAGTTTCTGGGTGTTCAGCGGATTTTCACCCTCACTTCCGCCGTCAGACGGGAGTTTCAAGCCCACGCCGCTCTTAGCCCCGGCAAATGGGAAACTCCGCACTCCGACAACTCGCGTCGCTCGAAGAGGTTAGCTTCGACGACATCGAAGGCTCGCTCGTCGCCATCGACGCGCACAACTGGCTCTATCGGTATCTCACGACGACGGTGAAGTGGACGCGCGACGAGGTGTACACCACCGACGACGGCACCGAGGTGGCCAACCTCGTCGGCGTGGTGCAAGGTCTGCCCAAATTCTTCGAGCACGATTTGACGCCCGTCTTCGTCTTCGACGGGCAGGTGACCGACCTCAAAAGCGACGAAATCGAGAGTCGGCGCGAACAGCGAGAGAAACTGGAAGACCAACTCGAAGACGCGAGAGAGGCGGGCGACGCCGTCGAAGTCGCCCGTCTCGACGCGCACACCCAGCGGCTCACGCCGGTCATTCAGGAAACCACCCGCGAACTGCTCGAACACTTGGACGTGCCGATCGTCGAAGCTCCGTTCGAGGGCGAAGCGCAGGCGGCGCACATGGCCCGAACCGGCGCGGTCGATTACGCCGGAACCGAGGATTACGATGCCCTGCTTCTCGGTGCCCCCAAAACCCTCCGGCAACTCACCAGTAAGGGCGACCCGGAACTGATGGACTTCGACGCCACGCTCGAAGACCACGACATCACGTGGGAACAGTTGGTGGACATCGCCATCCTCTGTGGCACCGACTTCAACGAGGGCATCTCCGGCGTCGGCCCGAAAACCGCGCTGAAAGGGGTCAAAGAACACGGCGACCTGTTCGGTGTCCTCGAAAAACGCGACGAAGACATCCCGAACGTGGATACCATCCGCGAGATGTTCCTCAATCCCGAGGTTACCGACGATTACGAGTTCGACGCCGAGATGAACCCCGACATCGACGCCGCCCGCGAGTACGTCACCGAAGAGTGGAAAGTACACGCCGACGAGGTGGAGCGCGGGTTCGAGCGAATCGAGGAGAGCACCACCCAGACCGGCCTCGACCAGTGGTCGTAGTCGTCACAGTCAGCTAGCGGTCATCCGGGGCCGTCACGTTGACGGAACCACAGGCAGTAGTCGATTTCATGACCGACGAACTGTCGCCGAACGACCTGCGGGAGGGGATGGAAATCGAACTCGACTGGTCACCGAAAGGGCCGGGAAGCGGTGGGACTGTTACGGGCGACGTAACCCGCGTGTGGCGACCCGAAGACGACGTTCGGGAGTTCACGATTCGGGAGGATGGAATCAACTGGAACGTCTACACGGAATATCGAAATCCTCCTGTCGAACGTGTCGAAGTGAGTGCTGACGAAGCGGGAAGTGACGACCCCGAGGCACAGACGGTTGGTCGATTGGAACGAATCGTCCTTCGGAGTGAGTGATTTCTCAACAGCGTTAGTAGCACTGTGTTTGTTTGATTTCGCTCACGGTGATTTATCTTGAGGAGTTGCTAGTTACTACCGACTCTAAGAGAATCGCCACTAGAGAGGTATCCACCATGAGATTCTGAAGTTTGTTTCAAAATGGAGAGCACAAGTCCCGACTCCAATCAAACCGCCACCGCAACCGTCCACACGCCTCCCCAACCGACTCCTTTGCACCTGTCGGTGTTCGGTCGTCCCTCACGCGGGCGAACCTCCAGTGGAGGTTCGCCTTCGCGCGCCACATGAATGTGCTGACCAGCCGAAAGCCGTCGGAAAGCCACTCTCAACTCATTTCGTAGTTATCGAGCGTACAGTTTCGACCCGACCAACATCGCAAGCCGCGTGTCCTCGTCGGGCGAAACCGCCACGTAGGGTTGTGAAACCGGGCCGAACACGTCAACCACTCTGCCGACGGTTTGGAGGCTTTCGTCCACGACCATGGTTCCGATATCCGGGTAGTCCTCGCTCGGCGATTGCACGATGGCGAGGTTCTGTGCCGTTCGAACGACTTCTCCCAATCTGTGCATCAGTTTCGCATGGCCGTGACGTATGCGGCGACGGCCTGAATGAGGTCGTTTTTCGACGAATCGTCCGCGTTCTTGACGAGGACGCGACCGCGCTCTTCCCATCCCTCGCGGGAGTAGGCTTTGTCGCGTTCGATGACAGTGTCGTAGCCAACCTGTTGGACGGCCCGAGCGATTTCATCGACCGTCGGTTCCTCCACGGCGGACGCTTCCGGCACCCGCCGTCCCTGACTGCGAGTCAACGCCGCGTCGAGGTACGCGGGCCAGATGACTTTTTCGACCATACTGTCCCTCTATCGCCACCCGTTAAACGCCTTTTCGTGTCACTCTCTGCGAGCGAGAAGCGTGACGACTGCGAGTGCGCCCGCGACGACCGCACCGACGCCACCGAATCCGGGTTGCCCGCCGGATTCCGTGGTCGTTTCACCGGTCGTACCATCCATCGATTCGGTCGTAGTCATCGTTTCGTCGCCCGTTTCTGTCGTCGTGGTCACGTTCGCCTGTTCGTAGGCTTCGGGGTGGAGCGTCTTCGCTAGTTTCGTAATGGGGTGGACGATTCGCGGCGCGGGTTGGCTCGCGTAGTTCGAGTTCAGCGAGATGGTCTGATTCTGCTGTGCGGCAGGCGTCTCGCTGTACGCGTTCGGCACTTCCATCCCCGCGGAGACGATGAACCAGTCCGGTTGCTGTTGGACGACGACTTCGTTGCTAATCTGTTTGTAGCCGGAAATGTCGGCCTCAGCGGCGACGTTCGTCCCGCCAGCGGTTTCGATGATTTTGTTGATGAAGGTTCCCTCTCCGGCGGTGAATCCGCCGCTCATGACGTACATCACTTTCGGGCTGTCCTCGTTGGAAACCGCCTGTTCGACCGTGTTCACGCGGTCTTTCATCCACGAAACGGTTTCCGCCGCGCCGTCACATTCGCCCGCAAGTTGGCCCGTCAGTTCGGTTTTCGCGTAGATGTCCTCGATGGACTCCGATTCTTCGAACTTGTACACCGTCAGTCCTGCGTCTCGCAGTGTCTGGACTGTCTGTTCGGGAATGACGTTCGGTGCGAGAACCAAGTCGGGATTCTGCGCGACGACCTTTTCCGGCACGACTGCGGTCATTCCGGCACCCGAGACGTTCGCTTTCGAGTTCGCGCCATCGAGATACGTCGAGAACTTCGTCACGCCGACGACTTTCTCTTGGGCACCGATTTCCCACATCGTCTGGGACGCACTCGGTGAGAGCGTGACGATTCGCTGTGGTTCCTCTTCAATCGTCACCTCGGTTCCCGTCGCGTCAGTTTCCGTTACCGGGAACGAGCAGTTTTCTTGTGCCCCTGCGACACCGACAGGGCCGACCGCGATACCGCCAAAGAGCGTTGCGACGACGAGCATCGCCGACAACAGCAGTTGTTTCATAACGATGGAAACTGCAAGCGTATTCAATAAATATTTACCTAAAGCAATCAGACTTGCATACAATGGAGCAGGGTCGGGAGTGACAACGCAGATGAGCGCGCGGGTGACGACGTGGTGTGGCGGATTAGCGGCGGCGTTCGTCGCGGTTGTGTTAGCCAGCGCCGCGACCGGGCCGACTTCGCTCTCGGCCCTCGTCGTAACGAAAACACTGCTCAACGAGCTGGCGATACCGACCGGTGCCACTCTCGCAAACCACACGCTTTCGCTTCCGGGCGTCCTCTCCGTCGGCGTTCCGCTCCCAGATTTTTCGTACACACCGATTTTTTCGTTTTCTGTCCCCCAAACCGCGCAAATCATCGTCGTTACCCTTCGAATGCCGCGAATCGTCCTCGCCGGAGTCGTCGGCTTTGCCCTCGCAACCGCGGGCGTCGTCATGCAGGGATTTTTCCGGAATCCGATGGCTGACCCGTCCATCATCGGTGTTTCGTCGGGGGCGGCGGTCGGCGCGGTAGCGACCATCGCGTTTTCGATCTCGCTCCCCTTCGCACTCCCCGTCTTTTCGTTCGTCGGCGCAATCGTCGCCGCCTTCGGGGTGTACCTGCTGGCGACGCAAAACGGGAGAACGCCAGTTGCAACGCTCCTGCTTGCGGGCGTTGCAGTTCAGACGCTTTTGGGAGCGGTCGTCTCCTATCTCCTGCTCGAAAGCGGCGAAAGCCTCCGTGAGGCGGTTTTCTGGCTGATGGGCCACCTCCACTACGCGTCGTGGGGGAAAGTGTGGATCGCGCTTCCGGTCGCACTCTTCGGCTTCGTGGTGCTCGCCCTGTTCGCACAGGACTTGAACGTCCTCCTCCTCGGGGAGGAGGACGCCCACAACCTCGGCGTCGAAGTAGAGCGAACCAAACGCCTGCTTCTCGCCGTCGCCAGCATCGTCACCGCCGCCGCGGTTTCGGTTTCCGGCGTTATCGGATTCGTCGGCCTCGTGGTTCCGCACGTCATGCGTCTTTTGGTCGGGCCTGACCACCGAATCCTGCTTCCGACCAGCGCCCTCGCCGGGGCCGTCTTCCTCGTCGTAACCGACACCATCGCCCGGTCTGCGACAGGCGCAGCGGAACTCCCGGTCGGCATCGTCACCGCGTTCCTCGGCGCGCCGTTTTTCCTCTACCTGCTCCGCAAGCGCGAGGTGCACGCGCTGTGATTCGAATCGAGGACGTTTCGGTGACGCTCGGCGATTCGAGGGTACTCGACAACGTCGATGCTCGCGTTCCGGACGGAACATTCGTCGGCCTCGTCGGGCCGAACGGGGCGGGAAAAACCACGCTCCTTCGGGCGATGAACGGGGTTCTGTCGCCCGATTCGGGCCGCGTGCTGGTCGATGGTGATTCGATAGCAGCCCTCTCGTCCAAGGCCGCCAGTCGAAAAGTTGCGACGGTTCCACAGGATACGACCCTCTCGTTCGATTTCGACGTGCGCGATGTGGTCGCAATGGGGCGCAATCCATACCGGTCGCGGTTCGGTAGTGACATCGATGGCGGTGACGGCGAGAGCGGCGACAACGACGACAGCAAAAACAGCACCAGCGCGGCCGTGGTCGAACGAGCGATGGAGCGAACCGACGTGATGCAGTTCGCCGACAGGTCGATTACCGCCGTCAGCGGCGGTGAGCGCCAGCGAATCCTGCTGGCGCGGGCGCTGGCACAAGACACGCCAGTTCTCCTGCTCGACGAACCGACGGCCAGTCTCGACATCAATCATCAGGTGCGAACGTTCGAACTGGTTCGTGAACTCGTCCATGAGGGAAAAACCGTCGTGGCCGCGATTCACGACCTGAACCTCGCGGCGCACTACTGCGACGAACTCCTCCTGCTCGATTCGGGGTCGGTGCTCTCGTCCGGGCCACCCACAGACGTTCTCGCGGAAGACACTCTCCGCGAGGCGTTCAACGCCCGAGCGGTCGTCTCCAGTCATCCCGTGACGGGTTCGACCTACGTGACTGCTCTCCCGGAGCGAGCGACGGGGAGAGAACAGGATGGAGGCGGTAGAATCCACGTCGTCGGTGGCGGCGGAACCGTCTCGCGCCTGCTCTACGTCCTCTCTGCGGCGGGCTACGACGTTTCGATCGGGGTGCTGAACGAAGGCGACTCAGACCTCGAAACCGCGCGATTGCTTGGACTGGAAACCGTCGTGGAAGAACCGTTCGCGCCCATCGGTTCCGAGGCGCAGGCGGCCCTCGAAGAAAAAATCCGAGCGGCAGACGCGACTATTCTCGGGGACGTGGAAATCGGGTCGGGAAATCTGGCGAACCTCGAAGCGGTTTCGGCGGCGGATTCCGTCGTCGTCGTGGAAGAACGCCAGTTCGAAGCGCGAAACTACGCCGGAAGCGCCGCAGTCGCGACCTATCGAGAACTGTGCGAGCGCGGGCACGTCGTCTCACCGGACGACGTGCTTTCGGCGGTCGAGGCCGCGTTCGCGGAAGAATCGTAGTTGAAGGTGGGGAAATCACGGAACTGCGGCCGAGAACTCTCACGATTTCTCGGCCGACCGATACTGCACCAACTCGAACAGCAGCAGCGCGGCGAACGTGCTCGCCGCGAGCATGACGATACCTGCGACGCCGACGCGAACCGAGGGGGCAACGACGACGCCAGTGCCGAGCAGTGCCCCGGTCAACAGGGCCATGACGAACCGTTTTATTTTCGTGAGCGAGACGAATCGCTGTGCAACGGTCGGGTCGAGGCCCACGATGCGCGACCAGACGACGTAGAACGTCAGTACGATGAGAAAAGAAAGGAGGGCAACGCCGAGCAGTAACGAAAATACGACGAGTTCCACGATAGATACCTCTATTGAGGATGAACCTGTCGTGTATTCGTATAAGTCTATCGGACGATAGATGAGTATCCTCAAGGAAGCAGTAGAGTGCCGAATTAATGAAGTGTAGTGCGGGGTTTGTCGTACCCCGGGATGAGAACTTTCGTGGAAGGGTTGGTGACACTTTGGAAGGAGGCCAACCTTCCGCCAGAGCCTTCGGCAGCGCCGGAATACAACGCTCACACTAGCACGCTTACGCGCCCGAGTCAGGCAGGCGCAGTTGGACAAAGAACCCCTGTCCCCTTTGTTATACGCCAGCTAAACCACCGGGGAAGCGACCTTATCTTGTGATGAAACCTTACACGTCGGGGAGTCGTTTTTATCAGGTTCGCGCCCTGACACTGCGTATGAATCTCGCTGGGGAGTCGGTCGTAATCGTCGGGAGCGGATTCGGCGGCCTCTCGACGGCTTGCTATCTCGCTGACGCTGGTGCAGACGTGACGGTCGTAGAAAAGAACGAACAACTCGGCGGACGGGCGAGTCGCCTCGAAGAGGACGGCTTCCGGTTCGACATGGGGCCGTCGTGGTACCTCATGCCCGACGTGTTCGAGCGCTTTTTCGGCCACTTCGACCGCACGCCGAGCGACTACTACAGGCTTCAGCGACTCGACCCGCATTATCGGATTTTCTTCAAAGATGGGGACAAGGTAGATATTCTTCCCAACCTCAAACACAACAAGGAACTGTTCGAATCCTACGAGGAGGGTGCTGGCGAGGAACTAACGCGATATCTCGACCGCTCCGAGGAAAATTACGGCGTCGGGATGGAGCATTTCGTCTACACCGACCGTTCCCGGTTCCGGGATTATGTCTCGTTGAACGTGGCGAAAAACGCCCGCGGGCTGAACCTTCTCGGGTCGATGCAAGACCACGTCGAGAACTACTTCGACCATCCGAAGCTCCAGCAGATAATGCAGTACACGCTGGTGTTTCTGGGCGGCTCGCCGAACAACACACCTGCAATCTACAACCTGATGAGCCACGTCGATTTCAACCTCGGCGTCTACTATCCGGAAGGCGGTCTAGGTGGCGTGGTCGATGGTATCGTTCAGTTGGGGGAAGAACTGGGCGTCAAATACGTCACGGACTACGAAGTGACGGGCATCACGGGACACGAGGACGATTTCCTCGTCCACAGCGGCGACGAGTCGATGTTCGCCGACATCGTGGTGAGCGACGCCGATTACGCCCACACCGAACAGGAACTCCTTCCACCGGAAGCGCGCAAGTACGACGCCGACTACTGGGAGTCGCGCACCTACGCACCTTCGGCGTTCCTCATGTACCTCGGCGTCGAGGGCGACGTGGAGGAACTCGCCCACCACACACTCGTCCTGCCCGAAAACTGGAACGAGCATTTCGACCAGATTTTCGAAAATCCGGCGTGGCCCGACGACCCGGCGTACTACCTTTGTGTGCCGAGCAAAACCGACGATACGGTTGCTCCCGAGGGACACAGCAACCTGTTCGTCCTCGTTCCGATTGCCCCCGGACTTCCGGATGGGGATGCCATCCGCGAAGAGTACCGCGAGAAGATTCTGGACGACGTGGCCGAAAACACGGGCGTTTCACTTCGGGATAGAATCGTTTTCGAAAAACAGTTCTGCGTCTCCGACTTCGCAGACCGCTACAACAGCATGCAGGGAACCGCCCTCGGACTGGCGCACACGCTGATGCAAACCGGCCCGATGCGGCCCCGCCATCGCTCTCCCAAGGTCGATGGCTTGTACTTCACCGGGTCGTACACCACGCCGGGAATCGGCGTCCCGATGTGTCTCATCGGCGGGCAACACACCGCGGACGCCGTTTTAGAAGACCATTAATCTAAAACCCATTCGACACATTATGATCCGATATTTGCTCAAACTGTCGCGGCCGCGATTCTGGCTCTATCTCGCGGGGCCGGTACTGGTCGGTGTCGCCTACGGCGCACAGACCGTTGACGACCTGTTTTCGCTCCCGGTATTCGCGCTGTTCGCCTACTTTCTGCTTCCGGCGAACGTCTTCCTCTACGGCATCAACGACATCTTCGACGCCGACATCGACGAAGAAAATCCGAAAAAGGACGAACAGGAAGTTCGGTATCAAGGGAGCCAAGTGGTTCCAATCGCAGTCGCGCTTTCGGTTCTGCTGGGACTCGGCTTGCTCCTCATTACCCCAACAGTCGCGTGGCCGTGGCTCCTCGGCTTTCTGCTCCTCGGAGCGGAGTATTCGGCTCCACCACTGCGTTTCAAGACGACGCCATTGCTAGATTCGCTTTCGAACGGGTTGTATATCCTGCCGGGAGCGGCGGCTTACGCCGCACTTTCCGGGAGTCATCCACCCCTGTTAGCCGTGATTGGTGGCTGGCTCTGGGCCATGGCGATGCACACGTTTTCCGCGATTCCGGACATCGAACCCGACGAGAAGGCCGGAATTAGAACTACTGCCACGATGCTCGGTGAACAAAAAACCCTCGCGTACTGTGCGGTCTGCTGGTTGCTGTCGGCAGTCTTGTTCGGCCTGCTCGACCCGCGAGCAGGCCTGCTTCTGCTCTGCTATCCCGCGCTCGTCGCGGCGTGGGTCGCCCGCGACGTGGCGGTCGACCGGGCTTACTGGTGGTATCCCGCCATCAACACCGTCGTCGGGATGGTGCTGACGGTCGGCGGACTCTGGAGGGTCGTCCGTGGATAGACGCGAAGCGGAGGCCAAACTGTCCGAAATCATCCGCGAAAACCGGTTCACAATTGCCGTGATTTTCCCGCTCGTCGGTGCCCTGCTGTTCGTGGCTGGCTACGAGGCGTGGCTTCCCGCGTGGCTGGCGCAAAACCCGTTTCTCATCATCTTCGGGACGCTCGTCATGCGGTCGCCACTCGTTGCTGGACTCCTCCCCAAAATCGACCGTCGGGCCGGAATCGCGCTCGTGGTACTCGCGCTCTACACCTACGCCATCGAGTTCGTCGGCGTGACGACCGGACAGCCCTACGGCGAGTTTCATTACCAACTCGAACTCGGGCCGATGCTGTTCGGGACGGTTCCGGCGGGTCTGCCCGTCTTTTTCTTCCCGCTCGTGCTGAACAGTTATCTGCTCTGTCTGCTATTGCTCGGCCCGCGAGCGAACTCCCGGTTCGCTCGCGTTCTCGCCTCGCTCGCCGTCGTTCTCGTCATCGACCTCGTGTTAGACCCCGCCGCGGTGGCGCTCGGCTTCTGGGCCTACGACGGCGGCGGGGCGTACTACGGCGTCCCGGTGTCGAACTATCTGGGATGGGTGCTCTCCGGAACCATCGCGGTCGGATTGGTCGAACTCGGCTTCGACTGGCGGGCACTCCGTGCCCGCCTCGATGACTGTGAGTTCATGCTGGACGACATGGTCAGCTTCGTCATCCTCTGGGGAGCGATGAACGCCTATTTCGGAAACTGGGTTCCCGTCGCAATTGCCGTCCTGCTGTTCGCCGGACTGCGTCGAATCGACCGATTCGACTTCGCTGTGGGTCAGTCGGCGCGGGGAACACCGCGCTGATTCCCAGTTGCACTCACCGGGTCGGCATCGGCGACCCGGTTCCCGTTCGATTGTCGTCACCGTCTGGAATACTGCTCACGGCCCGAAAGACGGTTTCCGGGTCGCGGGAAAACCGCCACTGCCAGCGCGTTTTGGCGAGAAGCCACAGCTTTCGGGTCGTCCGCAACTGCGGCGTTTCGGACAGTACGTCGTACTCCCGTGCCCGAATGAGTCGGTGATGGTCGGCGTACAACACCGACGCGAGCAGGACGGCCAGTTGGCAGTCCGCCGGAAGATACTGGACACCTGCCACCCCGTCCCAGTACAGCGATTCCGCCCGTTTGAGTTCGTCGCGCATGACCGCGGCGAACGACTCTGAGTAGTCGAATTGGCGGATTTGTTCGTTCGTCACGCCGTGGCGCGAAAGTGTCGTCTGCGGCAGATAGATACGATTTCGTTCCACCACGTCCTCGCGCACGTCCCGGAGGAAGTTGGTCAACTGAAAGGCTTCGCCGAGCGCGATGGCGTGCGGGCGGGCTTGCTCTGGGTCGTCCGCATCCATGATGGCGAGCATCATCTCGCCGACGGCGGCGGCAGACCCGCGCATGTACGTTTCCAGTTCGTCGTAGGTTTCATAGCGCGCCTTGTCGATGTCGGTCTGCATGGCCTCGACGAACACCTCGATTTTGGCGTCCGAAATTCCGCGTTCGTCCGCAACTTCACGAAACGCCGCGAGAACGGGGTCGTCCGTGGATTCACTGCCCAACGCTTGCCGCCGGAGTCGTTCGAGTTCGGCCCGCTGTTCGTCCGGCGGAACCCCCGCGGCGTCGTCCACGATTTCGTCCGCGGTTCGGAAGAAAGCGTACAACACGTAGGTCGGATGACGCACTCGTTCCGGCAGGAGACGAGTTGCGAGATAAAATGTCGGGCCGGTTCGCTGATGCACTGATTTACTTGTTGAGAGTTGTCGTTCTGTGACCATTCAGGGAGACTCCGATTTCGGCTCGGTGACTTCGTGACACCCGAATACCACGTCCTCGTGTATAATCGTTTGTGTGGACTGTCGGCCCGGAAATCATTTTCGCCGTTTCAGAAGCACGCCAAGCAAGAAGCCCACAACCAGCGCGACTCCGACACGGCGCGATTCCGCAAATCGAATACAACGTGTTCCATCCGGTGTTATTTCGACTACCCCGACAGGCGTTGCACCAACGCCACCACCCACTCCACTGCTGTTTTCGTCGCCACTGCCGCCGAATCCGTACCCGACGCTCGCCACTGGGACGATGGTTTGGTCGCCCGCTGAAATCGACTCGCCATACACCGTTTTGACGCTTGCACTTTGTCGAAGTCGCTCGGCCAGCGATTCGATTCGTTTGAAAGAAGCCACCCCGGTCAAATACGTCAGCAGAGAATAAGATTGTTCGGGACGAACTGGTGTTGACCACCGATAAAGGAGTGCGTGAATGAGTAACACTTGATAGCGATTTCGCCAATCAGCAGCCAACCCGTTTCACAGAACTCAGCAACGATGTACAATGCATTCTACGGAGTCGTATATAGTACAATTAGAGACGTTTTTACGGTCGGTTGAAAGTTCAAAACGTGGCGCGACGGAACGTCGCCGTGACAAATACATTGGAACAGTCATCCACAGTCCGCCAGCCAGCACGTCGCGTCACACGCCATCTCCTTGCTCGGGAACCGACGAATTAGCTTTCGGTTCGCCCCTGTAACAGCAGTCCGAACCCTAACAACCAACAGCTAACGCCCAGTCCGAACAGACCGAGCGTGAGCGTCGTTCCCGACGTCCCCAAGACGAACGTGTTCGGTGGAACCGACCCTATGAGGGATTGCAGTGCCTCTCCCGCGGTTTCAGTCCGGGAGACGACACCGGTTGTTCCGAGGAGAATTGCGGGAATCGACAGGACGAACAGTGCCACTCCCGACGCTATCGACAGCGTTCCGATGGTGTGAACCGTTCGTCGGTCGAACACGCACGAACTCCATTCATGATAGCATACCGCACGACTTAATCGTGTCTCGTCATCTCCTCCGGTCGAAATCCCACGGAATTCAGGCCGATTTTCGATACACGCGGATGTACCAGACCGCAAATCCGAGGGCGAGAATCAGCGCGCCACCCAAGAAAAAGAGCAGGCCGGGTGGAACTCCGGCGGTCGCAGACCCTTCCGTAACCGTCTGAACCGCCGTCGTCGCGGTTTCCTGCACTCCGTCCGTCGTCTGGTCAAGGGTCGTCGTTGTGGCGTCGCCAGCGGTTTCGGTCGTCTCAGAAGCTTGCGTCGTCACTTCAGTTCCGCTGTCGGGAACCGATTCTGTCACCGTCACCGTTTCGTCGGCGCTGTCGGTGGCCGGTGCAGTCGTCGAGTCAGTGCTCAAGTTACTGTTCCCGTCCGCTCCAGAACCGGAATCGCCGGTTTCGTTCCCACCCTGATAGCCACCGTCGTCATAGCTATCCCCACCCGAGGACGACCCAAACGACGGCAACAGTCGTCCCGCGGAGAGTCGCTGGACGACCAAACTCGCCACGCCGAGGACACCGAGTCCGCCGAGGAGGTTCGAGAGGGCGGATTCCAGTCCGACTGTGTCGTCTTCGTTTCCGGCGAAGAGGACGAGCGGCCCTGCTGTGGGGGCGTACACTTTCATCTCGCGTCCCTTCTCGGAGTAGGCCGTGTCTGCAACTTCGATGAGGTTTCCGTCTTCTAGTTTTTCGAGGTGATACCGGACGTTTTGCAGGGACGTATCGACTCGTTCCGCGATGGTTGTCGGAGTCGCCGGTTCCTCGTAGAGGGCCGAAAGGATGTTTCGCCCGGTTTCGGACGAAAGCGCCGAGAGGAGTTTATCGGCATCCTCGCTATCGACGCCGACGACTCGCGGGTCGCGCTCTTCGTCCGCGACGGAGTCGACGGTGGAGGGCAGAAAGTCGACCATAGCCTATCATTTTAGCCCGTGGATATAACTCTGCCCGACCGGTGTTTCCCGGCGTTTTATTACCTCCCGTCGAAAACGCACGTTCTGATAGGTTGACTTCATGGATGGCGAGGAGAACTCACTGCGGACATTGCTACAGATTCTCGCGGAGCCGCGGCGACGGTACGCGCTGTACCATCTTCGGCGACACGACGAAACCACGGTAACGCGCCTCGCCGACAACGTCGCGGGGTGGATGGACGCCGTCCAGTACGAACCGCTGTCGGCGGAGGCGCACGTCCACATCTACACCGAACTCCATCACACCGACATTCCGAAGCTCAGCGCCGCGAAAATCGTCCGTCTTCACGAGGACGAGGAGCGATTGGAAGTCGTTCGGTTCCCGGAAATGTTGAGCAATCTGCTCGACGTAACGCTCGAATACGACGACAAAGAGAGCTAATTCGATACTGTTTCGGCATTTACCTATTTACTAATAAAGCATCTCGTCCGCGAACAGTCGAGTATCATGAACCGGATGCAGACGGTACTGTTCGTCGCTGGCACTGCGCTTTTTCTCACAGGTATCGCGGTCAGCGTCGGTGGACTTGGTTCTTCTGCGGCGGACGCGGAGGCTACGAGTCCCGACGACGCAGGTTCGGAGATAGGTGAGGGCGAGACGCAGGACGACGCCGATTCCGGCAACGGAGCAGGGGAGAGCGGACAAGACACCGAGAACGGTGATTCGAACGACGAAGGCGGGGATGAGCAGGCCGACGAAGAGAACGCGGATGACGACGAACGGGAGAGTGATGAAACAGAAACCGAGCGACAGGACGATGAAGACGAATCTGATGACGAGAACGAAGGAGATGGCGAAAACGACGAAGACGAATCCGAGCGCGAAGATGAGACGACTACCGAAGACGAAAACGAGAGCGACGATACCGAGAACGGGAACGAAACGACCACCACGACCACTGAAAGCGACGAAAATAGCGGCGTCGGAAACTAACTGAACTGTTGTTTAGTTCGAAGCTTTTGTGAAATACCGCCGCTGGCCGACCACGCCGAAGCGCCTCGCTATTTCTGTTCGTACCGACGCTCTGCGAGTTTGTAGCCCGTGAGCAACCCGACCGCGCCAAGTAGGCTACTCAGGGGTCATTCGAAACCGGAGTTCGCCATCGTCGCGCGTGTACCTCCGAAATCCGACGAGGAGCGACGAAAGGAATCCCGTTACTGCTTGATACTGGTACCGGCGACGCCGATTCGTGGGGCGAAGGTTCACTCACGAAAATATAACTCTACTCCCGAGCATCAAACTCTCCCTATCCGCCCCACTCGCCGCCTATATCTCCGGCAATCTGCTCGCGCCACATGTCGTACTCGGTTTTGCACGATGGGTTCGCTCGCACGTGAGCGATGAATCCCCAGCCACCGTCTTCGAGGGCGGCATCACAGAACGGACACCGTTCCGGATTCGTCCACGAAGTCGCCTGCGCTGGTTGTGTTTCATACGGCATACACCGTACTACAACGACATAATGTAAAATATTTCGGATGGATGAAGACAGACGACTACTTTACGCGTCATTTGGTGTTCATTGAGCAACTAATGGTGGTCGGTGCTGATTGTTCGTCTATTTCCACTCTCGTTCCGCAGTCAGCGGATTGAAGTCGGACTTTTGCGTCCGTACTCCCATGAAAGCGTTCGCACCGGGAAGCGTGACGGCCGTGTTCGCACCGACCGAATCGGGCGACGAATCGAGGGGCGCGAGCATGGCAATCGAGGACGGTATCGTGGCCGACGTGCAAAACGCCAACGAAACCGAAATCGCGCTCGACGGCGAGGCAACCGATTTCGAACCGGTCGAAGGCGTTCTTGACCAACTCGGTGTTACGGCGCGGGTCGAACTCGACGCCGCGATTCCCATCGGTTGTGGATTCGGCGCGAGCGGCGCGGCAACGCTCGCAACCGCGATTTCCGCGAACGAAGTTTTCGAACTCGGCTATTCACAGGACGAACTGGTCGGGGTTTCGCACGTCGCAGAGGTCGAAGCAGGAACTGGACTCGGTGACGTGTTCATTCAGTCTGCAGGGGGACTGTTGATGGACGACGGGTCAGGGAGAAAACGATGGGAACCGACCGACGCCGTGGAGTACGTTTCCTTCGGCGGTATGTCCACGAGCGACGCCCTCGGCGACGAGGCACTCATGGCTCGCGTTCGAACCGTCGGCGGACGAACCCTGCGTTCGTTTCCAGACGAACCGTCGCTAGAGCGAGTGATTCGGGATTCGTGGGCGTTCGCTCGCGAACTCGAACTGCCGACGAGTCAAGTTCGAGAAACCGTCCGCGAAGTGGAATCAGAAGGCGGCGTGGCGAGCATGGCGATGCTCGGCGAAACCGTGTTCGCCGTCGGTGTCGATGGTATTCTACCCAACAGAACGAAAGTGTCCCACCACGGTTCACAGCTTCTATAGATACATACCTTCAAATATCTGAACGACAGTTAGTATCAACTATGGAATACGAAATCACCAACGGGCCGAGCAACGCGGTGCTTACAGTCGAACTCGACACCGACGAATACGTCGAAGCGAAAACCGGTGCGATGGTGAGCAGAAGTGCGACCATGGCCGCAGACACGGAAATCGCGGGTGGCGAGGGAATTACGGGGATGCTCTCACGGGCCATCAGCGACGAACAGGAAATGATTACGAACACGTTCACAGCGGAGGAAAACGGCGCACACGTCACTCTCGCGCCGGATACGCCGGGCGACATCGTCCCCATCGACCTCGCCGAAACCGGGCGCATCAAGGCCCAATCCGGGTCTGCGCTGGCGTGGTCACCGGAAGTCGAACACGAAACCGCACTCAACAACGCGCGGAACTTCTTCTCGTCCAGCGAGTTGACCGTTCTCGCACTCGACGGGGACGGCATCGCCTTCCTCTCGTCCTACGGGTCGATTTACAGCGTGGACATCAGCGACGACGACCCACTCATCGTGGACGAAGACCACCTCGTCGCGTGGACGGACGGACTCGACCTCACGCGGGAGCGCGACGGCGGTATCAAGTCCTCGTTCCTCGGCGGTGAAGGGCGCGTCACTCGTTTCTCGGGTGAGGGAACCACATGGCTCCAAACCCGCGACCCCCTCGTGTTCATGAGCGGCATGTCCAGCGAGTAACTCCGGGTTCGACAGGAATCGTTTCGATCGACTCTCGACTGCCATCGGTTTTTTGCTGTTCGGTAGCCTGTGTCTATCAGCCATGACCGATTCGGCGACCAGTAGTGCGACTGCGGACGCTGACGCCCACGAATCCCATCACGAACGCAGTCAGTGGCCGGTCGTCTCGGCAGTCGGGGCGGGCCTGCTGTACGCCGGAGTCGCACTGTTCCTGTTGGGGCGCGCGACGGATGTCATTCCCGCGATTGTCGGCGCTATCGCCGGGGTCGTCGGTTTCGGTGCGTTCGTCGCCGGACTCGTCGGATGGCTCAATCAGGCGTATTTGGCGGGCTACTGGCGGAATCAGGCGAGCGCCCGAAAACGCCGGGCGTACCGAGCGACCATGATTCTGTTTCTGGTGACGGACGTAGCGACGTTCGCCGCGGGGTTCACCTACTACGTTTTCGTCCGCATCGGCGGGTGGCCGCCGCAGAACCTCCCCGACGTGTTGACCTCGTTGGTGCTCGTCAACACGGTCTTGCTCGTCCTGAGCAGTTTCACGCTCCATTTTTCACATGCGGCGCTCGAAAACAACCGCCGGAATCGGTTTCTCGCGCTGTTGGGCGTGACGATTCTCCTCGGCGTCGCGTTCGTCGCGGGGCAGGTCTTGGAGTACTACGAGTTCATCGTCGGGGAAGGGTTCACGCTCACCTCTGGGATTTTCGGAAGCGCCTTCTTCGGCCTCACCGGACTCCACGGTCTGCACGTTACACTCGGCGTGATTTTGCTCGGCATCGTCTTCTGGCGGGCCAAACGCGGCCAGTACGATTCAGACCGGGATACGTCGATTACCACGGTTTCGTACTACTGGCATTTCGTCGATGTCGTCTGGCTGATTCTCGTCCTCATGCTGTACGTCGGGGCCGAAATAACGGTGTGAGTTCGAAAACTATCGGGACATCCGTCCAGCCCGTTCTTCGCGTTCGAGCAATTTTCGGTAGAGCGGCGGCGTCAGAATTCCGAGAATTCCGAGTAGGATGGAAACGACGCCCAAGGGGAACAAAAGCGGGTCAACGGAGAGACACGAATTCGTCGATGAAATCGTCGCGTACCGCACGGTTCCGTCGGACGTGACGAGGACGCCGCGCTGGAACGCCTGACGATGCACGAACTGGCCTCGAACGTCGGCAACGCCCCTTGGACTTTGGACGGCCTCTCCGAACGCCCGTCGCTCCGCCGGAGCCAGTTCTGCGACGGTGAATCTATCGAGGGTCGGCGTTTCCGGGTTTTCCACGTACTGCCCGCTTTCCACGGGGGAATAGACGATGATTGTCGGATTGCTACACAACCCTAATTCGGACTGTGCGACGGCATACCCACCGAGGATGCCGCCCGCGATTCCGACTGCGACGAGGAGGGTTCCCACGAAGGGCGCGCCGTAGGTCAGGACGAGCGAACCGACTGTTCGGTCGTCCGGCACGGGACTGGAGTATCGCTCGTCCCCACTCATCCTTTGACCTGCCAGCGCGAGATGAGGTATTCGAACGTGACTGCCAACCCGAACCCGTAGAACCAGTGGGCGATGAGGACGAACACGACGTAGGCGAGCAGCTGCAAGTCCGTCTGTCCCGTGTAGAACGCGAGTGCGAACCCAACCGAGATGATGGTCGCGTAGGCCAGTCCGGTGATGATTCGCGGCCGTCCCGGCAGATATTCGGCGAAGACGGCGAACAGGAGCGCCCACGTCGTCATTCCCCCCGCGAGAAAGAGGAGATACCCGACGGCGACACCCTGCATGCCGACGAGTTCCGCGAGTTCGGAAAACGACCCGAGGTCGAACACGCCCAGAATCGTCGCCGTGAACAGCACGCCGGACATGAGGGTCGTTCCGACCAATCCGCCGGTTCCGGCCGCGAGAGCAACGCGCGGAATCGTGCTCAACAGCGGTTCGACGGTGCGGAGAACCGTCGGACTTCCTTCACCCGGAACGGTAGTTGAGGACGGGCGCGTCGTTTCGGGTTCCGTGGGTTCGATGCCGTACTTCTCCTCCAACCGCCGCTCGAACCACTGCCACTCGCGGGTGAACTGCTGTGTTCGCTTCAATCCCCACACGTCGGCGGTCTGTACCGGCGTTCCGCTCCAAAACGACCAGAGCATGTTGTAGAGCCACAACAGCACGCTCAGGCCGATGAGAAACGCGCCGACCGTCGCGATTCGCTGGAACGAGGCGAACTCGGGGGGGTAGAACGCGAGACGGCGCGGTAGGGTCAACAACCCCATAAGAATCAGTGCTCCGAAGGTCAGCACGGAGCCGAACACCAGCAGGATGGACTGAAACAGTGCGAGTTGGCGGTCGTACAGCCGTCCGGTCAAAATTGGATACCAGTAGTAGCTCGCCGCAATCATCATGAACGGGATGATTCCCATGACGATGAAGTGGAAATGCCCGACGACGTAGTAGGTGCCGTGGTAGAGGATGTCCACGGGAATCGTCGCGAGGAAGATTCCCGTCACCCCACCGACGACGAAGGTTCCGATACTGCTGATACAGAGCACCATCGGGGCGGTCAATCTGACGTTGCCCGACCAAATCGTCGTTATCCAGTTGAACACTTTGATGGCACTCGGCACCGCGATGGCGATGGAAACCGCCATAAAACTCGCGCGGATTCGCGGGTCGATTCCGGTGGTAAACATGTGATGGGCCCAGACGCCGAACGAGAGGATGCCGATGGCGAGCGTCGAATAGACGACGAAGGTGAAGCCAAACAGCTTTCTCCCCGCGAATTTCGGCAGGATGAAGCTCATCAGTCCCGCCGCAGGGAGGAAGATGATGTACACCTCGGGATGGCCGAAAAACCAGAACAGATGTTGCCAGAGTATCGGGTCGCCACCCTCCGAGATAAAGAACGTCGTCCCGAAATTCCGGTCGAGCAGGAGCATGATGAGTGCACTCCCGAGCAGCGGAAACGCGAACAGAATGAGGCCGCTCGTCGTGAGGATGTTCCAGACGAAGATGTCCAAGTTTTCCCACCCGACGTTTTTGCCGCGTTCGTAGGCGATGGTGACGATGAAGTTGATTGCCCCGAGGGTTGTTGCGATGCCGGAAAGATGCAGACCGAGGATGAGGAAGTTCACCTGCGGATTCGGTGACTGTATCGAAAGCGGAGTGTAGAGCGTCCAGCCGAGTTCGGGTTCTCGAAGCGTCCAGAAGAACTGAAAGAGGTCGCCGTGGATGTTGAAGAGGTTGAGAAACTGCCCGACGACCTGCGCGGGAAGTCCCCCGCGAGCGAGAAAGAGGGAGGGCGGGAGAAGCCAAAATCCAATGGCGTTGAGGCGGGGAAACGCCATGTCGTCGGCGTCGATGAGAAGCGGAACGAAGTAATTCGCAATGCCGAAGAATACCGGGGTCACGAAGAAAAACAGCATCGTGATGCCGTGAGCCGTAAAGAGCGCGTTGTAGGTTTCCGTAGACCAGATGTCCGCGTTCGGGGTGAGCAGTTCGGTTCGCATCATCATCGCGTCCGTCCCGCCCCACAGTGCCGCGAAGGTTCCGAACAGGATGTACAGTATCCCGATTTCCCGGTGGTTCGTCGTTGTCGTCCAGTGGACGACGGTTCGTTTGAGCGTTTCCAAATCCACGTCGAACTCGCGCCGCGACCGATAGCCGCCGTCCGGTTTCGTGGCCCGTTTTTTCGAGAGCCAGAAGACGAACCAGCAGGCACAGAGTATCGACCCGAGGATGGTCAGTTCGACCACTGCTCGGTTCACGGTTGGTATCCCCCTGTTGCCGATAGCGTCCTCCGTCGATGCGTCCGGCACGCTTCGCTCCCCATTTTCCCCCACCCCTCGTACATGCGTACATACTCGCGTCGGGAGCCAACACGATAAAGCCGCAGGCCGAACTGAATATATACAGACTGACACGTAATCCAGCGTGCGATAAACTATATCCGGCCGTCAGTTGACTCCGGTACAATGCGACTTCGTCGCGGGGGGATGGTCGCCTGTCTTCTCTGTGTGCTTGTAATCGCCGCCATCGAACCAGCGGCGGCCCAGTCCGTCAACAAACGGCTCATCGACCAGTTGAACTTCCAGCTCATCTACGTGGCGCTCCCGTTGACTCTGTTCGTCGAAATCATCCTCATCTACGCAGTCGTTCGATTCCGAAACAACGACGACCCACTTCCGACCGCCGAAGATCCGGCCCTGGAAATCACGTGGACTATTGCGACCGCCATCATCCTTCTGTTCGTCGGTTTTGCGGCGTACACGGTGCTCACCAGTCCGTACATCACGCCGAATCAACCCGGCGACCAAGTGAACCAGATGGCCGCAAATGGGACGAACAATTCGTCCGCGTCGGACGCGGTGATGGTGGAGGGACTCGCCTATCAGTGGGGGTGGCAGTTCGAGTATCAAAATTCGAACCGAACCACGCAAGACGAGCTCGTGATTCCGGCGAACAGCGAAGTGTACGTTCGGATGACATCCGCGGATGTCATCCACTCGCTGTTCGTGCCCGAACTCGGCGTCAAACAGGACGTGTTTCCCAGTCGAACAGCGGTCGTTCACACCCGCGTCTACGAACCCGGAACGTATCGCGGCTACTGCACCGAATTCTGTGGCGCGGGCCACGCGCGAATGAGAACCACTGTTAGGGTACTGCCACAGGACGAGTATCGCCAATGGCTTCAAGGAAACGCAACCGCTGAAAAGTAAATTTGGTTAGTTGCCGTTCGAGAGTTCGACGTTCTCCAGCGTGAGTCCGACTTCTTCGATAGTAATCTCGATTCGGCAGATTTCGTACGTTTCTCCGTTTACCGACAGCGTCAGTCCCTCGATAGTCGTCGTGGACTCCGCCACGGTGTAACTCCGGTCTTCGATGGTCGTGTCAGGCAGCCCCGGCCCGGAGAGGGAGGTGTCCGAGACGGTTATCGTCGCGTCTTGAATGGTTATCTCCTGACTGCCGATTTCGTGGATTTCATCGCTCGCGGCCTGTCCGCCCGCGAGTGCCACGCTCGTCCCGCCAGCGAGGAGGAGGACGCCAATCAGTATGCTTGCAGTGAGTTGTCGGGGTGTGAGTCGCATTTTGCATCTCTCTTATTCGCTGGAACGGGGAAAAACAGCGGAGATCGTTGACGGTGGTTCGGCTCGGTTGAACGAAGTTCGTTCCGTACACAAAATCGATATAGAAATTCATAAACCTCGTTAGAATTGTTCTTCTACGCTCTGATGCGGTTTCAATTTTCGTAAAAATAGATGGCCGGTTGCGTTAGTTGTCGAACTGTTTCCCTTCGTCGTAGGGCAAGCCAGACGAATGGTAGGCACCGCCTACACTCATTCTGTTTCTTCCCTTTCTTTCCAGTCTCCCGCTTCTTCGCCGTGAAACTCCCCTTTGGCTTCCCGCTTTTGTGGCCAAAACGTGATGAGTATCAGCACGAGATAAAACACACCCACGATTCCGATCGCGGTTTCGCCCGAAACACCCGGAACCGCCGCAGTTTCGCGCCACGGTTCGTCCGGCACGAAGAGGGTTATCCGGAACAGCCACGCAACGCCCAACAGCACGTAAAGCGGGAGGTACACCCGCTTGAGGCGGCGCGAAAGCGCCTCCCGGTACGAAACCTTGAGCATCGGTTTTCGGAGGTCGTCGCTCAACTCTTCGCGCCACTCACCGAGCGTCGCGCCGACCGGATTCAGCGCGTTCGCGTAGACGTTTTCCTCGACCAGACGGACGCGCGCCCGAATCGCGTCGTATGACCGATAGCGGCGCACGTCGAACAGCAGAAACATCGAGAGGGCGACCATCCCGATGGGAATGAGATACGGCGGCACGTCGCTACTTTGGAATCCCAGCGCCAGTACGGCGGTGACGACCGCAATCGCCCAATCGACGGTCAGGTCGAGTCGGTCTAAGTACCGCCCCGACTGCGACAGCGCGCCGCGGTAGAAATGCGGCATCAGGGTCAGAAACTCCTCGCGGTTTTCCGCCGCGTCCCCGGCAACCTCCCGTGCATCCTGTTTCGTCGGGTCGAACCCGTCCTCACCCTCGTTGGCCATCGGTCAAAATAGCCGCTCAGCGTGGTTAACAGTGCGTTTCGGATACAGGAGGGAAGGAAGCGGAGCAAACTACGGGCTGTGTAGTTGCAGGGGATGTCGGCGAACAATCACGGCCGTGTTCGTCTCGGTGGAGCCGCGGCAGGGTTCGTATCAGTGTGGCGTAGTTAGAGGTATCGCTGATACTCACAACCGGTGCAGTGGAGTCGGTCTTCAGTCCGGAGGATTACGCCATGGCCGCAGCTCACGCAGACTCCTTCGAACCCATCGAAATCGACTTTTCTCGTTCTGGACTCTCGGCGCAGTTGTTCGAGCGTCGTGAGTTCCTCTTGATGTCGTTCGACTTCCTGTCGCAGGGTTTCTATCTCCTCGACTAACCGACTGCGTCGCTTCCCCATCAGTGGCCCTTCCATCGAAATCACCTACAGTGTAGGTAGGGTGTGCGAGTATTTAGACTGGTCGTAGCAGTTCATTACTTCACAGTAATAATCGTTGACGGTCTTTCGGTGTTGGAAACAGGTGGCAAATTCAGAAGACTTCCAAGTACTCCTCGATGACTTCGCGCTCGTCCTCGGTGAGGTCGAAGAGGTCGTACACAGCCTCGTCTATTTCGGCTTCCAGTTCCTCGATGCTCGTTTCCTCGATTGTCGTTCTGTCCTGCTTCAGTGCTTCCAGCAGTTCTTGAACACCCTCGGTCGTTTCTGGAATCGGAATCGCCTGTTCCTCTCCCTTCTTCATCTTCCGACCATCGACGGCGGCGTGGACGTATCTCGCTTTGAGTTTGCGCTCTTCTCTGTCACCAGTGTCCATCTGGGGTGCGGTAATCTCGTCGGAGCGACCCGCCGTGACCGCGAACCGACCATCGGTGAGTTCCTGAACGTCGGCGTTGACTGGATACCGGCGAGTCTGCCACTCGTAGTCTATGTATTCGAGATTGCCATCGAAGTCACCGAGGTAGGCTTCTGGGAAGCGCTCAGTCTTGTTCTCTAAGTTGAGAGAAGCGACAATTTCATCTGCTTTTGGTCGAATCGAATCGAACGGTTCCTTCGTACTGTCAGTGATGCAAGGAAGTTGTTCAAGATACTGTGCGCGGTACTCGTAGAAACCACCAGCTTTGACAGTAGTAATATGTTTGAAGTAGAAATCAAGGGCTTTTGAGTTCATTTGGGCGGCTATGACCTCAGTGAGTTCATCAATTTCTGGAAGAAGTTGAATACCATAGGCTGTTTTGAAGTACCAGACACCAGTGTCATCGACCATGAACCGAGCGTTTTCCGAGATGTGCGCCCCGATTGCTTTTGGCCGTTCGAATCGGTCATGGCTCTTTGGATAGATGAATCCGTACCAGTCGTCCCGGCCTTCCATTTTGCTACTTTCTCGACTTTCAAGCTTTTCCCGATGTTGTTCGAAATACTCCCAAGTGAGCGGTAAATTCTCCCGTAGATAATCTTCCGCGTACAGTTCCGACTCCAACTCTCCGTCTTCGTTTTTCGTGATATCATATGGGAGGATAACGTGTTGTCCAGACCAATCTGCCTGCCAACGCCGAATGTCTTTTCCATCAAGCCACGGTCGGAGCAGGTCTGTTTCAATCTCGTACTCTTTCTCTTCTCCCGAAGGAACGATACGAACAGTATCACCACCTTCATTCGGTTCGATTCTATTCGCGTTTAGGGGAGTAACAACATAGACCTTATTTGCGCTTGTTTGAGTTCCTGCAAATACTGAATCCGTAATTCCATCAAGTCGCTCGTTGCTTTCCTGTTCTAATTTGCGGAACACTCCCAACTCTTCTGGCGGCATCAGCGACCAGTACCCGTCGTCCAACTCTCCCTGCGGGAAGTCAAACACGTCGATGAACTCGTCGCTGTAGCCCGGTTCACCACGATGGTCACGAACGGCGGTGATAATTTGCTCGTCTAACTCCCGGCCACTGTCGTCGTCTACGTTCGCTTTCACTCGGACGCAACGAATTTCGTTCTCATTCCGGGCGTCCTCGTCCTCCTCGTCTTCCAGAATAACGATGGCAGGGTAGTTCGTCGCGTCCTCGAAGACACCGGAGTCGCGGAAGTCGTAGACCTCCTCGATGTTGGCCTCGTTCCGCATCACGTTCCGAATCCCCTCGCCGTAGTCCGTGACCATGAACTGGTTAGGGGTTATGAAGCCGAGCCGACCGGAGCCTTCGGTGAGCCACTCCAGCCCCCGCTGATAGAACGGGCAGAAGATGTCGTAGTTTCCGGTCGTGGACTCCTCGTACAGTTCGTCCAGCATCGCCTTTTGTTCGTCAGGGAGATTCTGGATACGGACGTATGGCGGATTTCCGACCACGTAATCGTACTCCATGTAATTCTTGACGACGAGCGACAGAACCGTGTCCTCGAACATCTTGAACAGGCGTCCGTCACCGTGTTCGACGCGAAGGTATCGGACAGTGTCGAGAATGTCGTTCACGTACTCTTCGAAGAACGCCTCCAATCCCTCGTACTCCCGGGTCGTGTAACGGTGAATTCCTCGTTCCAGACCGCCATGGTACTCCCACATCCCTTCGTGCATATGGTATTTCACCACGTCGAGGACGCCCTGTAACGCGGCGTAGTATTCGCCGAAGTTCCGAATCTCGGCGTTCATCTTGGCGGTCTGGTGCTTGGGCATCCGAACGCGCTGAACGAGGAACTCGCCATCGCGCTCCGATTCGTCCACCTCGTCCTCGTCAACTTCGACCGGGAGGGGAACGGGAATCAGCACGTCCTGATTGTCCTCGGTCATTGCATCGAACGTCATCTGAGTCGTGTTATCGTCTCCGATGTCGATGCCCGTCAACTCACGCTCGTTCCGAAGGGTATCGGTTCGGAAGATGGGCAGGCGTCGAATCGTGAACTCCGCATTGCTTCGCTTTGCCTCTCGATACTTCGGCAGAATCGTGACCATGAACCGAATCTGGGCCATCAGCACCGCGAACGGGTGAATGTCGAGTCCGACGATGTGCGGACGAGTGCAAAGTTCGGTGAGGTGTTTCGCCCAATCCGGGTCGTCGTGATAGCGTTCTACGTCCTCGATGTACCGCTCTATAGCCTCCACGAGGAACGTCCCAGACCCACAGGACGGGTCGATGATTCGCTCGCTTGAAACACCTACATCGTAGCCAACGCCGTCCATGATGTAGTCGATGACTGGCTGTGGCGTGTAGAACTCGCCGAGAGCTTTGCGAGTTTCCGGGTCGAAGTATCGCTGATAGAGGTTTCCGAGCGGGTCGCCTTCGATGCGAGAGAAGTCGAATTTCAGCACCGAGAAGACGATGTGCGCCACTGCGCGACTGAATCGTTCCCGTGTTGCCTGACTCACGCGAGAGACTTCGCTCCCGTCCTTCGCCACGTCACGAAATCGATTATAGGGATTCGCGTGCTGACTGGCCGTTTCTTCGCTGTACCCGTCAGTCCACCAGATGAAAATGTCGTCCTCGAACAGGCTTTCGACGAGTTGATTCCGCATATCCTCAATCATCCCGTTCGCCGCGACCGGGTACGCATCAAGACTGATTTCCCCATCGAATCCACCGAGCGCGTCAAAGTACCGCCGGAGTCCCTTGTCTGACGGGAAGAACTCATGGTCTACAGTCGCTTTTGACAGAAGGAGTCGAGCAAGGAGTGCGTGGCCGCTTTCCAGACAGAACATGAAATCCCGAAGCGACTGCTTGCCATCGATGAAGTTCTCCCATGACTTCGGAACGTCGTCCGGTTCGCTAGCATAGCTGGCTTCCCAGAAGTCGTAGGCACCTTTCACGAACTTCGCTTCTTCTTCGTCTCGAAGTTCACGAAGTAGGTCAACCATCGCGGTTACGAGGTCGGCAAACGGACTGTCCTCTTCCAACCGGAACGTGTCAAAAAAGTGTTCGCGCCCGAGTTCGCCGTCAAGTTCCACTGCATCGAGACTGTCGAGATAGTCGTTGACGCTCTCTGGGTTCGTGATGTCCCACTCCGGTTTTTCGAGGGCGGCGACGAGGTTTGCGGCGTGGCTTTCGGTCGCTTCCCCGAGCGCGATGGGTGGCATTTGCCTCTGTCCATCGCGGTCGAACAGTCGGAGTTCTTCGCCGTTCGTCAACACCCCGTAGTCTGCTTTCAGTTCGTCTACATAGTGAAACAACTGGTCGGTGTGCGCCCCGAGGTCACGTCCGGAGCTTTTGAACTCGTAAACAGCGGTAACGGATTCATTCTCATCCAGCGTCACGTAGTCGGGTCGTTTGTTATCTGGAAGTGTCCATTCACTTCGCAGGTCGTGTCCTGCACCGGAATAGCCGAGAAGCGTATAGAAATTCTCGTTCAGAAATGCGTTCTCCACATCCTTCTCGCTCATATCATCGTCAATGCGAGAAGCGATTCCGTGGAGTGCGTCGAGAATCGGCGATGATTGAGTCATGTCTTTCCAGATACAGTAATACATTAAAAAATCTCGTATTCAGGTTACAGATGCTTTCGGGTCGTAGAATTATTCTGGTTTTTACAAAGAGTCTATTGTAAGACCGCTCATTGTAATCTCGTTAAAGAAATAGCTACTCACGAAAATAGTTCACTGAAAAAGTAATCCGGTGGAGGGGGATTGTGAACCACGGTCGTTCCGCTTCGCTCTACTCCCTGATTCAAATCCCTCCACGCGAGGCTCGTTAACCTCACTTCGTTCGGTAGAAAGAGCCGGTGGAGGGATTTGAACCCTCGGCCTATTCCTTACGAAGGAATCGCTCTGCCAGTCTGAGCTACACCGGCGCGCTATGTCTTGCGACATTCAAACGTAGACACCACGGAGTGCATAAGGGTTGCGAAATGCCTGCGGGTACAGAGTTAATCTATCACGAACTACCGCGTTAATCGCACGTCCAAACAGACGTTCAGTTCGTGGGGTGCATACGACCGGACTTCCCGTTTAGTTTCGACCGACACGTCGTACTCGGGTTCCGCCGCCGCGCGGATTGCTTTCTCGCCCGGCCCGAACGGGTCGTCTTCGTGCTGAATGTCGTAGTAATGAATCACACACTCATCCTCCGCGAGGGAAACTGCGGTGTCGAGGAACTCGCCCGCGCTGTGGGGCAGGTTCATCACGAGACGGTCAGCCCAATTTTCGTACTCCGAAACCGTCTCCCGAACGTCTCCGGCAATGGCGGTTACTCGATTTTCGACGCCGTTTCGGCGGGCGTTTTCTCGAAGGTATTCTATCGCCACGTCGTTCACGTCGGTGCCGACGACCTGCGCGCCGCGCTTTGCGAAGGGGATGACGAACGGGCCAACCCCCGCGAACATGTCGAACGCCCGTTCGTCGGGGTCAACCTGTTCGGCCACGCGGTGGCGTTCAGTTGCGAGGCGGGGTGAGAAGTACACCCGCGAGACGTCGAGCGAGAACTCACAGCCGTATTCGCGGTGAACCGTTTCGGTCTGGTCGCCCACGAGCACGTCCCAATCGCGCACGCGGGTTTCGCCTTTGACTTTCGACGCACGGTTGAGCACGGTTTTGACGGGCAATTCTGACGCCACGATTGCATCCGCGATTTCGCGCGCTCTCGCTGGGTCGTCCTCGTCAACGAGCACGATGTCCCCGAGTCGTTCGTAGCTCGGGTCGAATCCGAGGATGTCGGCGGGCGTGTCCGGCGTCTCGCGGGTCGGCACGTCGTGTTCGACGACCTCGAACCCGTCCGGAACCGCGTCAGGGTCGGAAACGGGAACGTAAAGCCACCCGCCTTCGACGACGATTTCGAGGTCGTCCGGAATCAGATCGGACTCTGCGAGTTCGCGGCGCGTCGTCTCACCGCGTTTTCGTTCGATGCGCACGCAGGGCGCTTTCATACCTATTCGTTGCCCCAAGCCAGCGTTAACGCTGACGCTTCGGGTCGCGTCGTTTAAGCGTCCGACTTCCCAAAGTCGGCTATGCTTACCTTCATCGGCCTCGGTCTGTACGACGAACGCTCAATCACCGTCGAAGGCAGGGATGCAATCGCCGGCGCGGACGACCTGTTCGCCGAGTTCTACACCAGCAAACTCATCGGTGCGGACGTCGCCGACCTCGAAGCGTTCCACGAAAAGGAAATCACCGTCAGAAACCGCGCCGGTGTCGAACAAGACCCCAAGGCAATCCTCTCCGCCGCGGAATCCGGCCACGCCGTGTTTCTCACGGCTGGCGACACCATGATTTCGACCACACACGTTGACCTCCGACTGCGTGCCGAAGACCGAGGCATCGACACAAGAGTCATCCACGCCCCGACCGCGGAGTCCGCCGCGAGCGGCCTCACCGGTCTTCAAAACTATCGCTTCGGTAAGGCAACCACGCTTCCGTTCGATTACGCCCACGGCGCGGACGGCCTCCCCGCCAGCGTGACGAACGTACTGGACGACAACCGCGAGCGCGGCCTGCACACGCTCGTCTATCTCGACATCAAAGTCGGCTGGAACCCATCCGACAAAGGCGATGCGGACGCCGAAGACGAGTACATGACCGCCGACGTGGCCGCGGAGATGCTCGCCGACGGCTACGACGACGTGCTTGCGGTAGTCGTCGCACGCGCAGGTAGTCCCGACCCCCTGGTCGAAGCCGACCGACTGTCGAAACTTGCGGAGCGTGACTTCGGCGACCCGCTCCACCTCCTCGTCGTGCCGGGCGACTTGCACCACATCGAAGCGGACGCCCTCGAATCGCTCGCGGGCGCGCCGAGTGACCTGCTAACCGTCGAGTAGTTAGTTTTTGAATTTTGTAGAATAGCGTCGTGGTGACGAATCGGTTTTACAAAATTGTGGTTTCCCGCCGAACTGCCGTTTTTGCGCGGGACAGTCACGAGTTTTAGTATCGTTGGATAGCGCTGTCGCTCATCGATTGAGTGCGCGAAAGAAGGAATTAGTTATTCGAAGTCGGACTGCGTGTCCGATTTAGTTCTCTCGGCGGAGCGCGAGGAGCGCTGCGGCGAGGAGTGCGACAACGGAGATTGCGACACCGAAGCCAGGCTGACCATCGTCGTTGGACGTGGTGTCCTCACTGTCGTCGGTCGACGTGGTGTCTTCACCGTCGTCCGTACTGGACGTCGTCGTGGTGTCCGTGGTGTCAGACGTGGTGGTCGTCGTCGTGGTCGTCGTGGTAGTGGTCGTCGTCGTGTTGTCGTCGTCGCCGTCCTCTTGCATGTCGGCGTTGACCATACCGTTGATTTCAGTGTCGTCTTGGTGGTTGATGACGTAGGCGGTGAACTCGGTACCGTTTTCGACACCCTCCGTGTCGAAGTCGTAGTCTGCCGAGAATGTGCCGTCGTCGTTAACCGTCACGTCACCGTTCTCTTTGTAGAAGACGCCGCTGGATGCGACGACGGTGAGTTCCGTACCGGGGGCGAGGTTGGTTTCACCCGCGATGGTACCGTTACCGAGCGGAACTTCGAGGTCTTCGCCGTCGTTGAGCGTCATGGACTTCTTTTCGTAGGAGAAGGTGCTCGAGACGCTTTCGTCCTCGCCGTTACTGTTGAGGACGTAGTCGTCCTGAACCGTGAACGTTGCTTCCCATTCACCGTATGGATCGTCTTGGTCGTCCGCGTTGTTGAGCGCGTTCGCGTCAATAACTGCGTAGAACGTGCCGTTTTCGCCGTCGGTGACGATGTCGACGTTCGAGAAGTCAACGCTGTCAGCGTCAGTGTTCGACTCAATGTTGCTGCCGGTTTCCGTGATCTCCATCGACATGTTGTTCTCTTCGAACGTGCCGGTGTCGAGCGCACCGTAGATACCGGTTGCGTCAACCTTGAGGATCACTTTGTCGTCGCCGGCGACGACGTTACGCTGCGTGACGGTGTCCGTCACAGTGGAAACATCCTCGGTGTTGATGTCGATGTCAGCGGGCTGAACCCACGTCTGTATCGAGTCGGTCGAACGGTCGTTGATGTTGAGCGTGGTTCGGTCGGTTGGGCTTGCGACAACGTCGTAGTTCGAGTTGTCAGTCGATTCCCATCCGGTTACTCCAGCACTCAGAACGTAGTTGTTCGACGCAATCGGTTCGCTTTCGAGGGTACTAGCATTCTCGTATTCGATACTCGTACCTTCTGCCGCGGACACGTAGTTACCGTCGTTGGTCTTGAAGGTGTTCAGGTGGAAGCTCGCTTTGCCGTTGTCGTTGGTGTCTCGCACTTCGACGTTGACTTGGAAGTTGTCTTCTTCGTAGTTACCAACCTGCACGTATGCCGTGTCGGTGTTTTCGAGGTCAACCGTGATGTTAGAGATGTCACCGCGGGCAACTGACGAGACATCGTCAAAGTTTGCCTCTTTGTCACCTGCTTCTTCGACGGTGATGTTCTCGGAGACTTCGACGTCCGAATCGTTCACCTTGAAGGTGAAGTCGTGGTCGCCAGTCTTGACACCGGAGAAGTCGGCGGTGATTTCGCTGGAAGATTGCGCGTTAAGGACAACGGATTCGCCGTCGGTGTGGTTAGCGTCCCACTGGCTGCTGTCACCGAAGATGTCGTAGAGCGTCTTCTGCTCAAGATCGTCGGAGGAGACGGCGACTTCGTAGTCTGGTCGGTCAGCGTCCACGTCAAGCGTGGTTTCTGCGTCAGGACCGTCGTTCACAACGGAGTCGTCATCGAAGCTCGCTTCGAAGTTGTGCGAGATGACTTCGAGAATGCCGTTCTCTTCCGTGGCAGCTTTCGAAGCTACACCGTCGGAGAAGGTGAGAACGTCACCCTCCGTCGTGGTGAGAGCGTATTTTCCGCTGAAGTCGCCCAGACTGAACGTTGCCGTGTTGTCGCTGTCAAGGCTCTGAACGTCTTTCGGGGCGCTCAGTTCGAGGTTACCGTTAGTGTTGTCCTCGACTTCGCGGATCTGTACTGCGTCAATTTGTGCGCCGCTGCTGTCGTTAACGTCTGTTGCGTCGATCCACAGCGTCTGACCGCTGTAGTAGGTTCCGGGCGTGCTCAGATTGTTACTGGCCGCACCAGCCGTTCCCGCGAACGCGGTTGCGCCGGCGAAAACCGACATAACCATAAGCGCGGTGAGGAACAGGCTGCGAACCTTTGTCATATTTCCTGTCATGCTTTCTCGTTAGTTGTTTCTTGGTCGGCGACAGTTCTTTTCCCACGACCACTTTCGTGATTTGTCCAAACCGGAACCACACCGGGATGAACGCGGTACTCCATCTGCCACCATGGGTAGGGGGTACAGAAAGAACGTAAGCCCGTTGTTATAAATGCTTTGTGGTCTGGAACGGGGTGTTATCCACTCATACCCCGGAATTTACGGAGTACCGGATTCGATGGGGATTCGACGGAAGGTTAATGAAATTGAACTTAATCGATTTGTATTGACAGTTTCGCTCGGAGTAAGGGGACATTAACGAACAGATTCACAGTTCCAGTCTTTAAGTGGTAGTGAAGGAACGAACCAAATGAAGACATGAATTATAACCGATTATGAACGCAGAGAGTCAATGAAATCTATCTGGTAAATCGTCGTTTTTTGCGGGGTTCCCGGTAAAAATTGCTGATTCGAGTCGGTTCCGAGAAATCGTTGTTTTCGCTCAGTTGCGCTCGATAACTTCGATTTCGTGGCCGTCTTGGTCTTTGGTGAAGGCGTAACGGTCGTCACAGGACTCGGGGTCGCGGTACTCCTCTGCCTCGCGCTCCATCAGCGTCTCCCATCCGTCGTGGAGGTCGTCCGCGCGCACGGCGAGATGGCCCCACGCGTCGCCCAGCTCGTAGCTTCGGCCGTCGTAGTTGTACGTAAGTTCGACCGCCATCGCCGCTTCGGCGGCGTCTTCGGGCTTCATGAAGTAGTTGGCGAACGAATCCGATTCCCAGCGGCCGGTGTGTTCGTACTCGAACTTTCGCGTCCAGAAGCCGAGCGCTTCGTCGGCATCCTCCACGCGAATCATGGTGTGGTCGATACTCCAGCGCGCGCCGTGGTCGCGTTGGACGATTTCGATTTCGTGTCCATCCGGGTCTTTTACGAACGCGTAGCGTCCGCCACAGGAATCGGGGTCGCGGTAATCTTCGACGCCCGCATCCATCAGTTCCTCGTAGGCGTCGTACACGTCCTCGACGCGCACTGCGATGTGGCCCCACGCGTCGCCCAACTCGTAGCTTCGGTCGTCGTGATTGTAGGTGATTTCCAGCAGGGCACCGTCGTCGTGACCGTCCTCCGGGCCGAGGTAGACGTTGGTGAACGTGTCGGCCTCCCATCGACCTTTCTCCTCATAATCGAGGTGTTCGCCGTACCAGTCGAGCGTTTCGTCCAAATCCGCTACCCGCATCATGACGTGGTCGATTATCCCGTTCATACGTGAGAAACCACCCTCTCGGGGGCGAAAAGCGTACCGCTCGCGGAAGTTCCGTTCGATTTCCTGATGAATGTTCTGGCCACCCTGTCCAATTCATCTTGATTTTCCGTCGCGTGCGTGCGCGAGAGCGCGCATTGGATTAACAGTCGTTATCCGCTATCTACTACTGGACTATCTGCTACCTACTCAGCGCACCGCGCAGGTCGGGCCAATGAAACCACCAAACGACGGCGAACACTGCGATTGGGCCAAGTGGGACGACCAATCCGCCATACGCGACGAATCGGAAGACGAAGTTCAATTGGGTCACGCCCGCCAGAACGAGGAGTCCACCGGTTACCCGTCGATCTTCGACTCGCCCCGAAAACGCGCTTACGAGCGCAAGTAGATAGAAGAGCACGCTTAGCGGCCACGCGAGAAGTTGCGGCGGTAATCCGACGGTCAGGACGAACAGATACTCCGGAAGCGTCGTGACGTGCAGTGATGCAGGGTTCACCAATCCCCACGGAAAAATCAGCGTCGTCCCGCTCGGCGCGACGAGAACCACCCACGGGAGTGCGAACAGCGATAGCAACACGAGGCGTCGAGACGTGGCCAAATCGGAGAGAGAACGCGACAGAAGCCTCACTTCCGGAGAATCATCCGAAGCACGTCTTCATCGGCAAGTTCGTGTTCCTTCCCGACCTGTTGTTCGTCGTGTTTCGCACTCGGGCCACTGACGCGCGCGAATCGGAACCGTTGGCGCATGTCGCCGCCGAGTCTGTCGAACGAGTCTTCGATGGTACTCTCCTTGGGGAGAACGAGCGGTTCGTCGTAATCGACACCACGACCCGGTTTATCCATGTAGATTCGCATCAGGCCGAGTTCGTCCCAGATTTTCTCGCGCAGTGCATCCAATCCTTTCTCCTTTTCCGCGCTGATGAACACCGCTTCGTCGGGGTCGATATCGTGGTCACGTAGGTCGGCTTTGACTTTCTCGGCGTAGTCGGGTTCGATGAGGTCGACCTTGTTCACCGTCACCATCGACGGGATGTACTCGCGGTTGTCCATGATACCGTCGAGCAGGCGGTCGATGTCCATCTTCTCCCGAAGCGTCACGTTTGCGTTCACGTACCCACGCTCGCGGAGAATTTCCTTGATGACGTTCTCGGAGAGGTCTTGGTCAACGCTGGACGTGACTCTGATCCCACCTCGTCCTTTCTTCGCAATCGAGATGCTCGGTGGGGTAGAATCCAGCCGAATCTTGTTCTCGTACAACTCCTTGCTGAGCCGTTCGTACTGGTCGATTTCGAAGACGGAGAGGACGAACACCACGAGGTCTGCGGCGCGGACGACGGAGAGCACTTCCTGTCCACCACCGCGTCCGTGGGCCGCACCTTCGATGAGTCCCGGCACGTCGAGCAGTTGGATGTTCGCACCGTTGTACTGCAACATGCCCGGATTCACGTTCAGCGTCGTGAACTCGTATGCGCCGACTTCGCTCTCTGCGGCGGTGAGCGAGTTCAACAAAGTCGATTTGCCGACGCTCGGGAATCCGACGAAGGCAACCGTCGCGTCGCCCGTTTTCTCGACTGCGTAGCCTTCGCCACCGCCAGCAGAGGACTGGTTTTCCAACTTTTCCTTTTTCTCCGCGAGTTTCGCCTTCAGCCGTCCGATGTGCGACTCGGTGGACTTGTTGTACGGCGTGTTGGTTATCTCCTCGCGGAGTGCTTCGATTTCCTCCTCCAGTCCCATTAGAAACACGTCAGCCGTGATTGCCGAAAAACTTGTTCCTTCGCGTCAACGGGAAACAGCCGATGGTTTCGGTACGTTAATACGTTTCGGCCATCGTAACGACTATACGTAATGCCGGATCCTGCCCGCCTCCGCGACAGCACTCAAATCGTCCTCCCCTGTGACGCACTCGGTGAGATTCGACGCGAGTTGGAGCGGCAGTTCATAGTCAGCATCGTTCCGCTCGGAGAAGAGTACTGCCGTGTCGTCGGAAGTCCGGTCGAAATCAAGCAGGCGAACAAGTTTCTCGGACGACACGGCGTAAGTCTGCCCTAACCCACATCGTTTCTTCTTACTCCTCGTCGGAAGCGAACCCACCATTCGATGATGAAAAAATTTCTACGAACCGCTTCCGAACGCCCGAAAAGGTAATCCTTAAAACTCCAGCGAGATTTCGTTCGGGTATGGCTGATACAATCGAAGTCCTCGTACCCGGAGGGCAGGCCAACCCCGGCCCACCGCTCGGCCCGGAACTCGGCCCGACCGCGGTCAACGTGCAAGAAGTCGTCAACGAAATCAACGAGCAGACTGCTGCATTCGACGGCACGGAAGTGCCCGTCACCATCTCCATCGAGGAGGACGGCAGTTTCGACCTCGAAATCGGTGTCCCGCCGACGGCGGCGCTCATCAAGGACGAGGCCGGATTCGAGACGGGCAGTGGCGAACCCCAGAAGAACTTCGTCGCCGACCTCTCCATCGACCAAGTGAAAACGATTGCGGAGCAGAAACACCCCGACCTCCTCGCCTACGACACGAAGAACGCGGCGAAGGAAGTCGTCGGTACCTGTGCGTCACTCGGCGTCACCGTCGAAGGCGTGGACGCGCGAGAGTTCAAAGCGAAGGTCGATGCTGGCGAATACGACGACGCGCTCGAAGCCTAATCCGGGTTTTTCCGTTTTCAAATCAGACGAATAGTAAGAGCAGCGTGTAGCTTCCCGCTCCGAGCGCAAACGACCAGAAACGGCTTTCGCGCTCCTCGGGCAGTTCTTCTTTGATGACGTTGAGGATGACGCCACCAGCCAAAAATGCGAATAGAGTGTTTACCACGGCTTCATCGACTTCCGTCGCGTTTCCGATGGCCCAGCCGACGATGACTGCCCCGGCGAGCAGCCAGCGTCCGAGTCGGTCGTAGCTATCTTCGTGGAACTCCCGAAGTCCATAGTCGTTCACGACGAAATGGAGGCCCATTGCGACGGCATACAGCATGAGATTTACCGGTCCCGGTTGCTCCCGATGGACGAGCAGATAGCCAATGAGTGCGTTGTACGCGGTGAACGTTCCGATATGGAGCCAGAATATTTCGTCGTCGGTTCGTTTCCCATCGGCTTCTCGTCCGGACTCGCGCGCGAGGACTTCCAATCCGTAGAACAGCGAAAATCCAATCAGCGCGACGATGTAGACGTGTCGTTCGAGAAAGCCGACGAATAATGGGACGGACGCGAGCACCGTCCCGCCTTCGAGTTCCGGAAGGAGGTGGACGAAGACGTAGGCAACCGACGCGCCGCCTGCTATCGAGAGCCACCGACTCCGTGGAGTCGCGCGGAACGACTGTACGTTTCCAGTCACGAGATGCACCAGCGCGAGGAGGAGCGCCAACAGACCCGAAAGGGACACCATGTGGAGTGTACTGGTTCGATAGCACGCCTCAAACCGGTGTCGGCGACTACCACGATGCGTACTGGTTCGACGGGTTTAAGTTCGACATGCGTCAATTTCCGGTGAGACAGGCATCGCCTGTTTCACTGACCCGTAGGAGCATTCCTGCGTACTACGGAGGTGAACGATGGCAGATAATGAGATAGAGCAAGCAGTCTCTCGCGCACTCGAGGACGCACCTGAGCGGAATTTCCGCGAAACGGTCGACCTCGCGATTAACCTGCGCGACCTCGATTTAAACGATCCGTCGAATCGTGTCGACGAGAGTATCGTACTCCCGTCCGGAACTGGACAAGAAACCCAAATCATCGTGTTCGCGGAGGGCGAAACCGCCCTCCGCGCCGAAGACGTCGCCGACGACGTTCTCTCAGGCGATGAGTTGGAAGAACTGGGTGGCGACGACGACGCCGCAAAAGACCTCGCTGGTAAGACCGACTTCTTCATCGCCGAAGCGTCGATGATGCAGGACATCGGTCGATACCTCGGTACCGTCCTCGGCCCGCGCGGTAAGATGCCGACACCGCTTCAGCCCGACGACGACGTCGTCGAAACCGTCAACCGGATGAAAAACACCGTCCAACTTCGAAGCGGTGACCGACGCACGTTCCACACGCGCGTCGGCGCGGAAGATATGTCCGCGGAGGATATCTCGGACAACATCGACGTTATCGTCCGGCGTCTTCACTCCAACTTGGAGAAAGGCCCGCTCAACGTCGACACCATCTTCGTGAAAACGACGATGGGACCGTCCGTGGAGGTGGCCTAAGATGTCCGCAGAACGTAAGACCGAGACGATTCCGAAGTGGAAAGAAACGGAAGTCGCTGAGCTGACGGATTTCGTCGACAACTACAGCAGTGTCGGCGTCGTCAACATCACCGGCATCCCGAGCAAACAGCTCCAGAATATGCGCCGCAGTCTCCACGGTAGCGCGGAACTCCGCGTCAGCCGAAATACGCTGGTAGAGCGCGCACTGGACTCGGTCGGTGACGGCTTCGAAGACCTCGAAGAGTACATCTCCGGACAGGTTGGCCTCATCGGAACGAACGACAACCCGTTCGGTCTGTACAAGGAACTCGAAGCGTCCAAAAGTCCGGCACCGATTTCGGCGGGCGAAATCGCCCCGAACGAAATCACGATTCCGGAAGGAGACACGGGCGTTGACCCCGGCCCATTCGTTGGTGAACTCCAGCAGGCCGGTGCCGCCGCACGGATTATGGACGGCTCCATCCACGTGACCGAGGACAGCCTCGTCGCGGAGGAAGGCGACGAGGTGTCGTCGGAACTGGCGAACGTGCTCGCCGAACTCGGCATGGAGCCGAAAGAGGTCGGACTTGACCTGCGCGCCGTCTATTCGGACGGCGTGATGTTCGAGTCGGACGAACTCGCCATCGACGTGGACGAGTACCGCGCAGACGTCGAGCGAGCGGCCGCCTTCGGTCGCAACCTCTCCGTCAACGCGGTGTTCCCGACCGAACAGACCGCACCCCTGCTCGTCTCGAAGGCGACTGGCGAGGCCAAGAGCCTTGGTCTTCAAGCCGCCATCGAAAGCCCGGACCTCGCTCCGGATCTCGTGAGCAAGGCGGACGCGCAAGTTCGCACACTGGCTGCACAAATCGACGACGAAGAGGCACTCCCCGAGGAGCTTCGCGGAATCGAAGCGCCTGCCGCGGGCGGTGCTGACGAAGAAGAATCGACTGACGAAGAAACAACTGACGCCGAGCCTGAAGACGACGATGACGACGACGAAGACGAAGACGCAGGCGGAGAAGGCCTCGGCGCAATGTTCGGATAACTACCAATGGAATACGTTTACGCTGCACTCATCTTGAACGAATCGGGCGAAGAACTCAACGAAGAAAACCTCACCAACGTCCTCGACGCCGCTGGCGTCGATGTCGAAGAATCGCGTGTCAAGGCGCTCGTCGCCGCACTCGAAGACGTCGACATCGACGAGGCCGTCGAACAGGCCGCCGCTGTTCCCGCCGGTGGAGCCGCTGCAGGCGGTGCTGCAGGTGGCGACGAGGGTGGCGACGACGAAGCCGAAGAGGAAGAGGCCGCTGAAGAAGAAGAAGAAGACGACGAAGACGACGAAGCAGACGGCGAAGGTCTCGGCGAACTCTTCGGTTAAACGACGACACCACACCGGTCAGACCAATTTTTCTTTCGTGTGCGAATCGAGTTGGAGAGCGACCGCGTAGCCGAGGGCTACGCAGTCGCCTTTTTCCGTAGTCCGAACGACAGCCATCGCCACGACCGCCACCCGCCCACGAACGTTTAAATACGAACATGGAACCACTCCGGGTCGATGGAGGTGTTCGGAACGCGGTTGGTGGTTGCTCCGGCGATGACGGTAACGACGCTCGCGTTCGTTCTTGGAGGCGTCACGCTCGGAACAATCAGCGGGCTGACGCCGGGAATTCACGTCAACAACCTCGCCTTGCTGCTCGCGTCGGTCGCTCCGGCGGTTCCCGGGCCGCCGGAACTCGTCGGTGCGTCGATGCTGGCCGCGGGCGTCGTTCATTCGTTTCTCGATGTCGTGCCGACGCTCGCGTTGGGGGTTCCCGACCCCGTGATGGCGGTGTCGGCGCTCCCCGGCCATCGACTCGTCATCGAGGGACAGGGCCGAGAGGCGATTTGCCTCTCGGCCCTGGGAAGCGGTCTGGCGGTTGCGTTCGCCGTTCCACTCGCAATTCCCGTGACGGAACTCATGACCACGGCGTATCCGTTCGTCAGGGAAAACATGCCGTTCGTCCTCGCCGGAGTTGCGGGATTTCTCATCGTCACCGAGGCCACGATGCGCGGGCGAGTCGGCGGCCTCGTTTCTTTCTGTTCGAGCGTGCTACTCGGCGTCGTGACGCTCGACCTGTCGCCCGCCGCACCGCTGGACGCGGGCGGCGTGCTGACCCCGCTCTTTGCCGGGTTGTTCGGTGCACCCGTCTTGGTCGATGCGATGGACGGAGCAGGCGTGCCAAAGCAGTCGTCGGCGACCGTTACAACTCCACGGCGGGACGTGGGGCAAACCGCGCTCGCGGGTGCGGTCGCTGGCGCAATCGTCGGCTACCTACCCGGCGTTTCGAGCGCGATTGCGGCGGTCATCGCGCTCGCGCTCGTTCCGGGGCGAACCGGCGGGCGAGGTTTCATCGTAGCGACGAGCGGCGTCAACACGGCGAACACGGTTTTTGCTTTATTTGCACTCGTCGCCCTCGGTACGCCCCGAACCGGCGTGATGGTCGCACTTCGGGAGACGAATACACCGCTTCATCTGCCGACACTGTTGGTCAGTGTCGCAGTCGCCGGAATCGTCGGATTCGTCCTCGTTCTCGTGCTGGGTGATACGTATCTCGAAACGGTCGGACGGATGGAGTATCGAACCCTTTCATTCGGCGTTCTTTCTTTGTTAGTCGTGGCCTCGTTCCTGTTCGCGGGAATCGTCGGCATTGGCATCTTCCTCGTGAGTATTCTCCTCGGTCTGCTTCCTCCACGAGTTGGCTGTCGCCGGGTACACCTGATGGGCGTGTTGATGGGGCCGCTCGCGCTCGGAACCTGATAAACGAAATTCGACCACGAAACTTTTGCCGGAGGGTTGTCAACCCACCTGTATGATTCCCCAGTTCGGGTCGGTTTCCCTATTCGAATCGGTTCCGCTGTTCGGCCCGATCCCCGGCGGCATGGAACTGTTCGTCATTTTCATCATGGCCCTGATGCTGTTCGGCCTGCCGCTCACCATCTTCGGCGGACTGTTTGTGGCGCACAAACGTTCGAAGGAGGACATGGAGGAACTCAAACGAGAAGTGTCGGAGCTGCGTGAACAGGTCGAAACGAAAGACCGAGAGCGATGAGGTGACGTCTGAAGTTTTGGGACTACTGACCCATCACGTCGAGACAGTGGCCGACGAACGTGTTGTGAACGGCGAACACTTCGCTGTCGAGCGCGACCGCGGTTCCGCAGGCTTCGCCGTGAATGAAATGCATTTCGACGGCGTCGTCGAAACAGCGAATCGTGCAGTCGAGCGAACCATGGATGTAAAGGTCTTCCTGATGGGCCTTCTCGATAGCTTCGAGGCGCATATCACGGAGAACATCCGCACGTCCTCGTTCGTCGTATGCATCGGCAACGTCGTCGCGGATGTACAGTAAATCCCGTGCGTCGTCGTCGTAGTACAGTACGCTTCGAAGGTGGTCACCGACTTTCTCCCGCAAAAACGTAACTAACTCTTTGGATTCGGTAACAGTTCCAGTCATACAGACCATCCGTCTGGTTTTTCGCTGGACAATATCTTTAATCTTGCCGCGATTATCTTCGGTGAAAATTAGTCTGATAGTTCGTGAACGACGGATTTTTGTAACGACTCGCGCGTTCGATGGCTCGCTTCCGCATCAGTCACGACTTCGATGACCTGTGTTCCCGTCCGGTCGATGGATGCCCGGAATCGCTCACAGAACGCCGAAAGCGACTCCACGCGGTCGAAATCGAAGTCATAGAGTTCACCCGTCGCCTCGAAATCGAGTCCGTGTGGCGTTTTGAACTGGCCGGTGAACGGCGGGTCGAACGATTCGATGGGGAGCATATGAAAGATTCCCCCGCCATCGTTGTTGATTTCCACGATGGTCGCATCGACGCCACAGCGCGCGAGCGCGAGCAGTCCGTTCATATCGTGGTAGTAGGCAACATCGCCGGTCACGAGAACCAGCGGGTCGTCGGTGGCGCTGCCCGCCCCGAGCGCGCTACTGACGATGCCGTCGATACCGCTCGCGCCGCGGTTGCCGAGGACGGTTACGTCGGCCGAGTGCGGTCTTCCGAACCGATCGATGTCCCGAACCGGCATGCTGTTCGAGACGAACAGGGTCGCCGGGTCGGGGAGGAGTTCGGCAACCGAAGCGAGGACACCACCTTCGAAGTGGGCATTCGATTCCGCGACCGATTTCCAGTGGCACGACTCCGCGCGCCCGAAGCGGGATGTCCACGTCTCGTCGGATGGGTCTCCTCCCGCGAGTTCGCCCGCCAATTGGCGGGCGAACCGCGTCGGGTCGGCTACAACGAGGTCTGTCGCGGTAAACGTCGCTTCGCGCCATCCGCCCGCGGAATCCACGAGGTACTGCTGTACGTCGGTTCGTTCGAGATAGTTCCGCAGAACCTTCGAAGTCGGCGAGGCTCCGAATCGCAGGACGACATCCGGATCTGGCCAGTCCTCGGTCACTTCCGGAACGAGATACGAGTCGTATCCCCCGATGACGGTTCTGTCGTGGCCGAATCGATGGCCCGACAGTGGGTCTGCAAGAATCGGAAACCCGGTTTCGTCGGCCAACTTCGCAAGCGCGGTTCGTGTCGGCGTCGGTGCGTCGGCGGGGCCTGCAATCAGCAGGCCCCGCTCCGCATTCAAAACGGGTTCGGCGATGTCCGCAAGCCGTGCGGAATCCAGTTCGGGAACGCCCTGCGACACCCGAACGAACGGGCCGTCGCGTCCCGACGCCGCGAATAATTCTTCGTCCTCGAAATTCTCCGGCACGTCGCCAGAAACTTCGGTCGGTTCCAGCGGTTTCCGGAACGGGAAGTTGAGATGCACCGGCCCCGGTGGCGTTCCGGTGGCCGACCCGAGCGCGCGGGCGGTCGTCGTCCGGAGATACCGCAGTTTGCGCGCGTTCGCCTCGGGTTCCGCGAGGTCTGCATACCAGCGAACTGCATCGCCGTACAGTTTCTCTTGGTCAACGGTCTGATTCGCGCCGCTGTCCCGCAGTTCCGGGGGCCGGTCTGCGGTGCAGACGAGCATCGGCACGCGCGCCCTGTCGGCCTCGATTATTGCAGGGTGGAAGTTCGCCGCCGCGGTTCCTGAGGTACAGACGATTGGCGTCGGTTTCCCCGTGCGCTTTGCCCGTCCGAGCGCGAAAAAGGCGGCAGACCGCTCGTCCAAATGGGAGAACACTTCGATGTCGCCGTGAGTTGCAAACGCCACCGTCAGCGGCGTCGAGCGACTACCGGGAGCGAGACACACCGCGTCGATGCCCGCCTTCGCTAACTCGTCTACGAACGTCTCGGCCCACAGCGTATTTCTGTTCGGATGGTTCATTCGAGTTCGTCCAAAATCGGGAGGAATTTCAACTGCACTTCGTCCCACTCGTCGTCCGGGTCGCTGTCGGCGACGATGCCGTTGCCGCCAAACAGGGTCACGCGCGATTCGGCGGCGACGCCGGAACGAATCCCGACAGCGAACTCGCCGTCGCCGTTTGCGTCGAACCACCCGACCGGCGATGCGTACCATCCGCGGTCGAACGTCTCCGTCTCGCGGATGGTTCGTTTGGCCATTTCAGGCGGCAGGCCGCCGACCGCGGGCGTCGGGTGAAGTGCTTCGACCACCGACAGAACGTGTTCGTCGCCGTCGAGCGTCGCCGAAATCGGCGTCTGAAGGTGTTGGATGTTCGAAAGTCGCTTGACCTGCCGATTTGCGACGATGACGGACGATGCGAGCGGTTCGAGTCCGTCATGGATGGTTTCGGCGACGAGTTCGTGTTCCTCGCGCACTTTCTCGCTTTCGGCCAGCAGTTCGGCCAGTTCGTCGTCCTCTTCGGGTGTTTCGCCTCTGGCAATCGACCCGGCGAGGGCCTCGGTTTCGACCGTCTGACCGCGGAGCGAAACGAGTCGTTCCGGCGGCGCGCCGAAAAATCCGCCCGCCGTCGTGGGTTCGAAGAGGAACCGGTAACATTCCGGGTAGGACGTTCGCAGTCGTTCGAGCGTGTCCGGAACCGCGACGGGGTTTTCCAGTTCGACTTCGAGCGCGGTTGCGAGAACGACTTTCTGTAGTTCGCCAGCGCGGATTTGCTCGGTTGCTTGTCGAACCTGTTCTCCCCACTCTTCGCGTGCGGTGGTGTGACGAGTCGATTTCACGCCGGGAGACTCCTCGCGCGGGCGCATTCCCGGCAGTTCGTCCAGTTCGGCCCGCAGTTCTGCCAACGTTGCTTCGACTTCGTCGGGTGTCCTGTTGCGGGCGGAAACCGTGAGCCACGTCTCCGTCTCCGTTCGGGTCAACTGGATTTCGGGGAGGACGAACTCCGCGCCGGGGAAGCCATTCCATGGCGGAGTCGGTTCGTGTTCGGCGTGAAACGAAAACCCGCCGAAGAGGCGGGGACGGGTTGCTTCAGTCCCACCCTCCGTATCGACCGAGGCGAAGCAGTCGCTCGCTTGGTCGCGGATGGTCTCGAATCGGTCGGAACCCTCCGCCGTAACGCGAGCGACAGCGCCACTCGCGGCGATTTCGAGTCCGTCGGGTGTCGTCCAGTAGATTCTCGGTGCCGGCCGCCCGGCGAGAAACGCGCGAAACGAAACGTCGGATATTCGGCAGGTTCGGGTTACGAGGGAACTTCCCGCCGACAGTTGGCCGTCACGGTGCGGTGGCATTGAAAGAGAACTCAGGAGCGATAACCCTTCAGCCTAACTATATCGCTCCTCATTCCATGGATTTGCAGTGTTGGAATAACCTCGTCTCTCCCAGTATCCTCGTTTCGGCTCGGTGAGAAATTCGGCTCCGTCCACCCATTTCGCCCCTTTGTAGGCGTATTTGTGCGGCGTGAGTACCCGAAGGGGGCCGCCGTGTTCGCGCGGAAGCGAGTCGCCGTCGAAATCCCAGGCGAACAGCACCTCGTCACGCATACAGTCGGCAAGCGGGAGGTTCGTCGTATAGTCGTCGAGCGCGGAGAACATGACGTGAACTGCGTCGTCTTTCACGCCTGCCAGTTCCGCGAGCGTGGTGAACGTGACGCCGGTAAACTCGCAGTCGAACTTGCTCCACCCCGTGACGCAGTGAAAGTCCTGTTTTTGCGTTTCGCTCGGCAGGTCGCGGAACTCGTCCCACGAGAAGGAGAGTTCGTCTTCGACCGCACCAGTTACCGAAAATTCCCACGTCTCGGGGTTCCAGTCCGGCGTGCTTCCCTTGGAGAGGACGGGAAATTTGTTCGTCTCGCGCTGTCCCGGCGGCAGTCGCTCGCCGTCGAACTCTTCGTGGAGATGTGTAACGTCCGTACTGCTCATAAGTGGACACAGTAGGCGCGAAACCGTCAGTGTAACGACTGCGGAGAGTGGTACGAGAGCAGGCGGAATAATCTCGATTACGACGCGAGAAAGCAGCCCTTATTCTCGCGTAATCGCCGTATCGTAATTCGGCACGTCAGTACTCGCTGAATAACAAAGAACGATGTGACGCATAGCAACTGACGCATGTCCGAGTCAGAACAACAGACGAGAATGCGCGAGCGCCCAACGATGGAGGCGGCAGAGGAATCGACACGCGACGTAGCAATACTCGCATCAGGCGTCTCCGTCCTCCTCGCGTGGCACCAGTTTTTCATCAGAGGGAACCGAGAACGAGGACTCTTTATCGGTCTGTGGCCGCCGACCATCCTCGCGTTCGCTAGCTACTTCAACCAGAAGCGAATGCAACAGCGTCTCGAATCCCTGAAACCGAGTAGCATCATCGACTCGCTCGACCAGATGTTCGGCAACCGTTGAGACGTAGACGGAAACTTTTCCTTTCTTCGACACCACAGCGAGGAGCCATTTCTGAGGTTGAGAGTTTTTATACGATTTCATCAAAAACAAATTTATAGAATTGGAATTTCTCTTCCACAAGCGTCGTACTATCTACCCGTCAGACTTAAGAACACCCCTCCCGAAGCCTGCAACTGTTCCAATGCCAAAGGTAGAGATCACCGTCCCAGAGCATCTCGAAATGCAAATCGCCCAGATGGTCGAACAGGGTGAGTTCGTCAACCGTGAAGAAGCTATCGAGGATTTGCTTGCAACCGGTCTCAAGGCATACAAGACGAGTGGGCCGATGGACAACGACAGAGATCCGGGTCTTGAAGACGAGGGGATGATGGGGCACGAAGACGAGTACGTCTTCTAACACCGTTTTCACCTCGACGTGTGAATAGTTCTCAGAAACTCTTAAACCGCATAGCTACCAACCAGAACTCATGCATAAGGATGACCTCCTTGAACTCCACGAACAGATGGTCACCATCATGGAGTACTTCAAGGAACAAGAAGACATTCCGACCGGCGCGTTCGACGCATACGACCAGCTCGACGTTGACCCCTCGCACGTTCACAAATCCAAGAGCGAACACAAACACGCCGTTTTCGTGCTTGGAAACTCGCTCGCGAGCGTCATGAGCGAAGACGAGTTCAGCGAGGCCGGTCGAATCGGCAAGCGAATGGAAGAACTCGCCGACGACGCCGAGAGCAAAATCTGATTTTTCGGCCGACGCGACGTGCAAATCCGTGTTCTCGGAACGGCGCAGGACGAAGGCATCCCTCGACTGGACTGTGAGTGCAATCAGTGTTCTGCGGGCGTCGTCCGTCACGGGCCAGCCATTGCGGTCGAATCGAACGAGCGGACGATTCTGGTCGATGCGCCGCCCGACGTAAAGCAAACGGTTGGGTTGACGACGGTCGATTCGATTCTTCTTACGCACGCCCACATCGGCCACTACGGCGGCCTGTTTTACTTCGGGCGCGAGGGATACGACACAGAGCGTAAACCGCTGTACTGCTCGGAAAAAATGGCGGCATGGCTCCGCAACGGAAACAAAGCCTATCACCATCTCGTCGCGCGCGAGAACGTCGAACTGCGTCCGTTCGCGCCCGACGAACCGTTCGAACTCGACGGACTAACCTGCCGCCCGATTTCCGTCCCGCACAGGAACGAGGACGCCGATACGGTCGGATTCCGATTCGAGGAAAACGGTTCCTCTCTCATCTACATTCCGGACATCGACCACTGGACGCGGAAGGCGGAGCGAGCGGTCAGAAAGAGCGACGTTGCGTTGGTCGATGGAACGTTCTACTCGATGGACGAGATTGGCGAGACGGCCGAAGTCGTCGGGAGAAACGTTCCTCACCCGACAGTTCCGACGACGATGAAGCGGTTCGAGGACTGTGAAACCGACCTACATTTCACTCATCTGAATCACACCAATCCGGTCGCGGATTCGTCCACGCCGGAGTATGGAACCGTGGTCGAACATGGATTCGATGTGGCGAGTGACGAACAGGTATTTTTGTTGAACTCCGTCTGACGGACGTATTCCGGCAACCCGAAAGTATTTGAGGGGGATTCCGTTTTGACGTAATATGGATGCGCGCACGGTCGAACAGATAACCGAGTGGGATTCACGCCCCTTCTCCGGAGGCTTCGAGGCACTCAGAGACTTCGCCGACGCCGACTTTTCCGGTGCCGTCAAAGTGGGCGGCGCGTGGCTGTTCATGTTGAACGGTCGCGTCGTCGGCATTTTCGACGGGAATATCGATAGCTTCGAGGACGCGAACGGAGAGGCATACGAAGCCCCACACCCCTCGCTTCCGCTGTTGTTCAGCATGCAGGAGCGCGGCGGAAAGACGCAGGCGAAGTACTACACCAACGATACGCCGCTCGAAGAGGCGAGCAGTACGCTCTCTTCGAACAAGTTCACGGGGTACGTCGAACTCAGTGAAAACGTCCTGAGCGGCGACTACTACGTCGTCTATCACGGCGGTCGGTCGATGAACGTCGCCTACGTCGGCGAGAGCGAAAAGCTTTTGACGGGGGACGAAGCGTTCCAGCGCGCGAACGACGAAGTCGGTATTTACGAAGTCGTCGCCGCAGACGTGGACATCATCGATATTCCGGAACCGGAAACGCCGCCGGAACCCGAACCGGAACCGACACCGACCGAGCGCCAACCGTCGGAGTCAGCCGCCGAATCGGGGTCGGAATCGGAAGCTGATTCGGAACCTGTTCCCGATTCACCACCAGAATCCGACGACGATTCGGTGCCATCCCCTCCGAACGACAGACAACCTGCTCCGTCGTCACAACCATCGCAAGCGTCCAGCCCGCAGACGCCGCCGTCACAAACGACGGCGTCTGAATCGGAACCGACGCCGGAAACGGAACCAACACAAACTCAGGATAGTCCCCGGCGCGCGACTCCGGAAGAAAAGCGGGAACAGAAACAGTCCCAGTCGTCCCAACCGACCCAGTCACCGCAGTCGTCCGATTCCGCGAGCGAAACCAAAACGCCCGCCTCGTTTTCCGACGAACAGCAGTGGCGGGAGACGACGACGATTCCGTCGCTCGACCCCGAAAAGAGTAGCTCCTCGAAATCCCGCAACACGGGCGTCAAACAGCGGCGGAACACGCGCCAGTCGCCGCAGCGACAGAGCCAAAATCGGAATTCTCGCGGCGCGCCCGCGTCCAGTTCCAACCGGACGAAAGAGTTGGAGGCCGAACTGACCGCGCGCGCGAAGAAAATCGAGGCGCTTCAAACCGAACTCAAATCCGTCGAGGTCGAGCGCGACGAACTAAAACAGGAGCGCGACCGGTTGCAGAACGAACTCGACCAACTGCGAATCGAACTCGAAACGGTTCGACAGAACAGTCCCGGCGTGACCGCGGAGCGACAGATTACGCCACAACAGGCGTTTACCGAGACGAATCTGTTCGTTCGCTACGGCTCGAAAGGCAAGGGGACGCTGGCCGACGCCGCGGCGGGCGACGCCAGTCGGGAGACGATAGAATCCAACCTGAAACTCGAACATCATACGCAGTTCGACGTGGACGGTATCGCTGTGGATGGAAAGGAGTACGAAACGTTCCTCCACGAGTCGATGGAGTACCAGTTCGTTTCGTGGCTGGTCGTTGACCTGCTGTACGAAATCATAGAAACCGGCCACCAGCGCGGACTCAAAGACCTCTTCGAAGGGATTCAGGAAATCGACCGTGCAGAACTGCAGGGAACTCTCACCGCGGAAACCGAGGAGGGCGAGGAACGCGAACTGTCGTTCGACGTCATCCTCCGCGACCGGATGGGCAATCCGCTCGTCGTGGCGAACATCAACGATTCGCGCGACCCGGCGACCGGCGAGATGCTCGGGTCGCTCGTGGACGCATCGAGCGACGTTGCCAGCGCGAACAACGAACTGAGCGCGGCCTTCCAAGTAACGAAGAGCTTCTTCGAACCGGCGGCGTTGGAGACGACGGAGGACGCAACCAGTGGCGGACTGCTGACGCGAGAAAAACGAGAAAGTTTCGTCAAGCTATCCCGAAAGCGGGGATACCATCTGTGTCTGGTCGAATCGCGTAACGGCGAGTTCCACCTAACTGTTCCAGAACTCTAAGCTTCGGGTTTTTCGCCGATTTTCATCGTGTCGAGTTTGTCGGTGATTTCCGTCAACTTCTCGTCAAGCTCGGCGACGAACTCCTCAGTTCGGTCGGTCGTGATTGCGCCCTGATTCGAGGGCGAGATGAGATTTTCTTCTTCGAGGACACGGAGAGAGTATCGAACCTTGTGATGAGGATAGCCCGTCTCGTTCGACATCTTGACGATGCCGATGGGCTCGTTTTCGATAACCATCTTCAGGACCTGCAAGTGACGTTCCAGCATATCGACTTCCTTCTCCAGTCGATCTATCATGGCATGTGTTAACTTGTCTTCGTACCTTTTAAAGGTTGTTGTCCGCATCGCATGCAGAAGTGCAGATAAGGGATTTTTAATGAGACGAGTTAACACTTCCGACTTCTCGATGACAGTATCGTCGAAACTGCAAGAAACAGGGTGGAAAGAATCGTATTCTATGCATAAACGTGTATCATTCCTCTCCGAAGACCGTAATCGGTTTAGGATGTGCGCGAGAAGCAACCTCCGGAATGACCGTAACCATCGTCGGTTCGCAACTCGGCGACGAGGGCAAAGGCCGCGCCGTCGACCTCTTCGGCGACGCCGCCGACGTTGTCGCTCGCTATCAGGGCGGCGACAACGCAGGCCACACCGTCGTCGAGGACGGCACCGAATACAAACTCTCCCTCGTTCCGAGCGGGGTTATCCGGGGCAAAGTCGGCGTCCTCGGAAACGGCTGTGTCGTCAATCCGGAGACGCTGTTCAGCGAAATAGACGCCCTCCGCGAACGGGGACTCGACCCCGACGTTCGAGTCGCACGACGCGCACACGTCATCCTTCCGTACCACCGCGTTCTAGACGGTATCGAAGAGGACGTGAAAAGCGAGTCCGACCGCGAAGTGGGGACGACGGGTCGGGGTATCGGCCCGACCTACGAGGACAAAGCCGGTCGGCGCGGTATCCGAATCGGTGACCTGCTCGACTCCGACCGCCTCCGCGAGCAACTCGAATACGTCGTCCCGCAGAAGCGTGCGCTCGCCGAAGACGTCTTTGGCGTCGAAATTGGCGACGCGTTCGACATCGACGCGCTCCACGAGGAGTACGAACGCTACGGCCAGCGCCTCAAGGACGGGAACATGACCGTCAACGCCGGAGAGTTCCTCTCTTCGCGCCTCGACGACGGCGACGAGGCGATATTCGAAGGTGCGCAGGGAACCATCATTGACATCGACCACGGCAACTACCCCTACGTCACCTCCTCGAATCCGACTGCGGGCGGGGCCGCCACGGGAACCGGCCTCAGTCCCGGCGTCGTCGGTGACGGCGAAATCGTCGGCATCGTGAAAGCCTACCTCACGCGCGTGGGGAGGGGGCCACTTCCGACCGAGCTCGGCGGCGTCGTCGGCGACACGCCCGGCTACGACGAACAGGGCGCAGGCGAAAACGAGGAACTCGCGGAGTACATCCGCGAAGAAGGTGGGGAGTACGGAACCGTCACCGGTCGGCCACGCCGCGTCGGATGGCTCGACATGCCGATGCTCCGCCACGCCGCCCGAGCGAACGGTTTCACCGGCCTCGCCGTCAACCATCTCGACGTGCTCGCTGGCATCGACGAACTGAACGTCGGCCACAGCTACGAGGTGGACGGCGGAGAAATCTTCACCATGCCAGCGACGACGGAGCGCTGGGGTCGCTGTGAACCGAATCTCAAAAGCTTCGACGGCTGGCCGGAAGTCGATTGGTCTGAAGTCGTAGAAGAAGGCTACGAGGCGATTCCGGAGAACGCACGCGCTTACCTCGATTACATCAGCGAGGAACTCGACGCGCCCGTCTACGCCGTCGGCGTCGGCCCGGGCCGAGAGGAAACCATCGTGCTGACGAATCCGCTGGAGTAAGCGGCAACGGTTTCTCCGTCTCTCGAATTTTTCGTTTCCTATTCGACCGCCGTGAGATAGATTGCGGCCAGTGCGAACCCGATTCCTGCGACTTTTCGCGCCGTGAGGGGTTCGTCCAAGAACGCGATACTGAGAACCGAACTCGTGGCGATGAACAGGCCGAAAATCGGCACGACGACGCTGACCGGCCCGGACGCCAGTGCGCGATAGTATGCGAGGATACCGATTGCCAGAAACACGCCCGCGAGGTACATGTACGGCGCTTTGTCGCTCACGAGATACGGCGCGATTTGTTCGCCTTCGTACATCGTCACGGCGAGGGCCGCGACGACGAGGATACCGTTCGCCACCAGCGCCGCGACCGTATCCGGAATATCTTGCGTTGCGATGCTGACGAGCGGCGGCAGTGCCGTGTAGCCGATGAGGGCGACGATTGCCCAGCCGATGTAGTTCATGGCGTGCGTTTCGCGCAGGGGGTGAGAGTCGTTTCGAAAGCGGAAATGCTGACCCATCGAACCCGTCACGTTTTTGCCCCGTCCCTTCGTCCACCCGGATATGAAGAAATCCCTGATGGACATCATCTGCTGTCCACTGGATAAACAGGAACTCGAACTCGACGTCCGACAGGAAGAAGCGGAGGAAGTCATCTTCGGAACCCTCACCTGCACGCAGTGCGGCGAGCGCTACCCCATCGAAGACGGAATTCCGAACCTTCTCCCGCCGGATATGCGAGAAGCCTGAACATTTTTGTACTGACAGTATGAGGTGAGAATAGTGTCGGAAACGCTACCGATTCACGTCAACCGCGACGGCCTGCACGACATCGACGTAGCGCAGTCGTTCGAGGTTGACGACTCGTTCACCATCGCGCTGAAAAATCACGGTGCGCCGATTCACGCCCATCTTCATCTGGACGACGACCTCTCGGAAGTGGCCTCGCTTAGCGCGACGAACCACTACGTCAAAGCAGACGACACCCGTCACGTCACCGTCACGGTTCGGGATGCACCCGCCAGCGGCAAACTAAAAATCGTTACGGGATACGGGGCTGAAGCCGCCTACGTTGACGTGGAGATTCACGAACGCGACGAACAGCAGGATTCGATTCCGGTGGACGAGTCGCTCTCGAAACCCCAGCGAACGCGTCCAATGGAATCCGAACCGTCGAGTTCGAATCTGCTGAAAAACCTTCCGCTCGTGCTTCTCGGTCTGTTCGCGCTGGTGTTGGCGTTCGGTGCGGGACTGGTCGTGGATAGTGGCATCGCGCTGTTCGGCACATTCGTCGTGTTGGTCGGGCTGGGCGCGGCGGCCTATTTCCTGCTTCAGTAACCCACGGAATCGGTTTTCCGACTCGATAATCGTACTCCTTTTGCGCGTTCCCTGCGTCCGCGTCGATAATGTCACTCGCTGAAACCACACGGGAAGCGGTTCGTCGCCATCCCTTTCTCTACTCGGCGCTCCGCGCTGGCGTGCTGAACTACACCGCGACAGCCCGATATCTGTCGGACGAAATCGGCGACGACACGGACGCGATTGCCACCGCGCTGAACCGATTTTCCGACGAGGTTCCGGAGTATGACACCGATTCGCGGGACGTTCGCGTCACCATGCAGAGCGGCTTAGGAGAACAGGATGGATTGGGAGAATCAGACCAACGTCCGATTCTCACGGTCGGCGACACCGGATTTGCGCCGGATACAGGTTCGATGACCGCCGTGCTTGCGACCGGGAACGTCGATGCGACCGCACTGGCACACGCCCTTTCCCGACTCGCAGTTGACGATATTTCGGTCGTCGCCGCCGCCGTCGCCGACGAATCACTCATAGTGGTTGTCGGGCGAAGAGACGGCGCAAACGCGGTTCGCGCCGTCGAGAACGCACTGGATTCGGTGCCGAAACTCGGCGGACGATGACGCTTCCGACGATTTAAAACGGTTGCTCATTCTACGATTTCCCATGACACTCTCCGTAAGCAACACGCTCTCGGGTGAGCGAGAACCGTTCGAACCGGGCGACCCCGATTCGGTTCTCCTCTACTACTGCGGGCTGACCGTCTCCGACTATGCGCATCTCGGCCACGCGCGAGGATGGATACACACCGACGTGATGCACCGCTGGCTGGAACACCTCGGCTACGACGTGCGCCACGTCGAGAACTTCACCGACGTGAACGAGAAAATCACGGCGCGCGCAGGCGAAGACGACCTCGGCGACGACGAGGCCGAAGTCGCACAGACCTTCATGACGGAAGTTATCCGCGACATGCGCGATTTGAACCTGAAGCGCGCGGACGTGTATCCGCGGGTCAGCGAACACGTTCCGGAAATCGTAGACCTCATCGAAACGCTGGTCGAAAAAGGCTACGCCTACGAATCGAACGGGTCGGTCTACTTCGACGTGACGACGTTCGAGGAGTACGGCAAACTCTCGAATCAGAAGGTCGAGGAGATGGAAGCGCAGGGCGGCGACTCCGACGAGCAGGGTGAGAAGCGAAACCACGCCGATTTCGCGCTCTGGAAGGCAGATGGCGTAAGCGACGGCTCCATCGACGAACACCGGAAATCGGATACGGAGTATGCGGTTTCCCACCCCTCCGGCCAAACGTGGGAATCGCCGTGGGGCGAGGGACGACCGGGATGGCACATCGAATGTTCCGCAATGAGCATGAAACATCTCGGGGAAACCATCGACATCCACGTCGGCGGTCAAGACCTCGTCTTCCCGCACCACGAAAACGAGGTGGCCCAGAGCGAGGCCGCGACCGGCCACCAGTTCGCGCGCTACTGGCTTCACGTCCGACTGCTGGAAACCGACGGCGAGAAGATGAGTTCGAGCCTCGGCAACTATTCGACGGTTCGCGGCGCGATGGCCGAAATCGGCCCGAACGCGGTTCGGATGTTCCTGCTGTCCACGTCCTACTCGAACCGCCAGACGTTCAACGACGAAACCGTGAGCGAGGCAGTTGACCGCTGGGAGCGAGTTTCCGGCGGCTACAACCGTGCAGTGGACGCACTCGACAGCCCGGACGCCCGGACGAAAGTCGAAGACGACGAACTTCGTGAGGAAGTCGAGACGACTCGCGCCGAGTTCGAATCCGCGATGAACGACGACTTCAACACGCGGCGCGCGCTGGCGGCCCTACTCGACCTCGTGACCGCAGTAAACCGCCATGTCGATGAACACGACGAATACGACTACGACGGCCTTAAGCGGGCCATCGAGACGTTCGAGGAACTGGGCGTCGAAGTTCTTGGCTTTGCGTTCGGTGGCGAAACCGGCGGCGACGTGCGACTCGCCGAGGACATCGTGGAACTCGTCCTCGACCTGCGCGAACAGGAGCGCGAAGCGGGCAACTACGAGCGTGCTGACGCCCTCCGCGACGAACTACAGGAACTCGGCGTCGAGGTGCAGGATACCGATTCGGGCGCGTCATTTACGCTTCCCTAACGGTAGCGACAGTCGTCGGATTTATACCAACGGGTCGTGTATCCGTTTTCGATATGGCACGTAAATTACTGGCTGGCGCGCTCGTGGCTGTTCTCGTGTTGACGAGCGGCTGTCTCGGATTCATTCTCGGGGATACGCTCTCATATAGCGCCAACAAGGCAACTGTCGGCGACAACGCGCTTTCGGAGACGAGCTACGACAAGGCAAACGAAGAACAACTGAACACGGAGCGGTCGTTCGAAGTCGCCGGAGAAAGCCGGGACGTGGAGGTGACGAACTGGATTACCCAGTACGAGAAATCCGTCGGGGTCTCGGGCGTCGGGGAGGGGACGGTAGCGACGTTCACCGTGCTTAGCAGCCCACGATTCGAACTTGCGGGCGAATCGGTCAATCCGCTGGCTCGCTACAACAACAGGCAGTTAGTCCAAAAGTTCGTTTCGGGCTACGGCAACGTCAGGAATATTCAGGAAACCGATACGAGAAACGTGACCATGCTCGGTTCCGAAACGGAAGTTTCGACGTTCACCGGGACGGCGCAGTCGAACGGCGCGAGTGTCGAGGTGAACATCCACGTCACCAAAGTCGAACACGGTGACGACATCGTCGTCGTAATGGCCGTCCATCCGAAACAGTTAGACGAATCCGATAACGTCTCCCGACTCATCGAAGGCGTCGAACACGAAGGAGAGTAACCCCTTCGCTCTGGCCGACTTCGTCGGGCAACATTTTTTCCTCTCGCTGTCGCTATGACGGCTATGAATCGTTCTCTCGTCGCCGGAATCGCCTTCACGGTTCTCGGGTTGGCGGGCTATCTGGCCGGATTGGTCGCACCGTATCCGGGACGGGCGTTTTCGATTACCGGCGTCATGGTTGGCATCACGTTTCTCGCCATCGGCAACGCGACACAACTGGGTGAAACCGCGTGACCGTTTCAGCACTCGCGTTTGCAGACGGCACCGTCGAAACGTTCGACAACATTCGAACCGCCCGCGACAAACCGGGCGCGGTGTGGGTGCGAGCGAGCGATGCCACCGACGCCGAACTCGAACACGTCGCAGACGTATTTTCAATCCATCACCTTTCCGTCGAGGATATTCGAAGCGACGTGCGACCGAAAACTGAGGTGTTCGACGATTACACGTTCGTTCTGCTCAAAACCGCGACACTCGTCCCCGAAGACACGACGTTTCGAGAGGAAATCGACATCGAATCAGTCGGCCTGTTTATCGGCGAGGATTGGCTGGTGAGCCTCTCGGAACACGACATCGACGCAGTTGGACGCATCTGGCAGGCCGCGCTCGACGGCGACCAGCGAATCCTTCGCGGCCCGGATTTCATTGTCTATCGAATCTGTGATGGTCTGGTGGACGACTTTTTCGACGTTCTCGACCAAATCGAGGCGCAAATCGAAACCGTGGAGGACGCCGTCATCGCGGACACGAGCATCGCAACCCTGGAGTCGATAAACAACGTTCGGCGGGAACTGCTCTCTTTTCGAAAACTCGTCTGGCCGACCCGCGAAGCAGTCGGTTCTCTCGCCCGGGGCGACCCGGAGGGGATGCAACCGGAGACGGAGAAATACTTCCGCGACGTGTACGACCATCTGTTTCAACTCGTGGATTTGACCGAAACGTATCGGGAGTTGGCCAGCGGCGCGCGTGACATCTATCTCAACTCGCTTTCCGTCTCGACCAACGAGGTGATGAAAAAGCTCACCGTGGTTGCCACCATCGTTCTGCCCCTCACCTTCGTCGTCGGACTGTACGGCATGAACTTTGAGAATAGTCCGTACAACATCCCCGAGTTCGGGTGGACGTATGGCTACCCCGCCGTGATGGTCGGAATGCTGTCGGTAACTCTGATTTTGCTGGCCTACTTTCGGAAGATGGAGTGGTTGTAGCGAAAACGAGGGGGAGATAGAACCGAATGAGAACCCGGCAGGGAGTCGTTTTACGGATGGAGAAGGGTGAAACGCCTCTTTCACCCTCCCCAATACATTTGTCGGTAGGATAACCAGTACCCAGTATGATAGCACGAAAACAACTGCTCGCCTTTTCGTTGGTCGTCCTCGTCGCTCTCGCCGGGTGTGCCGGAACGGGTGGAAACGATTCCGACGCCTCGAATGGCACACCGAATGCCGGGAACGGCGGAAGTGCGAACATCCAGTCGGCGGATTCGGCGACGACCGGGGGACAAGAGCGAAACGCGCTTGCGGTTCAGCAACGGGCGCTCATCCGAACGGGGAACCTAACGGTCGAAGTCGAGAATTTCGAGACGGCGAACGTAAACGTCACCCGATTGGCCCGCGAACAGGGCGGTTTCGTCAGCGATTCGAGCGAGCGCGTTCATCGCAACGGCAACCAAACGTGGACGACCGGAACAATCGTCTTCCGAGTTCCGGCCGAGAACTTTTCGGCGTTCTTCGAGGAGGCAAAACGGATTGGCGAGGTCGAAAAATCGGACACCGGAGCGAAGGACGTGACCGACCAACTGGTCGATGTCGAAGCGCGACTGACGAACCTTCGGTCGCAGCGCGAGCAACTTCGTGGACTGTACGAAAATGCCAGCGATACGGAGGCCGTGCTATCGGTGCAGAAACGACTCTCGGACGTGCAGGGCGAAATCGAGCGATTAGAAGCGAAACAGCAGTCGCTCGAAGACCGAGTCGCCTACTCTACGGTTACGGTGCGAATGCAGGAACCACGGCCCGACGCGGAGACGAAGACGCCGGAACAGCAATCGTGGCACGAGACGGGTGTGGTGGCCGCATTCCTCGATTCGGTTGACGGGGCATTCGTCATGCTTCGGGCAATCGTCGTCGGTACGGCGTATCTGCTCCCGTATCTCGTCGTCCTCGGCGCGCCGGTCGCTGGCATCTTCGTCTGGCGGCGACGAAACGCGAACGAGCAAACGCCAGCCAATCAGAGTGAACAAATCGAAACGAAAAGCGCGGGAGAAACAGTCGAAGACAACGAGAGCGACGAGAGCAACGAATAGCAGCAATTTCGGTTTTTACATTCGATTTGCTGGTGCTCTTCGAACGGAGTCGAAACGAGAATGCAGAAAGAAATCGGTCGCGTAAACTCGCCTCAGACGATAGCGTTCCAGAGCGGTTCGATGACGGAGAAAACGCTCTGGTAGGCCGCATAGAGGAAGACGACGAACGATGCGGTAACTGCCGCCTTCGGTTTGTCCAACGGGACGCCCCGTCGCATTTCGACGGAGCGCGCTTCGACTTCGAAGAAGTCGGTGATGAACAGTCCCAGCACGAGCATCGAGAGAACCATCCCGCCGTGGTGCTGGAGCGTCAGGAAGTAGAACGATGCGAGGACGAGGAGAACGTTCGAGAGTTCGTGTGGAACCCAGCGGTCAATCGTCTCACGGTCGTCATCTCGCGCTTGCTTCCTGTAGTTTCGGAACGCGAGCATCCGAGTCCCCATGTTGACCAACACAAGTCCGAGGACGATGAACTCCACGTAAGGTTCGAGCACATCGAGTGGCCCGAGCAACGATAGCGCTTGCATGTCCGAAACTCAGTAGGACAGCGTATTATATTCTTTCCAATTCGCTCGCCCACTCACGGCTCGAAGAAACTCCGTTGGGATGACACGGCTGGAACGGAAATCACCCCGTCGAACGCCAGTTCGACGGGTTTGTGGGGTTCAACGGGACACACCTCGCGGTCGTCGGCGAGCAGCACCACCGCGTCCTCGTCGCGTTCGACCGAGAGCGTGACCGGGCCGCCGAGCACCCAGTTATCGACGTGGATGGCGAACGGCGCGACCGGGACGACGGAAACGACCCCGGAACCGGGTTGGACGACCGGGCCGCCAGCATTGCGCGAATAGCCTCGGCTTCCGGCAGGTGTGGCCGTGACGACTGCGTCAGCCCGAAACTGGGCGACCGATTCACCGTCCGCTTTCACCGCATATTCGGAGATTCGCGCGGGTTCGCTCGTCACGAGGGTCGCGTCGAACAGCGCGTTGGCAACGTGTTTGCCATCGACCGACGCCGAAAGCAGGGGTCGCTCCGTCGTCGTCCAGTCGCCCGAAAGCAGGGTTTCGATGGCCGATTCGACGTTCTCCGCGGGCATGCTTTCCAGACCTGTTCCAGCATCGACCGGGAGGACGGGAACCGACACGTCAGCACGAACGAGGTCGGTGACTGCTGACTCGCCGATAGCGATGACGACTGTCGGGTTTGCACCAAGGACGGTTCGAGCGCTCTCGTCCGTCGTAGTGGTTTCTTCTGACAGCGCGTCTTCGATTCGCGCGACGAGTGCCGAGTCGGCGTTTTCGCTCGGTACGAGGCCTATCCGCATCGGAGTTCCTCCGTGCGGTTGTCACCTGTTTCGGTCATTACCTGAACAGTCTCGGTCTGTCTTGAAAAGGATACCGCGCTGGTCGTTGGAGGGAGGTCTGTTTCCGGCGTTATTCGTCGTAGGGCCAGTCGCCGATGATTTTCATGCCCGCGGCTTGGTCTTCGGCTTCCAGTGCGTCCGCGATTTCTTCGGGGTCTTTGTGGCTGACTTCGAACTCGTCGCTCGCGAGGTGCACCGTGAGTTCGGTGAGCAGGATGGCCTGTTCGCGGAGGTCGCGGACTTCTACCTTGTCCAGCGTGTCGGCGAAGGTGTGACCCCAGCCTCTGCCTTCGCTTCCGGTTTCGCTCATGACGTGATAGCCCGGAACGCCCCACTTGACGAACGGCCAGTGGTCGCTGTGTGGCCCTTGCTGTGGAATCGTCGTGATTGGGTGACTGAACTCGTCCGCAATTTCGTTCGCGGCGTCTTCCAGTTCGTCGAAGCCGTGGGTGTAAAACGAGAGGGTTCGCCCGCGGGCGACGCCGTCGTTGTTCACGATGGCTTTGATGCTGTCGTGGTCGGTTTCCTCGGCCATGTGTCCCGACCCGACGAGACCGACTTCCTCGGAACCGAAGGCGACGAAGTGAACTTTGGTTTCGAGTTCGTCCTCGCGCTCTGCGAGTGCGCGTGCCAATTCGACGACCATGGCGCTCCCGGCACCGTTGTCCATCGCACCTTCCGCGATGTCGTGACCGTCGATGTGGCTACTGACGAGAATCCGTTCGTCCGTGTCCGGCCCGAGTTCCGCGTGAACGTTCTGGCTGGTCGCGTCGTGGATGTTCGCCTCGACTTCGACAGTCACGTCGTCACCCTCCCATCGTCGGGCGAGACGCGAGCCAACTTCTTTGCTGACGCCGACTGCGGGAATATCACCGATTGGGTCGGCTTCGGTGCCGACGCTTCCGGTCGGTGGCAGACAACCTTCGACGTGGTTTCGGAAAACGAACGCCGCTGCACCGCCTTCGACCGCGTAATAGTACTTTTCGCGGCGGTGGATGAAACGGTCGTAGTGACCCGGAACGTTCGAAGCGACCATCACGACTTTTCCCTCGATATCGTTTTCCTCGAAATCGGCGGGCAGCCCGTAGCCGAGGTTGACGAACTCCCCGTCGGCGTTTCCTGACGGACTGCGCGGAAGCGCAATAGAATCCTGCGTCGTGTCCCCGGCGTGAATCGCACTGGTTCCGCGTTCCCAGCCCTGAATGTCGTACTCGTCCAGCCGCACGTTTCGCGCGCCGACCGATTCGAGCGCGTCGCGGGCCGCTTTTGCACCGCGTCGTTCGCCGTCGCTTCCGGCCATTCGGTCGCCAACATCGACTATCGTTTCGAGGAAATCCCATCCTGCATCGCTCGTGAACGTTCGGCCAATCCACTGTGACATACGCAGACACGTCTCGTGGTTTCAGCGTAAGTGTTTCGAAACGTAACATCTCGATGATTCGTCGGAAATACACCCTTGTCCGCCGACAATCTCGACGATTTATAATCAAGGTATTTAAGTCACCTACCGATTGTTTCGGATATTCATATTGTAGCGATGTTTTATAATGAAAGACGTTGTCTCGCCGATAGACGTTCGGAGTTACACAAATATGGCTTCACAAGCACCAGATATGACGCGCGTGGTTGGACTCGATGGAACTGTCGAAGAGGACGTGAACCTTTCGGCATCCGACGTAGAGAACATGTACCGATTGCAGGTACTCGCACGCACGTTCGACCAGAAAGCCGTCTCACTCCACCGACAGGGGCGCATCGGGACGTATGCGCCACTGCAAGGACAGGAAGCGGCACAGGTCGGTGCGGCCTACGCCCTCTCTCCCGACGATTACTGTTTCCCGACCTATCGTGACCATGCGATATATCTCACCCGCGGGCACGCGATGCGGGACATCCTCCTGCATCTCTCGGGAGCGGGCAACTACGTTGACCGCGAAGATGCCGAGGGACTTCGAACCTTCCCGCCGACGATTCCAATCGCCACGCAACTGCCCCACGCAGTGGGTGTCGGCATGGCCTCGAACTACAAAGACGACGACACCGCCGTGCTGGCGAGTTTCGGCGATGGAGCCACCAGCGAAGGGGATTTCCACGAGGCGATGAACTTCGCTGGCGTCTTCGAGACGCCAACGGTGTTCTTCTGCCAGAACAACCAATGGGCGATTTCGGTGCCAAGAGAGCGCCAGACCGCGAGCGCGACCATCGCGCAGAAGGCACAGGCCTACGGTTTCGAGGGCGTCCGCGTGGACGGCAACGACGTGTTTGCAGTGTACCGCGCGGTGAGCGACGCGCTCGAACGAGCGGACGGCGGCGAACCGATACTCATCGAAGCCGTCACGTATCGGCAGGGTGCTCACACCACGACCGACGACCCGACGAAGTACCGAGACGAAGCAGAAGTCGAGGCGTGGGCGAAGAAAGACCCGCTCGACCGAACCCGGGAGTATCTCGAATCCGAACACGGATGGACGGAGGCGGACGAAAAAGAACTCCGCAAGGAAACGAAAGAACACGTCGCGGAAGCAGTCGAGGCCGCCGAATCCCACGAGGGCTACGACACCGACGCCATCTTCGACCACGTGTATGCTGGCGAGCATCCACGATACGACCGCCAACGCGCCGCGGTTCCGGAAAACCCGCAAGTCGAACGATAAGGGAAGAGAGGAAAAACAGGGGAAACGTGGATACTCCACGGGGCCGCCAGCACAGTTATGTGTTGGCCTGTGGTACCCCGCACGGGGAAAATGATGGAGAGTCACGAAACACAGACGGGGGAGTACGGAGCCGAAACAGAGGAAATCGCGGATATTGCCGAGATGGAAATTACAGAGCCGACGCTGACGTGGCTCGAACTATCGCGGCCACAACAGCCGATACCAATCGGTGAGAACGACCGGGTTCTCGACAGCAAATTCAACGAACAGCACGACGTGTGGGAGGTACTGCTCGTTGCGTTTCCGGAAGAAAAATCGGACGAAGAGTAATTACAGCATATCCTTCTGTTTCAGCCCTTCGATGAGGTCATCGACGAGGGCGTCAACGTCGTCGTACGGGAAGTCCTGCGTATCGTTCATTTTCGTCGCCAGCTCCATCGCGGTGAAACTCGTGTCGCCGGATTCGAAGCGCGTTCCCGGGCCGTTCGGGAGCGCCGGAACGAGGTCCATCGGACTGCTCACTGGGTAATCTGCACCTTCGAATGCGTCGTGAAACTGCTGTCTAAATTCTGCTTCGTCAGCCATGTCAATGTCTGTGTGTGTAACTGGCAAAAACGTTCCGGAACCACGATAAACAAGTTGTGAGTTTTTGGCCGAGGCATCGGGGTATCCATCTGCCAACTCTCAATTTGCTGTCTTGCCGGGTCACCAGTTCTCCGGTTCAGCGAGTTTTATACTACGATACGCCGCAGGTGGGACATGGCGTTTGATTTCGATTTCGAACTGTTGCGAGAACTGACCGAAACAAGTGGTGCACCGGGGTACGAAGACCGAATCCGGAACGTCGTCCGCCGGGAATTGGAAGAGGAAGTGGACGAAATTCGCACCGACGCGATGGGCAACGTCGTCGGGACAATTGAGGGCGAAAGCAACTACGAAGTCGCCGTTCCGGCCCACATGGACGAAATCGGGTTCATGGTCACGCACGTAAACGAGGACGGCTTTCTCTCGATTGACTCACTGGGTGGGTGGGACTCCCGAATTCTCCGCGCACAGCGCGTTACGGTTCACGCAGAAGACGAAGATTTGACCGGGGTCATCGGTTCGACGCCGCCGCACCTGTTGGACGACGACGAGGACGAACAGGACGTTTCGGACGTCTACATCGACCTCGGGCTTTCCGCCGAGGAAGCCGAATCCCGCGTCTCCGTCGGCGACATCGTCACGATGGAACAGACGACGACGCGGGTCGGCGACCACGTCTCCGGGAAGGCGTTGGACGACCGCGTCTGTCTCTTCGCAATGCTCGAAGCCGCAAAACGAATCGAGAATCCGAGCGTGACGATTCATTTCTGTGCCACAGTGCAGGAGGAAATCGGCCTCAGAGGAGCGGAAGCACTCGGTGTGGACGTTGACCCAGACCTCGCCGTTGCGCTCGACGTGACGGTCGCAAACGACATTCCCAAAGTCAAGTACGAAAAGGACTACGTCACTCGTCTCGGCGAGGGAACCGCCATCAAACTCAAAGACGGAAGCGTCGTCACGTCGCCCAAAGTTCACCGACGAATGCGCGAACTGGCCGCGGAACGCGACATCGAACACCAACTCGAAGTGCTTCCATCCGGCGGCACCGACACCGCCGGATTTCAGAACACCCACGGTGCAAAGCCGGTCGGCGCGATTTCCATTCCAACGCGCTACCTGCACACCGTAACCGAAAGCGCCCACGGCGACGACATTTCAGCAACTATCGACCTGCTCACCGCGTTCCTCGAAACAGAAACCGGCGAGCACGATTATCGACTATAGCTTCGGCTATTTTTTAGCGACGAATTGACTCGTGAAACGAGTCGATTCGAGCGATAGGTTGGTGACACAACCGCCAGAAACAGCAAACAGGGCACCCACAGAAGTCGAAATGGACACAGTCGCCAGAAACAGCAATCGACGCAACCGCTAGCGGCCAGCCCACCCACCGCGAATGAGGAGCGACAGCGACGAATGAGCGGACTCGGCGGGGACGGAAAGGAGCACCGAGGTTTTGGTTCAGATTTTGTCAGGGGGGAAGGTCGAATCCGGCGTCATTGTGACGCCGGATTCGACTCCCGACCGCGGCAAAAGGTGGTGGGGTGAAACCAAAGTATTCAGTACCCACCGGTTCCAACCCTCGCGCATGACAGATGGGGAAGCGGACGAGTCAGTCACCCGACGCGGATTTCTCCTCGGTTCTGCGGGCGTCGCGGCTGTCGGCGCGGCCGGAACAGCCGCCGCGCAGGATGGTACAACCACCACCAGTGGTGGGACGACGACCACCAGCAACGGTACAACCACCGGAACAACCACCAACGGAACCACGACCAGCGGTGGTAACGGCACCTCCGGCGGAACGACCACCAGCGGCGGTGGTGGCGGCGGAACCGAGACAGTCGTCGTCGGCCCGGGCGGCGAACTCGTGTTCGAACCGGCCGAACTCCAGATTCAACCCGGCACTACCGTCGAGTTCGTGTGGGAATCCGACACGCACAACGTGATTCCGACGAGCCAACCCGACGGGGCTGGCTGGGAAGGAAGCGGAAGCGAGAGCGAAACGTTCGACACGGGTCACACGTACAGCCATACCTTCGACACCGAAGGCTCCTACGAGTACGAGTGTGTTCCGCACGCGACGTCCGGTATGACCGGCACCATCACAGTTGGTGGCAGTGAAGGCGGGGGCGAACCGGCTGGCCCTGCAATTCCCGAGAGCGCGAAAACGCTCGGCGTCGCATCGACCGGCGCGATGGCGTTCACCCTCGGACTAGCCTACTTCTTCATGAAGTTCGGCGGCGACTACGGCGAGTTCGACGACTAGCTACGCGTCCTCCGGCGTATCGAAGTCGTGGAACGCACGTCCCTTTTCCGCGCTCAAAATATCCAGCCCGGCGGCCGCGCCGCCGCCGACGGAGATTGCCGCTTGGATTTTGTCAGCGCGCGCCGTCCACCCGGCGGCGTAGGCGTTCTCCACCGTCGTCGCGTTGTCCATGTCTATTTTCACCGTGCCGTCGTCGTTCAATTCACAGCCCAGTTCTTCCGCCATATCCCGAGCGCGACCAGTCGTGAATACGATGTATTTCGCATCGTATTCGTTGGAGTCGTTGGATTCGCCGGACTCCGCCGTAATCGTGAATTCTTCGTCCGACTTCTCGACGCTGGTTACTTCCTCACCTTGTTTTCGTTCCGCACCCTGTTCGTCCACCTGCTCGCGTGCGATTCCCATGTATTCACTGCCGTCGATGCTTTTGATGCCCAGATAGTTCCACAGGTGGGCGGCGTGCATCGCAGTTTCGTCCGTATCGAAGACGACCGTGTCGAGGCCGTTTTTCGCAGTGAACAGTGCGGCACTCAGTCCGGCGGGACCGCCGCCGATGATGGCTACGTCTGGCATGCGCTATCTGATAGCACACTATTCGATATAAATCTCGTCACTCCAGCAGTTTCTTCGTCTTCTCGTGGCGGTACCGAAACATGGGTTCGAAGCCGACTTTGGCGAGTGGACTTCCCGTTTCGCCGAGCGCCGGGAACCGGTATTTTACTTTGTCACGTACGAGCGTCCGTCCGTCTCCCGCATAGAACTGATGGATGTGCGTCCACTCCGGAAACGGGCCGTTTCTCATTTCGTCCTCGAACATGGCGGCCCCGTCTTTTTCCTCCCGTCGCACAATCGTCGAAATCCATCGCTGTCGTGGCCCAACGCCGAACGGTAGGAGCGACAACCGAATCTGGGTCCCCGTCTCCAACACGTCTGGGTTTGGGTCACCGTCCGGCCCTTTTATGCCTTCGACGCGGAGGTTCATCCACTCGGGGGTAAGTGCCTCCAATCCGTCTGTGGTGGAGTAAAACTTCCACACGTCGTCGAACGGCGCATCAACCCACACCTCACGCTGGTACGTTGCCATTATCGGATATGTGGTCGCAATCATCTTCATTTGCTCGGCCAGGGAAAAATAGAGGGCAGAGTTCACCGATTCGAGATACGCCAAGAGTTATGTCTATATAGTTTATCACAACGAATCACATATCCCAAGACGATGCCGACCATTCGTCGCGCAGAGGTGGACGACGCCCCACAAATCACGTCTATCTACGCACCCATCGTCCGCGATACTATCATCTCGTTCGAAACGACCCCACCGAACGAAAAAGAGATGGCAAGCCGGATCCGGAACACGCTCCCGAACTATCCGTGGTTGGTCTGCGAACACGAAGGCGATATTTGCGGCTATGCTTACGCAACAAATCATCGCACACGCGAGGCCTACCAGTGGTCGGTGGACGTATCCGTGTACGTCCACGACTCCTATCGTCGCTCTGGAATTGGGCGTGGACTGTACGAATCGCTGTTCGCACTCCTCAGAAAACAGGGATTTTACAACGCCTACGCCGGAATCGCGCTTCCGAATCCGGCCAGCGTCAGTCTCCACGAATCGCTCGGGTTCGAGCAAGTCGGCACCTACGAAGCCGTCGGCTACAAACACGGTGCGTGGCACGACGTTGGCTGGTGGCATCTGCAACTCGTTTCGACCGAGGAGAACGCCGAACGACCCGAGCCGCCGTCTGCACTAACGGAAATAGATACTGGCGAGGAAATAGAACGGGGGCTACCTTCGATACAACTTTCGTGAATCGGCTTCCGTAAATCGACCTATTTGAGACGCTCTTGGAGGAACGATGGATGTGCCGCGGAAACGCCGTCGATGGAGAGGATTTCGTCGCTGATGACATCGCCGACCGCGTCACCGTTCGGCGCGCGAACTTCCGCCATCAGCATGTGGTCGCCGCTGCACGTGTACAGCGTTTCGATGTCCGATAGCTCCTTGAGCAACCGTGTCGCTTTTACGTAGCGTTCGCTTTCTACGTCGATTCCGACGAGTGCGATACTTTGGCTCGAAAGCTTCTTCGGGTCGATTTCCGCCGAGTAGCCGACGATAACGCCTTCGTCCTCTAACTTCTCGATATACTTTCGAACCGTCGGTTTCGAAACCCCCGCGCGGTTCGCGATTTCGGAGTACGACGCCTGCGCATCGCTCTCTAACACCTGAAGGATTCGGTCTTCTGTCGATTCAGTACTCATGTTATCAGGATGTTTCACTCACAGGAAAAAATACCTTGCGAAGTGGAAAACACATTGCCAGCCGCGAAAAGGTTAGTCGAAGCGACGGAAGCGGTGAAACGAGATTATTTGTGACGGTCGAGCAGGTCGTAGCTTCGCTCCCACTCGTAGTCGTCGTCGAAGTACCGCTCCGCGAGCGGCGTCTCCGGCATGTCGCCAGTCGACTGCTTTTCCTGCTGGTAGGACGGTCGGTCTTCGTCGATGTAGAACCGGCCAGTCAGCACCTGTCCATCGTAGAGCGACTCTTCGGCTTCCTGCATCGCTTCGGCCGCTTCACGTCGGTCGTGAACGTCGAAGTCGTAGTCGTCGCTGTCCTGCACGTCGATGTACGGGACGTACTGCTTTGCGTCCTTGTTCCACGTCGGGCACTGCGTGAGGAAGTCCACGTGTGCGAACCCGTCGTGTTCCATCGCTTCCGCGAGGATTTCTTTCGCCTGATTCGGGTTGACCGCCGCGGTTCGGGCGACGTAGCTTGCACCCGAGGTGAGCGCGAGCGACAGCGGTCGAATCGGACTTTTCGCACTGCCGTGCGGTTGCGTCTTCGATTTGTGTCCCTTCGGCGACGTGGGCGAGGTCTGCCCCTTCGTCAGGCCGAAGATTTCGTTGTCGAAGACGATGTAGGTCATGTCATGATTCTCGCGGGCGGTGTGCATGAAGTGGTTGCCACCGATGCCGTACCCGTCACCGTCACCGCCTGCGGCGATGACTTCGAGGTCAGGGTTGGCGAGTTTGGCCGCGCGTGCGACCGGCAGGGAACGCCCGTGAATCGAGTGGAAGCCGTAGCTCTGGAAGTAGCTGGACAGCTTCCCGGAACAGCCGATACCGGTGACGAGAAGCGTCTCGTCCGGTGTTCGACCGACTTCAGGCATGGCCTGTTTCAGCGCCTTGAGGACGCCGAAGTCACCACAGCCCGGGCACCACGTCGCCTGTGGTTCGAGGCTGGGCGTGAACTCGTTCACGTCGATGTCTCGTTCTTCGTCGATTGCGTTGAATACACTCATTTCAGTCACCCCGTGCGGATTCAATCCGCGTGTTGTGTGCTGGCTCGGCACTGCCGTCGAGTTGCGACTCGAAACCGTCCACGATGTCGGCTGGCTCGAACGGGTTACCGTCGTATTTCAGCAGGCTGTACAGAATGTCGCCGTGGCGACCGGTTTCGCCCTGAATGTGGCGACGGAACTGCGCCGTGGCGTTCATCTCGACGACAAGCGCCTCGTCCACATCTTCGAGGAACGAATTGACTTCGCCTTTCGGGAACGGAAGCATGTCGCTGACGTTCATGGCCTTGACCGAGTGGCCGTCGTCGTTCAGCACGTCCACGGCTTCCTCGACAGCGCCTTTCGTGCTACCGAAGTTGAGGATAGCGTAGTCGGCATCCTCGTCGCCGTACACGGTCTGGTGGGACTCGTCCATCGCGTCGAGTTCGTCGCGGATGGCGTCGAGTTTGGACATCCGTCGATCCATCTGCGTGACGCGGTTGTCCGCGTCCTCGCTGATGTGTCCGGCCTCGTTGTGTTCGTTACCGGAGGCGAGGTAGTTGCCGCCCTTCTGTCCCGGCAGGGAGCGTGGGCTGACGCCGTCTTCGCCGTCGTAGCGATATCGCTTGAATCGACCGGCGAGGCGTTCTCCTTCCTCGATTTCCTCTTCTGTGACGACCTTTCCGATGTCCGGGTTCGGTTCCTCGTCGAAGACCGATTCCGGCACCGTCTGGTGTCCACCCGAGAGTTTCTGGTCGTAGAGGACGATTGTTGGAATCTGGTAGTTGTAGGCGAGTTCGAACGCCTTTCGCGTCTGGATGTACGATTCGCGCGCGTCACCTGGCGCGAAGACGACGCGGTTCGAGTCGCCCTGACTCGTGTACAGGACGTGTTCCAAGTCTCCCTGTTCCGGTTTCGTCGGCATTCCCGTCGAAGGCCCTGCGCGCATCGATTCGACGAGAACGAGCGGCGTTTCGGTGATTTCGGCCAGTCCGAGCGGTTCGGACATCAGCGCGAATCCGCCACCGGACGACCCACTCATCGCCTTTGCTCCTGCGTGACTCGCACCGATTGCGAGCGCGGCGGCGGCGATTTCGTCCTCGACCTGTTCGGAAATTCCACCGAGGTCGGGGAGGTGCTGGGTCATGATTGTGAACACGTCTGTCCACGGCGTCATGGGGTATCCAGCGATGAACCGGCACCCTTCGTCCATGGCACCGTATGCGATACCGTGACTGCCGGAAATGAGCACGGGTTCTTCCTCGTGCTCGCTCTCGGGAACCGTCACGCCAACGTCGGTGTCGTAGTTCTCCTTGACATCCTCGTAGGACTCACGAAGGATTTCGAGGTTAGGTTCGAGGATTTTCTCCGGCATGGCGTCGGTCATCAGTTCCTCGACCACGTCGAGTTCGAGGCCGATGATGGCGCAGGTCGCGCCGATACCGGCCGTGTTTCGCATGATTTCACGGCCGTACTCCTTGGCCAGACCGCGAAGGTCTAGGTCGAAGACGTGCCAGTCGTTCTCCTCGACGCGCTGATCGAAGTTCGGAACGTCGTCCGTGTCGAGCAGTCCGGAGTCGTAAATGATGACTCCGCCTTCACGGAGTTCGTCCAAGTTCTCCGTTAGGGGCTTGATTTCCTCGTCGCCGTAGTAGGCTTCTTCCTGTGGGTTTCGAGCGAAACTGTCACCCAGTGCGAGGAGGAAGTTGTAGTTGTCCCCCCGCGATTTTACTTCCTCATCCGACGCGCGAATCTCCACGTACGTGTGGCCACCGCGAATGCGCGACGGATAGTGTCGATGCGTGAATACGTCCAGCCCCGACCGCATCAGGGCTTTTGCGAAGTTCTGACTCGTCGAGTCGATTCCGTCCCCGGAACCCCCTGCGATTCGCCAGATTAGTTCGTCATCCGTCATAAGTGTAGCTCCTGGCCTCCCTGGCCTAGTGAATAACAGTTGCGCGGCAAGGTGGTAAAGCCTTTGCCATAGATTAGCAAGGAACTATTGTGATAGATGGCGTCTCGCTACTGGTTTCGGAGTTTGAGTGGAGAATAGATGACTACGAACGTGCATACAATCTCTTGAGAACAAACGATAGATAAGTGCATATTCTTAATTAATAATTCTCCAGAACTGTTTTGTTTTTGTATAGTCAAATATCGGCTATCCCACTATTCTGTCTCCACCACACTTGCATTTTTACACTGAAATATAGATTCAACTGGCACACCCTCTTTTTTAGCAAACTTATCAAGTAACTTTTTAAAGTGAAAAGAAACAAGACCCGCTAACCTCATGAATCGAGCCGTTTCAGGTGTACTCATACTTCTCCTCACTACATCGCTCGTTCCGCCAACAACGACGGCGAACGAATCGCCACTCGCAGACGCTGGACTCGACCAGAGCGTTACACGAGGCGCAACAGTTCTTCTCAACGCGCAGGGTTCCTACGACCCTGACGGGGAAATCGAACGATACGAATGGTCGATAACGATGCCCGACGGAACGACGAGGACACCCGACTGTGAAACCTGTCCGCGAACACGATTCCGCCCGAACTCGGTAGGAACCTATACCGTGTCTCTAACCGCAACAGACGAAGACGGGGCAAGCAGCCGAGACACACTATACGTTTCCGTATCACCGGGTGAAAAACCAGAAGTAAGTGTCTCCGGGCCACAGCAACCTCGTGTCGGCGAACAGTCCGTGTACTCCGCAGACATTCAGACCGGTGCCGCACCGCTACACCGAATCGTATGGTCAGTTGACGGCGAAACGGTCGAAACGCAGTCGCTATCGAACATCGACTCATCCGATACGATTACCCAAACGTTTGCGAACGCCGGGTCACGAACGATCACCGCGACAGTGTCCGATTCAGATGGACAAACCGCATCCGATTCGTTTGAAATTGCGGTTCAGCCTGCTCGGACTGCACCCTCCGAAAACACACTTGCAGACCAGTACGCTTCGACGATTGGCGGAGACGACGTCGTTACCGGTTCGACGCCGCTTCGCGGAAGCTACAGTTTGCAGTCAACCGCAAGTTCGAGCCAAATAGACACCATCAGATGGGTTGGGGATGCAAGTACCCTTGGAAGCGGACAAACGTTGGCAACGAACTGGGAACCCGGCGACCACACACTCTACGCTATCGTTACGTATGTCGATAGCTCGCGTGACGTGGCTCGGTTTTCGGATGGGTCAACCACGGTCGTCGCCGACCCGAAACCGGTGGTCGAACTGTCGTCCCTCGATAGCTACACAGCGGTTTCCGGTAGTGCGGTTGCGACTGATAAATACGAGAATCTACGCTCGATAACGGTTCGGCTTGACGGAACCGCTATCGGTCGCTTACAGATGGACGGAACGCCCGGAGCGATGCAACGCCGACAGGTGTCGTCGTTCGACTACTCCGATTTCGACTCTGGTGAAACGTGCGCGCTAACTGTCACTGCGGTCGATGCTCGTGGACAGACCAACGTGCTGGAAAAGGAGGTCACACCGACAAAGGAACCGGAAATCATCGAATCAGGGTTCGTCAACGGCCCAGTGGACTCCTATCACGAGCGGATTGACTCCGAGCGATACACTGCGCACCACGTAGTGAAAATCGATTTGAATGGGGTTGATCCGGATGATGTGGAAGTAGCTTCTGTAGGAATGAGAAACGGTATTGAAAGAGTATCCTCAAATAAACAGGTACTGAATAACCAAATAGTATTAGATTCGTATTGGGTTGGTCAGTCACCAGGAACATATAATATTACCAGATTGATTAAATTAAATAATCATGCTAATATTGTTGATTCCAAATTGCGAATAAAACCCAGTCCCCCAGAACTCCGAGTAGATGTAATAAACGACGGAACAAGCGGTTACAAGGGACCTAGTTGGGGAATCGTTGTAGACGCAGGTGATTCATTTGATCCAGATGGAACAAAACTCAAATACATTTGGAAGTTCGGTGCAGAACCAATCACGCCAGATAACAAAACGGGGAAGTTCCGCTCAGTCGAACTTGCCAGATTGAAACTCGAAGACAGATACGAGCTAACGACCTCAAAAGAGTTCAACTATCTTGAAGAATACTCTCCTGAAATCGATGAGGTAAAAGTTCTCTCGGAAGGTCCATACAAACCGAACGACACTGTGCGTCTTCGTGTTACCACGGAACCATACAGATTTACCAAGAACACCTATCACGACCAATTTGAATTAGGTGTTACTCCGGTAGGAGTCAGTGGAAACGTCGTTAAATGGGAGGAACAAATAGTGTCGAAATCCGGTCACACGCCACAGATGGATGACCCGAGAAGATACATTGGTATCATCGAAATCGAAGCGTCTGAATTGGCAAACACGCCGGAGAAGCCAAAACTTCGGGTGTATAACGAGAAGAAAGTGGCGACATACGAAGAAACATCCATACCAGATCTAGAGATATACAGACAGTACGGAACAGTTTGGACGAATATTTCCATCAAAGACACTAAATACAAAGTAGAAAGATCGACGTACAATTGGGCGCGCGCTACGTCAGCGGACGAACGTGATGACTATCTCGCGGATGGATACTCAGTCGTGGATACCGAGCGCGATGGTTTCGAATATACGCTCGAAGAGCGTGTCAAGGTTCAAGATGCCCAGTACGAAATCAAATCGAAAACGTTCTCGACAAAGCTTCTGCACTCTGCATTCCTCCAAACCCATTCTGACTGGTGGTCTGGTGGCCGCGAAAGCGAGAAACGAACACAGACGAGAACCGAACGGGAATGGCGAGATTCGAAAACCGGTGATGGAACGTTCCTCGATGAGACTCGTCGAGTAGAAACGGAACCAGCGCGGTATCAAACCCAAAAAGAGTACGCATATGAATACGATGTCGAAAAAACGGGAACGAGAACAGTTACGAAGACGAGAGAAGTCGAAGTAACCAAGACGGACACGATGTACGTCATGAAATGTGGATTCGAAGGAATTTGCTTCGAAGTTCCGAAAACCTACACATACACGACGACTGTGGAAAGAACATATACAACGACAGAGGAGTACACCTACACAGTTACCCGAACGGAAACGTATTGGGCACCTCAGAGACTCGGATGGGATCACTGGTCTACCGGAGATCAGAGGAAAGTGAAAGTTAGTGATGCCGAATACAAGACCCAGTATCTGTACGAGTATCAAGAAGAGTACACGGATGTTGTTCACACATACGAAGTGAAAACTCGCGAGAAAGTTAGTGACGCAAAGTACGCGTGGCAAGAAAGAATGACCACGACAGACCGGATGGACGTCGAATCGCTCATATCGGCGGACAACTGGCGAATCGGGAAGTATGGGCCAAACCTCAAATGGGATATGCAAGAACAGACGGGGAGTAAAACTACCACTGTCGATATTCACTTTGAGGGAGATACAGTCCTCGACACCTACGTAACTGCGGATGTCGATGTGACTCAACAGTACGTTGTCGGAGAAACGGTGAAAAACGAAACTACTGGAACGAAAACCGTGGACAAGTCGTATTCCGGTCTGGTAAGTACAGCAGAAATCAAGAACAGACTCCGAAATCAGAACGGGGAAGCAGAAGAAGGTTGCAAGAATAAATTACACTGTATAATGTAACACATTATATTTAAATATTAGTAAGGTAGAAAACGGTTGTGTGAGCAGAACAGTATCACTCGTCTTTGTCGTTCTCATCGTCTTGTCTTCGGCGGCCGTTTCCGTGGCAAGTGCCGATACAAACGGTTCGGATGCATCTGATTGCCCTGTTTCAAAACAAGGTGAGACAAGAGTTATCGAATCATTCCAAGGAGTATGTATCAAATCTCACTTTGAGAATGAAACGGTAGATTTGGTTGTTAGTAATCCTACTTCGGAATATGTAGAAAGTACGGGTGCTGTAATCACAATAAATAGTTACAAAGCATATGCTAGAATGTCTAGTCTTCGCCCTGGAGAATCCTTCAGAAAAGAAGTCAACATCACTCAAGGACTATACGCCTTCCAAGACAATCACTCGGTCTTCGTCTCAACATTCGGTGACAACACGACCTACAACTTTACCAAAGAGATCGATGCCTCGGACTCTCCAGAAGTTCTAACGCCGTACATCAAAAACGTCACCGTCGCCAACGGAACGATAGATGGAGAGCAGTCCGCAGTCGCATACGTTACGCTTGCGAACCCGTCGATTCAAACGTACTCCTCGAAACTGTTCGTTCATACACTCGGTACAGAAGGAAGCTTCTACCCCGCATCCATCCGACCGGGTGGAACGCGAACGATAAAAGTCGAATTGTTGGACGAAGATGGACAAGAAATAGCGGGTGAAGCACGATTGTACTCGGGGAACCTCACGGAATCGGACGGCGGTCTCGACCAGATGGGATTCGTCGGAACGGCAGGTGAACAAACCGAAACGTGGAACGAATCGTTCGAACCGGTGCGGCCCACCTGGATGGACAGCCACTACAAGTACAAGAACAAAACCCACGCGCCGAGTTTCGGTGAAAAGCTCAGCGGGGGACACGAAATCGAGGGAATTCCGCTCGCCTATCTCGTATTTTCCCTGTTCGGTGTCTTCGTCGTTATTCGTCGATTGCGGTGAAGCGATCTGTTTTCTGGCTCACGAACCCTTCCCACCGGCGTCTTTCGTCCGAATGATTTCGCGCATGTTGATATAGATGTCTTTCGGGGAAGTCTCCTCATTTGGGTCGTAGAGGTCGCTGATTCGGTAGAGAATCGCGGCGACGAGTTTGCTCTCGCTGCTCTCGCCGCGGATGTCGTCCGCAATTTCTCTGAGGATTTCGACTCGTTCCGGGTTCGGTTCGAATGTCTCAGTTTCGCCGGACATGTGTTATTTCTGCTTTTGCTTGCGCCGGTTGATAATCCCGACGTTGTTGGCGACGTTTTCAGTCAAGATGCGGAACGCGTCTCCGGTTTCGCTGTCTTCGTCGAGGACGATTGGGGTTCCCTCGTCGCCACCGGTTCGAACGTCAGGGTCGAGGGGGACACCGCCGAGGAACGGCATATCCTGCTCTTCGGCGAACGCCGCACCGCCACCGTGTCCGAAGATGTCGTGTTCGCCGCCACAGTCGGGGCAGACGAACGAACTCATGTTTTCGGCAATGCCGAGGACGGGGGTTTCGTGTTTGCCAAACATCTGGAGTCCCTTCTGTGCATCATCGAGCGCGACTTGCTGTGGCGTCGTGACGATAACTGCCCCAGTGACGGGGACGCTCTGGAGGAGGGTGAGTTGCGTGTCGCCGGTTCCCGGTGGAAGGTCAACGACCATGTAGTCGAGTTGGCCCCACTCTACGTCCTCCCAAAGTTGGGTGAGAACCTTGTGAACCATCGGGCCGCGCCAGATAACGGGGTCGTCTTCGCCGACGAGGAATGCCATGCTCATCAGTTTCACGCCGAACTTCTCCGGCGGGACGAGTTTGCCTTCCTCGGTTGCCTGTGGTCGCTGGTCGGCGGCGACCATCCGTGGAACGTTCGGGCCGTACACGTCGGCGTCGAACAAGCCGACGCGGGCACCAAGTTTGGAGAGTCCAGCGGCAAGGTTGACTGCGACGGTACTCTTGCCGACGCCACCCTTTCCGGAGGCGACGGCGATGATGTTTTTCACGCCGGGCAAAACCTGTTCTTCTGGGGAGTGCTGGCTATCGACGCGAGCGGAGAGTTCGGCGTTGATGCCCTCATTGCTGAGTACCTCACGGACGCGATTTGCGATTTCGGTTTCGTGGGGTGCATACGGTGCCCCGAGGGCGAGCGAAATTTGTGCGGTGTCGCCATCGACAGAGATGTCGTTGACGAGTCCAAGCGAAACGATGTCCTCGCCGAGGTCGGGGTCTTCGACGGTTCGAAGGTGATCTCGAACGTCAGCTTCGTCCATGCTTTCGGCTAGGGTGTGACCTGTCGATAAGGCTTGTGAACTGGGTAACCCTGTGAATGCTGGAATTTGATTCGGACTTTCGTTTCGTTACTGAGGTCAGTTTCTTTTGGACGATAGAGTAACCCAATCTGGTTACATCCGTGTTGCTGACTCCCACGAGTTTAATAATGCTCGTCCGAAAGGTACGGATAATGCTCGAAGATTCGTTCGAGCGCGAGGTCACGGGGGTACGAATCTCTCTCACCGATCGGTGCAATTTCGACTGCGTCTACTGTCACAACGAGGGGCTTGGGGACACGCGAGGCCCGATGGATCCACAGGACGACGAAATGAGCGCCGACGACGTGGTTCGGTTTCTGGAAGTGGCCCGCGAGTTCGACGTGCAGAAAGTGAAGTTTACGGGTGGAGAACCGATGCTCCGGCAGGATTTGGAGGAAATAATCCGCCGGACGCCGGATGGGATGGAAACGTCCCTGACGACGAACGGAACGTTCCTCCCGGGCCGAGCGGAGGAACTCCGCGAGGCAGGACTATCGCGAGTGAACGTCTCGCAGGACGCGCTCGACCCGAAAGCCTTCGCAGAAGTGACGAAGAGCGGAGCCTACGACAAAGTGATGGAAGGTGTCGAAACCGCCCTCGACGTCGGACTCGACCCGGTAAAGCTCAACATGGTCGTGTTCGAGGCGACGGCAGGGTACGTTCCGCAGATGGTAGATCACGTTGCGGAAAACGACGGCCTCCAACTGCAACTCATCGAGTACATGCCCGAGTTGACGGGAAAACCGGAGTGGGCAATCGACATCCAACGCGTTCACGATTGGCTCAAAGAACAGGCCGACGAAATCGAAATCCGCGAAATGCACGGGCGAAAGCGGTACTGGATAAACGGCGGAATGGTAGAAATCGTTGACCCGGTCGAGAATCCGAGCTTCTGTTCTAACTGCCATCGCGTGCGCGTGACGCACGAAGGATACCTCAAGGGATGTCTGAACCGCAACGATGACCTGCGATCGATGGGCGAAATGACCAAGCCCGAAATCAGGGAAACGTTCCGGGAAACGGTCGCAAATCGAGTGCCGTACTACGGCGAGTATATGATTCGAAACGGCAATGGCGAGTGGGAAATAAATGACCGGTACATCGACGCCTGAACAGGCATCATCGACGCCAGAGTCAGACATTCGAATCGCTCAGTATCGTTCCTGAAATTCGTTCCACGGCCGTCGAACGAATTTCGCCCGAGCGGTAACAAAGTTAATACGGACTGGCTACTCGCCTTCTCGTATGCGACGACGGGCATTTTTGACGAAAGTCGGTGGGCTTTCTATCGCTGGAGCGAGCGTTTCGATGGTTGGCGGTGGTCGGGCGAGTCAGACCGCGGCAGAACCCGCGTACACGATTCTGTCTGGAACAGAACACGCGACAGACGTGTTCGTCCGGGAGGAAGGAAACGGCCCGACGGCGCTGGTCGTCGGCGGAATGCACGGTGATGAAGAAAGCGGCTACCGCGCCGCAACCGACATCGCGGAGTGGCAAATTGCAGGTGGGACGCTCGTCGTCCTCCCGAAAGCGAATCAAGTGGCGATTCGAGCGAACAGTCGCGAGGGGGAAAACGGCGATTTGAACCGGCAGTTCCCACCCGGTGAAGAACCTGAAACGGAACTCGCACGGGCAATCTGGGACGTGGTTTCCCGTCACGACCCTGATGTCGTGCTGGATTTGCACCGCTCGGTCGGAATTTACGGCTATCACGAATCGTCGGTCGGGCAAGTTATTTGGCCGACGGATGCAGGAAAGGCGAGCGAGTATGCGAAGCAGACGACGGAGTATCTGAACGAATCGGTCGTCCCGTGGTCGATGCCGCTCCACGCGTTTCGTCGTGGTGGTGAGATAACGGGGACGAGTTCCATGCTCGTTCACAAAGTTGCGGGCGATTTGAGCAGACCGGGATACATCTTCGAGACGACGGAATTTTTCGTCGACACCGAAACGAGAGTTCGCTGGACGAAGAAAGCCACCGAAGATTTACTTTCCCGGCACGAAATCGAGCGGAGGGAAGGGCGATGAACTCGGAGAATCGACGGATAAACGTTAGCAAAATTTTGGCGGGGCGGGCAGTGTGGGGTTGGTATCTGCTGTTGGTCGTTCCAGTCGTCGTCGGTGCGTTGGATACCCGATTTATGACGCCAATCGCCCTGCCGGGGTATTTGATTCTGACGCTCGGAAGCTCCTTCGGAAGCTACCTCTTTCCGACCTTCGAGCTATGGGTGTTCTGGGCACCGTTTTTCGTCGGAATGTACCTCATCTCGGTGGGCCTTGCGGCGGCGTATCGTGCAGTTCGAGAGACATTCGTTGCGTTTAAATAGTAACCACCGGTACGTTGAGTTGCAGACACCTGTAGGGACACGCGTCCCGAGTCCGGAAGGGCGAACATATGAACGCGTGTCGAGGTAGCCTAGTCTGGCCCACGGCGCAGGGTTGCTAACTCTGTGGCGTCAAGCCTCGAGGGTTCGAATCCCTCCCTCGACGCTCCAAACCTATAACCATGAGTACGGAACAACCACAGGACGAAGACGACGACCTTCGGTACTTCGTCCGCATCGGGCAAACAGACCTCGATGGGACGAAGTCCGTAGAGCGGTCGCTTTCCGATATGAACGGAATCGGTCGTCGCACGGCACGACTGCTCGCCGAGAAGGCGGGCATCGACCGAACCGCGACGTTCGGTCGACTCGACGAGGACGACATTCAGAGCGTCGTCGAGGCCGTGGAAAATTACGCCGACGAAGTTCCCGGGTGGCTCGCAAACCACCGAGACGGATACTTCTCCGGCGAGACAACCCACGAAACCGGTAACGACCTGTCCATGTCGCGGCGACAGGACATCAACCGGATGAAGATGATTAGCTCCTACAAAGGCATTCGACACAAGCGCGGACAGAAAGTTCGCGGACAGCGAACCAAGTCCACTGGTCGTACAGAGGGTACGATTGGCGTGAACGTCGAAGCTATCAAGGAAGAAGCCGCCGCGGAGGGTGACGAAGAATAATGTCGCTCCCCGGTGAGAACACCAAATTCTACGAGACGCCGAATCACCCGTTCCAGGGCGAGCGAATCGGCGAAGAACGCGGTCTGATGGACCGATACGGCCTGAAGAACAAGGAAGAGCTCTGGCGCGCCCAGAGTGAACTCCGCAGCTACCGCCGTGAGGCCCGACGACTGCTCGGCAACATCACGGGCGACGAATCCGCAGACGGTGGCGAGTTCCTCTCGCGCCTGAAGCGAATCGGCGTCCTCGACGACGGCGACGAACTCGGCGACGTTCTGCTCCTCGAAATTACGGACGTGCTTGAGCGACGTCTCCAAACCGTTGCCTACCGGAAAGGACTGGCAAACACGCCACAGCAGGCGCGCCAGTTCATCACCCACGGCCACGTTACGGTGGACGACCGACGCGTGTCGATTCCGTCGTACAAGGTCGAAATCGTCGAGGAAGGCAGCGTCGCCTTCGACGAGAACAGCCCGCTTGCAGACGAACTTCATCCAGAACGCGCGGAGGGTAACGAATGAACGACAACGACGAAAAGTGGGGAATCGCCCACGTACACGCATCGTTCAACAACACGATTATCACGATTACCGACCTCACCGGTGCCGAGACGATTGCGAAGTCCTCCGGTGGGACGGTCGTGAAACAGAATCGAGACGAGTCCTCGCCGTACGCGGCCATGCAGATGGCCGAAACGGTCGCGGACGAAGTCAAAGCCGCTGGCATCGACGGCCTGCACGTCCGCGTGCGAGGCCCCGGTGGCAATCTCCAGCAGAACCCGGGACCGGGTGCGCAGGCGACGATTCGCGCACTCGCTCGTGCCGGAATCGAAATCGGCCGCATCGAGGACGTAACGCCGATTCCGCACGACGGTACCCGCGCACCGAAAGGTAGTGGATTCTAACATATGACCGAAGACTTCGACGTAGAGTTCATCGACGGCGACGAACGCAAGGCGCGGTTCCTCGTTCGCAACGTCACCCCGGCGTTCGCCAACGGTATCCGCCGGGCCATGATTGCGGACGTTCCGACGCTGTCCATCGAGACGCTCCGCGTCATCGAGAACTCCTCGGTGATGTTCGACGAGCAGATTGGACTGCGTCTCGGCTTGGTTCCGCTAACCACGCCGCCCGGCGAGTTCGAGGAGGGCGACACCGTAACGCTCAGCCTCGACGTTTCCGGGCCGGGAACCGCGTTCTCCGGCGACCTCATCAGTTCCGATGAGATGGTACAACCCGCCGAGGACAACGTTCCGATTATCGACCTGAAGGACAGTCAGCGCCTTGAACTGGAGGCTGACGCAGTCATCGGGACGGGGAAGGAACACGCACGGCATCAAGGTGGCGTCGCGGTCGGCTACCGTCACCTGCAACGCGTCGAAGTCGTCGGCGACCGGGACGAGTTCGGAGAAGAAGAACCCCAGATTCTCCGCGGCATCATCGAAGACGATGGTGAACTCGTTCCGACGGAATCGTTCGACCACGACCTGACTAACCGGTTCCCCGGAAAGGAGGTCGAGGTTCACGACGTTCCGAACGCATTCGTGTTCGACGTCGAAAGCGACGGTTCGTTTACCGTCGAAGAGTTGGTCACGCAGGCGGTCGATTCGTTGGTCGAACGCGCGGACGAACTCGAACAGGCAATTCAACTATAACAATGACAGGCCCTTGGAACACCCCTGACGCGTTCGCCGATTCGACGGAGAGTGTCGACTCTCGGAATCGGCCAACCGAAAGTGGTTTTAAGGGCCGCGGACAACTGTGTGATGCCCACGAGGGCGCGCACGTATTCTCAACGTGCAGGGATAGCCAAGTCTGGCCAACGGCGCAGCGTTCAGGGCGCTGTCTCGTAGGAGTCCGCAGGTTCAAATCCTGCTCCCTGCACTTCAGTTCTCAGTACTTGGAGGAAGTAGCATGAGTAAAACTAACCCGAGGCTTAGTAGTCTCATCGCCGAACTCAAGTCGGTTTCGCGCAGCGAAGAAACCGACGTGTGGAACGACGTTGCGACCCGCCTCGAGAAACCACGGAGTACGCACGCGGAGGTTAACCTGGGCCGTATCGAACGATACGCACAGGAAGACGAAACCGTCATCGTACCCGGTAAGGTTCTCGGAAGCGGTGTCCTGCAAAAGAACGTCACTGTTGCCGCAGTCGATTTCTCATCGACCGCGGAGACGAAGATAGAGCAGGCAAACGGCGATCCGATCCAACTCGAACAGGCAATTGAACAGAACCCCAACGGCGCTAACGTGCGAGTGATTCGATGAGTATCGCAGAGTATGACGCTGATGTCATCGTTGACGCCCGCGACTGCATTCTCGGTCGCGTGGCGAGCAAGGTCGCACAGAAGGCAATGGACGGCGAGCGAGTCGCCGTCGTCAACGCCGAGGAAGCTATCATCACCGGTGGCAAACAGGACATACTGGACAAGTTCGAGACGAGGTTCAACCTCAGCTCCGACCAAGGTCCGTACTACCCGAAGCGACCGGACATGATAGCAAAGCGCTCGATTCGCGGCATGCTTCCGTACAAGAAGTCGCGCGGCCGGGAGGCTTTCGAGAACATTCGTGTCTACGTCGGCAACCCATACGACGAGGATGGCGAAATCCTCGATGGAACGTCGCTGGACCGACTCTCGAACATCCGTTTCGTCCAACTGGGCGAAGTCAGCGAATACCTAGGTGCTAACGTCACATGGTAACGAACACGAGCGGAAAGAAGAAAACGGCAATCGCCCGTGCCACGGTTACGGAGGGCGAAGGTCGTGTGCGAATCAACTCGAAACCAGTCGAACTGGTCGAGCCGGAGATGGCCCGACTCAAGATGCTCGAACCGTTCCGCATCGCGAACGACGAGCGCGACGCCGTCGACGTCAACGTTGACGTTTCGGGCGGCGGTATCACCGGACAGGCAGACGCAGTCCGCACCGCGATTGCACGCGGACTCGTCCAGCATATGAACGACGCAGAACTCCGTGACGCGTTCATGGAGTTCGACCGTTCCCTGCTGGTCAACGACGTTCGCCAGTCCGAACCCAAAAAGTGGGGCGGCCCCGGTGCCCGTGCCCGCTACCAGAAGTCCTACCGTTGAGGTGGTTTAACCCATGATGATTCCAGTCCGGTGTTTCACGTGCGGCAAGGTCGTCGGTGAACACTGGCAGGAGTACAAGGCGCGCGCCGAAACCCAGATGGGGAACGAAGACCCCGGAAAGGTTCTCGACGAACTCGGCGTCGAACGTCACTGCTGCCGTCGAATGATAGTGTCACACAAAGACCTCGTGGACATCGTCGCCCCGTACCAGTAATGGCTCAACAACAATACTCCCGATACGAAAAAGCCCGAATCCTCGGTGCGAGAGCGCTGCAAGTGTCATACGGCGCGCCAGTGCTCATCGAAACGGAGGAGTCACAGCCGATTCTCATCGCGGCCGAAGAGTACGACGCCGGTGTGCTGCCGTTCTCCGTGCGTCGTCAGGAGGAGCAATGACGCGCATCGAAAGCGTCAGACTCCGCCGAATCCTCGACTCGCGCGGCAACGCGACGGTCGAGGCGGACGTGCTGACCGAGAGCGGTGGCTTCGGTCGTGCCGCCGCGCCGAGCGGCGCGAGCACGGGCGAGTACGAAGCGATAGAACTCGACCCCGGCGAGGCAATCGCCTCGGCCCGGGAACACGCCGTTCCACGCCTCGAAGGGAACGTCTACGTTGGCGACCAGCGCGACGTTGACACCACCCTTCGTGCGGCGGACGGCACGGACAACTTCTCGGAAATCGGTGCGAACAGCGCCGTCGCAATCAGCATGGCCGCCGCGAAGGCTGCGGCTGACGTGATTGGCGCGCCGCTGTATCAACATCTCGGTGGTGCGTTCCGCGGTGACACCTTCCCGGTGCCACTCGGAAACGTCATCGGGGGTGGCGAACACGCCGCGGACGCGACCGCGATTCAGGAGTTCCTCGCGGCACCCGTCGGCGCTCCGAGCGTGCAGGACGCGGTGTTCGCCAACGCCGCAGTGCATCAGGAAGCCGCGAACATTCTCGATGAGCGTGGCGTCCCCTCGGCAAAAGGTGACGAGGGTGCGTGGGCACCGTCCATCGACGACGACGAAGCGTTCGAAGTGATGGACGAAGCGGTTTCGGCCGTTTCCGACGACTTCGGCTTCGACATTCGGTTCGGCCTCGACGTGGCCGGTGCCGAGATGTACGAGGACGGCGAGTACCACTACCGCGACCAGACGCGCTCGACCGACGAGCAGATAGCGTACATCGCAGACCTCGTGGACGAGTACGACCTCGTCTACGTCGAAGACCCACTGGACGAGAACGACTACGAAGGCTTCGCCGAACTCACCGACCGCGTCGGTGACCAGACGCTCATCTGCGGTGACGACCTGTTCGTCACCAACGTCGAACGACTGGGTGACGGTATCGAGCAGGATGCCGGAAACAGCATCCTCATCAAGCCGAACCAAATCGGCACGCTCTCGGATGCGTTCGACGCCATCGAACTCGCCGTCGAGAACGGCTACGACCCCGTCATTTCCCACCGAAGCGGCGAAACCGAGGATACGACCATCGCACACCTCGCTGTTGCGACCGGCGCCCCGTTCATCAAAACGGGGTCGGTCGGCGGCGAGCGAACCGCTAAACTCAACGAACTCATCCGAATCGAGCAGAACGTATCACGATTATGAGCGATAACGAATCAGAACAGGTAGAAGAAGAAACGGACGGTCTCGACGCCGCGGAAGCGGAAGTCGATGCGGAACCGACCGGCGAGTCCGGTGCGGAACCCAACGTTGACCCCGACGAGGATGTCGGCGCACAGGCGGACGAGACCGAAGAAGAACCGCAGTTCGACGAGGACGTGCTCGGCGACGAGGAGGCAGACCTTCTCATTCCCGTCGAGGACTACCTCGGCGCTGGTGTCCACATCGGTACGCAACAGAAAACCGAGGACATGGAGCGGTTCATCCACCGCGTTCGAACGGACGGCCTGTACGTCCTCGACGTGAGCAAGACCGATCAGCGAATCCGCACGGCCGCGGACTTCCTGTCCAACTACAACCCAGAACAGATGTTGGTCACGTCCTCGCGCCAGTACGGTCGCTTCCCAGCCGAGAAATTCGCCGAAGCGGTCGGCGCACGCGCTCGCACGGGTCGATTCATCCCGGGCACGCTAACGAACCCGAAGTACGACGGCTACATCGAACCCGACGTCGTCGTCGTCACCGACCCAATCGGAGACGCACAGGCGGTCAAGGAGGCCATCACGGTCGGCATCCCTGTCATCGCAATGTGTGACTCCAACAACAACACGAGCAACGTTGACCTCGTCGTTCCGACGAACAACAAAGGTCGCAAGGCGCTGTCGGTCGTCTACTGGCTGCTGGCCAACGAGACGCTCGACCGCCGCGGTGCCGAACCCGCCTACTCGCTCGACGACTTCGAGAGCGAGATTTAATCGCATTTTCGACTTCGAACTGCGCTGTTTTCCGGATTGTTCGTACTGATACAGCACTCGGAGAGGCATCTCGTTCGTCGGTGGGGGTTCGTTCAAAACTGCCGGTGGACGGTACCCTCGTGTAAAAGCGCTTGATGGTGCAACCAATGCAGTGACCACGAACCGCGACAGATACACGATGATGGGTGGGAGACGGATTCTAAACTGCCGAGTGTGTGAATGGGTCGTCGATCCAGCAATGAGCGGACGCGAAGAGTCGAATCGACGAGCGATAGCGCATTTTCGTGAAACCGGCCATCCGATTGCGTGTCACAAACACGAACACTCGTTTCGTGCGTTTTCGATTCGATATTTTGCTCCGGAGTGACCAACCGATTCCGTCGGTCCGTTATTTGGATGAGTCCGCACCCTCGCCGAGGATGAGCGCGTTTTCCACGAGACTGCCGTGGCCGCGGCGGAGTCGCTCGGAAACGGCTTGGTGTGAGATTCCGAGTTCTTCGGAGAGGTCGTCGGCCGTCGCCTTGCGGGGAACCTGATAGTAGCCGTGTTCGTAGGCCAGCGTGAGTGTATCCTGCTGGTCTTCCGTGAGTCCGAACCGACCCTTTCGTCCGTCCTCTAACTGGTAGATGTTGAGAATATCGAGGGTGAGTCCGTGATTTTCGCAGTAGTCGTAGGTACGCGAGAGGGAATCTCGTTCAGGAAAGACGATGCGGAAATTCCAACAGTTGTCGTTGCCCATTGCCGCGAGAATCGTTCCGTCCTCTTTGACGAGGATTTGGATAAGGGCGTCTATCTGGTCTACCCAGCCCATTCGATAGAGCCACTCGTCGTCTAAATCGGTGAGCAGTTCGATGTCTTCGACGGTCGGATCGTCTTCGAGCGCCGCTTGGATTTCTTCGTGGCTACTTTTCTCGCTGCTAATCCAGACGAACGGCATGACTTGGTCGTCGTCGTGGGCGACGACGCGCTCGATTTCGAAGTTCAGGTCGTCGAGTGCGGCGAGTGACTGATGTAGTGCAAATTCATCTGGAGGGATTTCGACTTCGACCACAGTTGCAGTCATAGTACGACGATGGTTCTCCCCGACGATATATGCGTTGACTCTTGCACGCAGGGACACCAGCGACGCAATCCATTCGAAAAAAGTGATACCCCCCGCTCACCGAGAGTACGACATGACCGTTTCGAGCGCCCCGGGGAAGGTGTATCTATTCGGGGAACACGCCGTAGTGTATGGCGAACCCGCCGTCCCCTGTGCCATCGAGCGCCGGGCGACGGTGACAGTCGAATCACGCGACGACGACCGCCTTCGTGTTCATCTATCAGACCTTAGCATCGACGGATTCACCGTCGAATACAGCGGCAGCACCGACGAAACGCCCGACGTGAACGTCTCGGAATCGCTCGTTCAGGCCGGAATCGGCTACATCGACGCCGCAATCGAACAGGCCCGCAATGCGACTGATAGGCCGGACGCTGGTTTCGACATCACCGTCGAAAGCGACATTCCGCTGGGTGCCGGGCTCGGTTCCTCCGCGGCGGTGACCGTCGCCGCAATCGACGCCGCAACGCGCGAACTCGGCGTATCGCTTTCGAGCGACGAAATCGCAGACAGAGCGTATCGGGCGGAACTCGCGGTACAGGACGGCGAGGCTTCGCGTGCGGACACGTTCTGCTCTGCAACTGGTGGCGCGGTTCGCGTGGAAGGAGACGACTGTCGAGCCGTCGAATCGCCGGAGTTACCCATCGTCGTCGGCTTCGACGGCGGTGCTGGCGATACGGGCAAACTCGTGGCTGGCGTTCGCGCGCTCCGCGATGAGTACGAGTTTGCGGGGGAGACAGTGAAAAGCATCGGCGACATCGTCCGGAAAGGAGAGCGCGCGCTGACCGAGGGAGACACCGAAGAGCTCGGTAAGCTGATGAACTTCAATCACGGCCTGCTGGAAGCGCTCGGCGTTTCCTCGCGCTCGCTCGACAATATGGTCTGGGCGGCCCGCGACGCGGGCGCGCTCGGCGCGAAACTCACGGGTGCAGGTGGCGGCGGCTGTATCGTCGCCCTCGACCCGACCGACGAAACCGAGACGGCACTTCGATTTACGCCCGGATGTGAAGATGCGTTCCGTGCCGAACTCGACACCGAGGGGGTGCGCGAAGAATGAGTCTCACCGTCCTCAAACTCGGCGGAAGCGTCATCACGGACAAAGACCGTGCCGACACGCTCGATGGCGAGACCCTCGGGAAAGTCAGCGATGCAATCAGCGACGCGAGCGTGGACGACCTCGTGTTGGTTCACGGCGGCGGCAGTTTCGGCCACCACCACGCGAGCGAACACGGCGTGTCGAAAACGAGCGGGAGTAGCGACATCGACGCGGTCACCGACATCCACGGCGCGATGAAGACCCTGAACAACTTCGTCCTCTCGTGGCTTCACGACCGAGGAATTCCAGCCGTTCCCGTCCATCCGTTCTCCGCCGCGGTGAGAGACGCAGTCGCGTCTCTCACCCTCCCGACCGAACAAATCGAGACGATGCTGAAAGAGGGATTCGTCCCTGTTCTCCACGGCGACGTGGTCGCCCACGAGGGCGAAGGCGTCACCGTCGTCAGCGGCGACGAACTCGTCGTCTCGGTGGCACGCCACCTCGACGCCGACCGCGTTGGTTTCTGTTCGACGGTTCCGGGAGTGTTGGACGAAAACGACGAGGTCATCCCCGAAATCACGGCCTACGAAGCTGTCGCGGACGTACTCGGCGAGAGCGAATCGACCGACGTGACCGGCGGCATGGCCGGAAAAGTTCGCTCGCTTCTCGAACTCGGCGCTCCGGCGTCGATTTTCTCCCCGGACGACGTATCTTCGTTTCTCGATGGGGAAACGCCCGGAACGCGAATCGACGCCGCAGGCGAGTAGCCATACTGAAGACCGAGTTTACGCGCGAGTTGAGCCAATTTCTTTGGAACTGATGGCTACGTGCGTACTCTAACAGCTACGTGTTAGAAGACGAAAGAAGGGTAGATGCGTTTTGCTGGTAGTTCGTTTTCGGTTCGACGCCGCGATTACTGTCGTGCCAGTCGAAGTTGGCGAATGCCGGGGATGATGACCCAGAAGAACAGCATACCGAGGATGGCGAACCAGAAGAACGCTTCGCGGAGTATGATGGCGAGGCTACCGTACATGTCGAGGCCAGTCGGAACCTCACCGATGAGTTGCGTGTCTTCGAACCCGGGTGTCGTGTACCAGCCCGAAAGAACCATCCACGCGAACCCCGCACAGGTGGCAATACTGAGTCCCTTTATGAATTCGTCAGCCATTGTTTGACGGTTCGTCGGAGTCGTCTTTAGACTTTCCCATTCCCTCAGCGCGGAAGCGAGTGGAAAACGCGTACACGACCGTCCCCGCCACGATGAGGAGGAGTCCGAAAATCGCAAGCGGATAGTTGACCTCCGAAATCGGCGCGCTCGCCCGGTTAGTTGCAAAATCCAGTGCGATGAACCCACCGACGACGGTGAAGACCGCGAACATCGTCGAAAAGACGGTGACGATTTTGTACAGTTGTAGCGGGACGACGACGTCGCGGGACGCGATACCGGTCGAACTTTCATTCGCGTTCGATTCGCCGTTCCCATCGCTCTCGTCGTCGAAAGCCGAGTAGCTAGTCTCTGATTCGTCGTCGCGTGAAGACATAAAGAAAGTCGGGTTATTTCGGCGGTCGCAGGCGGTAGTACCGGCGGTTGAGGCTGAACATGTACCCTTCACGCATCGACTTCAACACCGCGTAGGTGATGGTTCCTGCTGCGATGGGCAGGAGGAACGTCAAGTCGAAGAGCAGGTGCGAGTCGATAGGCATCAGGTTCTTGATGGCGAGCGTGCTGATAGTGAGCGAGAAGACCACGCCGAACATACCGACCGCGGCCCAGAACGGTTGTTCGACCGGTCGACGAGCGCTCCCCTTGTTCAGGAACGGTACGATGGCGATGATACCGACGACGACGCCGTTTGCGACGACACCGTAGGTTCGGTCTGCCATCAGTTTGTCGCCACCGAGGATGGCGAGTTCGGGGTTCAGTGGCCCTAGCTTCAGCAGGCCGAACGACCAGTACAGATACCAGTCGGGCAGGATAATCGCTGGCGTCGAACTCGGGTCGGCCGGTGGGCCGAGGTGAGGTGGGAGCGCAGCGGCGAGGAACAGAATCATCCCGACGAAGAAACTCGTAATCGAGAGATTACGAATCATCTCGTGGGGCCACGTCGGGAACGCGAGCACGTCGCGTTCGACGTAGCTCGATTCCTGTCGCAGGTCTTCGTCTTCCCTGCGCGAGCGCTCGAAGTATTCGTATGTCAGCCGGGAGAGTCCCTGCGTGCGCTGCTTCCGCTCAAGCCACGAGGGAGTCTCGTCGTCCGGCGAGACGATGCCGGTACCGCTTCCGTCGGTTCGGGGTTCGGGTTCGTTTTCGTCGGTCATGGTATCAGTGTGGTTCTGCGATGCCCTGCATCCAGACGATGCCGATGTGTACCGCGATGAGCGTAGTCACGACGAACGGGAGCAAGAACACGTGCAGGATGTACATCCGTTGCAGTGTCGCCTGGCTCAGGCTGAAGCCGCCGAATAGGAGCTGTGCAACCCACTCGCCGACGAGTGGCACCGACAGGCTCATTTCGACGCCGATCTGTCCCGCCCAGAACGCCAACTGGTCCCACGGGAGTAGGTAGCCCGTGTACCCGAACACCATCGTCAAGCTGATGAGGATGATGCCGAGAATCCAGTTGACCTCGCGTGGCTCCTTGTACGCGCCCGTGAAGTAGACACGGAGCATGTGAAGGAATACCGCCGCCACCATCACTTGTGCGGCCCAGCGGTGAATACTCCGGAGCATGAATCCGAAGTTGAGGTCGGCCATGATGTACGCCAACTGGTTGTACGCCGCCGTGGGGTCGCCCGCCGTCGATGGCGAGTAGTAGAACCCGAGCAGCGCACCGCTGACTGCGGCCACTACGTATGCGATAGTCGAGAAGCTACCCAGTGCGTACAGCGGATACCAGTACCAGAATTTGTTGTCCAGTCCGTACTGCTCGGTGTGGCTTTTTGGCATCTGGAGGTTGACGCGATAGTACAACGTCTCCAGTATTTCGAGGTAGTCCACGATGCGGAACCGTTTGTCCATCCAGATGAGCGTCGTGAGGAACGTCGTCTCGATGGGGGTGAGTTCTTTCTCACGGAGCCACTCACCGTGGTCGTGTTCGTCCTTGCGTTCGATACTCATTACTCACCCTCCGGCCGTGGCAACGCCACGAATGATTTTCTAACGATGCTGAAGGGGTCGTACACCGACTGGTGGCACGGACAGTAAATCTCGTCCGCGGCACCGAACTTCGCGGCGTTTGAGAGGCCCTTGAACATCGGCACACAGCAGAAGTGTGTGCATTTGTTGAGATTGGCGATGAAGCCTTCTTTGGTACTCGCTTTGAGCCACTCACTTTCGCCCGACATCTGTTCGACGTTCGTGCTTCGAATGAGCTGGACGGTCATCGTCTGGCTCGGGGGAACGTCCTGTGAACGCCACGTTACCATCGCCGGTTTACCGAGGCCGGATTTACCGATGCCGTTGCCCCACGACTGGTAATCGCTGAAGTCGTCGATGTGGACTTTGTCCCCGGCGTTGACGTCGTTCGCCTGCCATTCGTACTTCGCGCCTTCCTTGTAGCGGAAGTAGTTGTCCATGTCGGCGTCCGGCTTGATGCCTTTGTAGGTCTGGACGCCGCAGTACTGGAACCAGTTTGCCGAGTAGGTCATGCCACCGATGTCGGCCTCGGCAACGGTGATTTCTCGACCCTGCTCCGTTCGCGTCGATGCTTCCGGGAAGAATCCCTTGACATACCCTTCGTCGTCTATTTCGATAGGGATTTGAGGCATTGCACGCGGTGCAGGCCCTGCCGTGTTTTCCATCCCCATGAACTGTGTAATACCACCACCGGCACCCGCGGAAGCCGTCGTCGTCGTGAGCGAAGCGGCACCCGCAGTGCCAACACTGGCGAGCGTCGCGCTTCCGACGACGCCTTTGACGAATCGGCGGCGACCTGTGCTCTCTGGATATTTGTCGTCTCCTGCCATAGTTTATCGTTTGTAGTAGGGGTACACTGCTCGTTTGAACTGTTCCCATGCGTCTCCGAACGACTCGGTTCCGTACTGCTCTTCCTCACGCACGTAGAGGTCTTCCCACTTGCGACGACGCTTTTTGACGATCATCACGTCGGGGAGGAACTCCTTGCGATACAGCATGAGGATGAACGCGAGGTCGACGAAGATGACGGCGAGAACGCCACCAAGGTACATGTTACCGAGTTCGGTCAGTCCCCATCCGTTGAGAAGACCGTAGGTGAACAAGCCGACGAACACCACTTCGATAATCGTCAACAGGACGATTGCGATGGCGGCCGTCGTGCTTTCTCGCGCCGGTTCGTATCGGTGTATGTCGCCGTATGTGCTTCCTGACGAGGACATTTATCTGTTCCCTCCGCTGGTGTGTGGTGATTCGCCGTATTTCAGGAAGAAGAACGTAAAGATGAGCGACATGATCATCATCAGAATCGTCGCAATTCCAACGTAGTGTGCCTGAAACGGCACGCCCATGTGTTCCGGGTCGGCTTCCGCAGAGCCACCGCCGCCGCCACCGCCACCGCCACCACTACCGACCGTGATTGTGCCGGTCATGCCAGCGGTTTCGTGTGGAATACAGACGTACTCGTAGGAGCCTTCGGTGTCGAAGGTGTGACTGTACGTGTGACCCGTGTCGAACGTCTCTCCTTCACTGCCGCTTCCTTCCCAGCCAGCCCCGTCGGGTTGGCTCGTCGGAATCACGTTGTGCGTGTCGGATTCCCATACCCACTCGACGGTGGTGCCGGGTGAAATTTGGAGGTCGGCCGGTTCGAACACGAGTTCGCCGCCCGGGCCGACGATAACCGTCTCCGTTCCGCCGCCACCGCCGCCGCCTCCTTGTGATTGATTGCCGCTAGACTGGTTTCCATTTGACTGGTTGCCACCGCCTGACGTCGTCGTCTGGGTGCCGCCAGTCCCGTTGCCGCCGGACTGGTTGCCACCTCCAGACGTTGTCGTCTGCTGCGCACCAGCGGGTACCGCCGCCGCGGCAGTTCCGCCAGCAACGCCGCTGGCCGCCAGTAGAAATTCCCGCCTCTTCATACATGTGTTGGTCAGGATGGGACTTGCTTAAACCCACCGATGCCCCGGGAGTGCCCACATCGACAGTTTGGGAACTGCTCCCGCCGGTTCAGTCGTCTCGTTCCTCTTCTTCTTCCCGGAGAAAGTCGGGTCGATAGTCGGAATCCACGCCAGCGGAACGCAGGCGATTTCGGTACTCTTCCGACCGGAATCTGTCGGAAAGTCGGGCATTCGCCACGATGAGCAGGACGAAAAATCCGAAGACGAAAAAGCCCCCGCCGACGAGTGCCAACAGTGGTGCGCCGTCTTGGATATTGTCCGAAACGCTAACGATTTCGAAGTAGACGAGGAACCACGCAATCATCATCCCGAATCCGGCGACGACGTGGATGGCCGCAATCGTCTGCATCAACTTGTTGCCGAGTTCGCCGCTCCCCTCCGGTACCTCGTCGGGGTGGGGCAGTTGCTCGCCTTCCGGCATCTCCGGCACGTCGTACTCTTCCATCGACGCCAGCGCAACCGTCGGTTTCACGTCGCGGAGGACGGTTCCGCGCCCTTCGACGCTTCCGTCGGGATAGACCACGGCGTAGCCTTCGTCCGAATAGGCGACCAACAATGGTTCCCCTTCGTGTGAAGTTCGCTCGATGACGGCGAATACCTCCCGAATTGCGACGCGATGTTTCAGGTCGGCCTCGACCCGGTCGAGCAGTTCCCTGCCCGTAATCCACGTATCCGGGTCGAACGCGGCCTCCCACTCTTCGAGCGACATCTCCGCCATATCTTCCGGGCCGAAATCCTCGAAGTCGTACTTCTCATCGACCTCGCGGCGAAGTTCCTCGCGGGATTCCTCCGGCGCGTCTTCCCCTGCGCCCTGCGTCCCACTGTCGGAGTCAGCCATTGTTCGGACGTTACGCTTCGACGGCTAAACATCTTCTGTCCTGACCGACGTTTCGGACGGTTTAACGCGCCCCAGCCTAACCACCGACTATGGTAAGCGACGCGGCGATTGCATCAGTGGTCGCGCTAGTCGTGACGGCGAGTCTTCCGTTCTACCTCTACGGCGCGTGGATAATTATCGAAGCCGAAACGGTGACGTGGAACGTTCTCACGCATCATCTGAAGTTCATCGTTACCGGCCTCCTGCTGACGACGGTTCCCGCAGTGGTGTGGATGATTCCCCGATTCGAGCGCCAGTTCGGCGGCCTCGCGGCGGTTCACGCCTTCCTCGGATTGCAAGCCTACGCGATGCTAATTCTCGCGCTCACGGGTATCGTCAGAATCTTTCAGGTCAAGCGCGCCCACGATTTGTACGGCACGCCGAATCCCGGCATGGACATCAGCGACCTCCACGAAAACATGGATTCGTGGCGCTGGCGACTTCGCGCCGGTGTCGCGGGCTACATCGTCTTCTGGCTTCTGACGTGGGTGCTCGGCATGGCTCGGTTTCTTATCCTCCACACCGACTACTTCTGAATCGGAGTTTTCCGCCACATTGCTACGCCCGGTATCGAGCGGGCATCGAAAGCTCCCACTCCTCGGCCGTCTCGGCGACGATTCCTTTAGCTGTGTAGATGTCCGGTTTGTAGAACAGTTCGTGTGTCACATCGTGTTCGTCCCGGAGATGCTCCCGGACGCGGTCAACGTCGTGTTTTGCGAAGTAGTTGGGGGTGTAGACGACGATCATGTAGTCGTCGTAGGGCAGTTCCTCGTAACCGAACGCAGTCATGACCTTGGCGGCCCAAATCACGCCCTCGCTGGCGTCTACGACGATTTTGGGCCACAGATCATCGATGGTTTCCGCCGAGCCGGTGAGTTGCCACTTTCCGATCGTTTTCTCCTGTTCGAGTGCTTCGCGGTCGATTTTTCCAACGGCGTCTCCGTTCGCGGGCGGAAGGTCATCGGCCGTCACATTCTCCGGGTGGGTCACGCTGTACTTCGAAAAATATCCATCCCCGCCGATTCGTGGACTGTCGCTTACGTCCCGACTTCGTAGCCAATACGTTCCTTCTTCCGTGATTTCGGTTGGAGACTGCTGAGTGAACATGTTTGTATTACTGACTAATTTCGAATAAGCCCTCTCCGTAAACTGAAAGTGAAACCAAAAAACGATTCCTGAGTTCTATCCCCACGCCTCGCCGCTGGCGAGGTCAATCTCATTATCGACCTTCGAAGACGGACAGATGTCTTCCAGCACGCAGTCGTCACAGTCGGGATTCCGGGCCGTACAGGTTGCTCGTCCATGGCTGATGAACAGGTGGGTCAGCCACTGCCAGTCATCTTCGTCCACGAACGACATCAGGTCGGTTTCGATTTTCTGCGGCGTCTTTTCCTCCGTCAGTCCCAGTCGCCGCGAAAGACGTTGAACGTGCGTATCGACCACGATTCCTTCGACCACGTCGTGGCCGTGCTGAAGAACCACGTTGGCCGTCTTCCGCCCGACGCCAGTCAGGTCGGTGAGTTCGCTCATGGTGTCCGGCACCTCGCCGTCGTGTTCCTCGATGATGGTCTGGCACGCGCTGTTTATCCACTTCGCCTTGTTGTTGTAGTAGGTAATCGAGTTCAAATCCTCGGCCAGTTCGTCCACGTCGGCCTCGGCGAAATCAGACACCGACTGGTACTTTTCGAACAGGTGTTCCGTCTCCTTGTTCACACGCTCGTCGGTACACTGGGCCGAGAGCATCACCGCGATGAGCAGTTCGTGGCGCGTCGAGAAGTTGAGCGAGATGGTCGCGTCCGGATATTCGTCGTAGAGTCGCTCCAGAATTTCCGCTAACTGTTCTTCTTGCGTGTCGAGTTGGACGCCCATGGGATGTGGTTAGCGGGATGGGGTTTCAGTCGTTCGATGTTTGCGAGAAAAACGATGGCTCGCTCGTGAGACTGGTTTGTTTGTGATTGGTGGGGACAGGGTTGGTGTAGCCGAGTCGTTTGCAAATCACGACTCTACGTCACGCCCTCGCTCATCATTCGCTCCTTGCAGTCGCTTACTCTTCGCTCGCCCGTTGCCACGGGAAGAGGCAAGCTCTTCCCTGCCATCAAAATCGCTCGGCGATTTTGAGACACCAGGAACAGCAGGCGGGGCCGAGAGCGACTGCCCTCGGCCCCGCCAAGTGACTGATTGGCTTGCTCTCGTTTGTCGGAAGGCGAGTTTCCAGGAAAGCGGCAGGCCGAACTTGGGTTGGCCGGGCGCGCTGGCGCGCCCGGCCCGGCGGCCTGGTGGATTCGGGCGAGCGAGAACGGAACGAGTGGTGAAGCCACGAGTGACTGCCCGAGCGAGGGCGTGTTTGGAGTCGTGACTTCTGCAGTCGCAGTGGTTTCTGTTCTCCTGAATACAGTTTTCGCAAAGACGGTCACAAATCCACACGTTTCTCCTTCGTTCTCCCCTTACCGTATTCCAGAGAGTTTAAACGCCCGTCACACACCCATCGACGTATGAAAGCGACCGCGAAGGCCCACCCGATTCAGGGACTCGTCAAGTACCACGGAATGCGCGACGAAGAAGAGCGTTACCCCTATCATGACAGCATCAGCGTCTGTACCGCCCCAAGCCACACGAAAACGACCGTTGAGTTCGACGAATCACTCGACTCCGACACCTTCGTCGTTGACGGCGAGGAACTGACTGGCCGCAAGTCGGAGCGCGTCGAGACTGTCGTCTCGCGTGTGCGTGAACTCGCGAACATCGACACTCGCGTCCGCCTCGAAAGCGAGAACAGTTTCCCGTCGAACGTCGGCCTCGGTTCTTCCTCGTCCGGGTTCGCCGCCGCCGCGATGGCCAGCGCGGAGGCCGCGGGACTCGACCTCTCGCGCCCCGACATTTCGACTATCGCGCGCCTCGGGTCATCCTCCGCGGCGCGCGCTGTGACGGGTGGCTTCTCCGACCTGCACATGGGACTGAACGACGAGGACTGCCGTTCCGAACGACTCGAATCGCCGCTCGAAGACGACGTGCGAATCGTCGCCGGACTGGTTCCGGCGTACAAGGAAACCGAGGAAGCCCACCGCGAGGCCGCCGACAGCCACATGTTCGAGGCCAGATTGGCGCACATCCACGACCAACTCGTGGAGATGCGCGACGCCTTGCGCGAGGGCGACTTCGACCGCGTCTTCGAAACGGCGGAACACGACTCGCTTTCCCTCGCCGCGACGACCATGACCGGCCCGGCGGGGTGGGTGTACTGGAAACCGGAAACCATCAAAATCTTCAACGAAGTGCGGCGACTGCGCGAAAAAGAAGACGTTCCGGTCTACTTCTCCACCGACACGGGCGCGAGCGTCTACGTCAACACGACGGCGGAACACGAAGAGCATGTGGAAGAGGTCATTGCCGACTGCGGCGTCGAAACCATGCGCTGGAAGGTCGGCGGCCCTGCCGAAATTCTCCCCGAAAGTGAAGCTCTGTTCTGAAGACGAACCCGAACCTCTGTTCTATCACTGAAACAGAATCCCAGTTCTAGCGGGGAGTACGCCTTTAGCCCTCCTGTACCTATCTTCTTCTATGCAGGTTGCTGTCCTCGGCGCTGGCTACGCCGGTCTTACCCTCGCCAGAAAGCTCGAACGCTCCCTTCCGGACGACGCGAACCTCGTCGTCGTCGAGCAGACCGGGAAGCATCTGGTGCAACACGAACTTCACCGCGTCATCCGCAGACCGTCCTTGGCCGACGATATTTCGATTCCCCTCGAAGACGTACTTGGCTGCGAAGTTCGAGAGGCGAGAGTCGAATCTATGGACGTGGATGAAAACCGAATCATACTGGGGTCGGACGGAGATACCGACGTACTCGAATACGATTACGCCGGAGTCTGTCTCGGCGCGGAAACCGCCTTCTACGACCTACCGGGTGTCGAAGAGTACGCAACTCCCCTGAAGCGATTACACCACGCCGAAGCAATTCGGGAGGAGTTCTTCGACAACGACGGCGGTCGTATCGTGGTCGGCGGTGCAGGACTGTCGGGCGTGCAGGTCGCGGGCGAACTCGCCGCGCTCGCCCGCGAGGAGGAAATGAACACGGAAATCGTGCTTCTTGAGCAGTTCGGCAACGTCGCGCCCTCGTTCCCCGCCAATTTCCAGCAGGCAGTCCAAAAAGAACTGGAAAAGCGCGATGTGGAGATTCGAACCGGAACCGCCGTCGAACGTGCAGAAGACGAAAAAATCACGCTGGCCGACGGAACCGCGCTTCTCTACGACCAGTTCATCTGGACGGGCGGCATTCGCGGCCCGGATGCACTCGGCGGCGACCGGCCGCAGGTCGATAGCACGCTCCGACTCGGCGACGGAACCTTCGTCGTCGGCGATGCTGGAACAGTCGTGGACGCCGAGGGGGAAGCGGTTCCGGCGAGCGCCCAATCCGCGATTCGAGAGGCGAGAGTCGTCGCAACGAATATCGCGCGACTGGTGGAGGACACGAATGACGACGATGATGACGTATTCGAACCGCGACTCGACCAGTTTTCGTTCAACTCGCCGGGATGGCTGGTTTCCGTGGGGGACGGTGCAGTTGCCCAAGTCGGCCCGACGGTCGTGACTGGGAGGCCAGCGAAAGCACTCAAAACGACGGTCGGCGCGGGGTATCTGTCCTCAGTCGGCGCTGTTCGGAATGCGGTGGATTTGCTCGGAGAAGAATTAGGCGATTAGACCGCCGGAATGCCGAGCGTGTTGAACGTCAGAACGTCCAGAATGGCCAACGCGTAGGTGATGGCGACGACCGACAGCCACCCGATGAGCGCGATTCCAATCGCGTTGCCCCATCCGCCGGGATAGCGGAAGTTGATGACCCAAATCCACGCGATGAGGACGACTATCCAACCGAACAGCCAACCGAGGAGGAACGCGACGATGACGCCAACTATCGACCCGACGATGGCCGTGATGAGCGCGTATCCGTAGTCGTCGGTTCCCGTCACGACTCGTGCACCGATGTAGATGCCGAGCGCGCCGATGAGCAGGCTCACGACGAACCCGACAACTGACCCAGTGAGGGATATCATACGAATCGTTCTACGGCGAACCTATTTTTATATGAACCGCTTGTCTTTCGGAAGGGTGTTCGTGGCCGAAAAGTATATTATGTATAAATCCAGCAGTAGCTTTAAGGTACTGGCCTATCCTTGCCTCACCATGGCACGCGAAAGCACACTTGACACGATTTTGATGGGCGCGGTTGGAGCAGGTGCCGTCGCAGTAATCGGCACACGGGCAGTCAAATACTATCGAGAACGACAGCGACGTTCGGAGCCACATGTCGTCTGCACAGACTGTGGAGAGGCGATGCCGGTCAATGAGTTACTCGACCCGGTCGTCACCTGCGGCTGTGCGACGGTTCGAATGGATTGAGAAAACCGCGTGCCAGCGTTCACTTTTAACAAAATCGAGCCGGGGAACGTTAGACGCGGCGAAGCGTGCCGCGAAGTCCCCGCTCAGCTACTCCGATGAGGAGCAGGGCGAAGAGCGCGACGACGAGCCAGCGTCCCGTCTGGGAACTGACCGCTTCCGCGAACAGCCCCAGCAGGTCGAAACCGACGGCCTGGCCGAGTGCGAACAGCAACAACACGAAGCCAACGACTGCGAGTCCCGACATCATGCCGGTCTTCGCGAGCCAGTTCGACGAACTCTCGTTTTTGCGACGGTTGTCCTGCGCTTGTGGTTGCTGGTTTGCACTGCCCTGTCCAGCAGTTTCTTTCTGTGTGGTTCGTTGACTGCTGTCGTTACGATCTCTATCGCCGTTTTGTGGTTGGGGCATAGTGAATCATCCCCGTCAAGGGAAAGAACACCCATACCTAAAGTTATAGAGCAGTTAAATGGCGTGTTACGGAGTGGTTATGGGCATTGTAACTTCGACTACGATAAAAATGAACGAATTTCGCTCTATGAACAGCCGTTACAACAGTCACAATATGTGTTCCATGAACACGACGTATCCGTCTCACATGGGTAGAGAACACAGCAGTAACGGTCTGCCCAGACGGAGTTTCCGCACTGGTCTACACAGTAGCATTCGTCGTTGCAACTATGGCTTGATGTCTCTACGTTTTCCATCCCGTGACCTGCTTTTGCGATATACGTTTTATCCGTATCGTATGGCTCATAAAATGCGTAGGCATGATCTTCTGCCGGTTGGATTGCAACAGAAAGAATACCCTCTGCGAGATGCTTTACCGCACGATACTCATCAGCATGTTCTGAGTCCCATGCCGCGAAATTGACTCCCTCGGTAGACTTGGAAGCGACCGCGCCGTAATCTGCAGGTTTGTCGAGTGGGAGTTCCAAGACAGCACCTCTTTCCAATAACCCTTCCTCTGCAAGTAGTGTGAGGAGGTCGCTACCAAACCTTCTGAAAATGAGAATCGCTTCTCGCTGGAGTGGCTTTTGTTTGACGCTCGGCCCCTTTCTTGTTGCAACGGCAGACCCAGAACTGCCAGCGACAGCCGTGAATCCTAATGCACTGGTTGTTGCTGCTTTTTTCAGGAAACTTCGTCTGTTTCGAATTAGTCTACCATCTGAATTTTCATCTTCTACCATACAATAGAAATTAATACATTTGTGAACAATAAAATTAACCCACTGAATAGTGTTTGACGCTACGTTTCGTAGAGCCATATTTAAATACGGACACATTCGTAGGAGAACATTAATAGTGTCTAAGAGTTAGACATTTAAATAGTACTACGATATATTAATAAAAGAATATACATAAAATGTTAGAAAATAGTTATACGATATATTTGAAAAGAATAGTTCAGAACCGTTCTGTGTACACTAGAACACATATATGACTGCTATCGAAACGCGAGCCCTAACAAAGCGATTCGGCGAGGTGACCGCGGTTCACAATCTTGACCTTACTGTGAAAGAAGGCGAGATATTTGGACTCCTTGGTCCGAACGGAGCGGGAAAATCAACCACGCTGAATCTGCTTTTAGACTTCCTCCAACCGACTGCGGGTGATGCATCAGTACTCGGCCGTAATCCGTGGATGGAAGCGCGCACAATACGAGAGCGAATGGGAATCCTCCCTGAAGGTTACGGACTTTATGACCGACTCACGGCACGCGAACATTTAGAGTTCGTCGTGCAGATGAAATCCTGTGATACCTCGGCAGAAGACATTTTGGAGCGAATCGGACTGGTGAACGAGGAAAACCGCCCTGTCGGAAATTTTTCGAAGGGAATGCGCCAACGGCTCGGCCTCGGAATTGCCCTCGTCGGCGAACCAGACCTACTGATTTTAGATGAGCCATCGTCTGGATTCGACCCACACGGAATCCGGGAGATGCGAAGCATCATACGAGAGGAAAAAGAGCGCGGTGCAACCGTGATTTTTTCAAGCCACGTTATGCAAGAAGTCAAGATGATTTGTGACCGTGTCGGTATTATGAACCATGGCGAACTCATTGCTGTGGACACCATTGAGGCACTGCACGAACAAGCCAGCACACGCGAAACGCTTGTTCTCTCGGTCGATATGATTCCCGAGTCTCATCGACTCACGGAAATAGACGGCGTCAGCGACGTTTTCGTCTTCGATTCGACACTCCAAATTTCGTACTCAACGCCAGAGGCAAAGACCCAAGTACTGGACGAAGTGAACCGAACAGGAACGACTATCCGAAATGTCGAAATCGAGCAAACATCGTTAGAGGAATTGTTCGTGGAATACACCGCGGAAAAACACTCACAGGAGGCCACGATATGAAATCACACTCACTAATAATTGCAAAGAAGGAGCTCATGGATTCTATCCGATCTCGAATGTTGTGGGGTGCAGTCGTGACGTTGGTGCTGATGGCAGTTTCTTCCACAATCTCGATGTACCTGAACGCACCGCCACCGGCATCGTTAGGAGTTGTCGCCGAAAATATTCCACTGAACCTCTTCCGGTTTATGCCGATTATCGCATTACTTTCGGGGTACAAAGCAGTTGTCGGTGAACGAGAATCGGGTAGTATTCGATTTCTACTCGGACTCCCTACGACGAGGCGTGAAATCCTGTTCGGGAAGCTTCTCGGGCGTTCGATAGTGTTTACTATTGCGCTGTTGACTTCCGTATTCCTTCTCGTTGCGCTGAATATCGTGCTACACAGTGGGGTTGCGCTACCGCAATTAATGGCACACACTGCACTTTTGCTACTTTACGGGTTGGTTTGGGTTGGTATCGGTGTCGGCATCTCCGCGGCGGCAACGACTCGATTCCAGGCAGTCGGTGGTGTGTTCGGCTTGTACGCGATAACGCATTTCTTTTGGCAACAGAACGTACTCCCGATTCTTGCCTACCTGTTCGCAGATGGTGCGTCGATGGGAGGCCTGAAGCCCATCGCCTTCGCTGATGGCCCGACATGGTATCTGTATGTCCAGCGGGTCAATCCAGTGAAGATCTATCAGGCAAGTCGTGGGATTCTGCTCGAACTGCTAGAGTCCGGAAACCCGAACGCAGACGCTGCCATCACAGTCCCGATGAACGTTCCCGAGAATGTGTTCGGGTTTGTCGTTCTGTTCCTCTGGGTTGCATTTCCACTCTCTATCGGCTATTGGCGGTTCAGTCGCGCAGAAGTTCAATAACTGACCGTTGCTATTTTTTCTCTGCGACATTAGCACACCGCTCAAACTCCCCGGCCAACTCCCGTGCCTGTTCCGGCGACAGAGTAACCGTGTCGGCATGAGCAGGCAGATGTTCCAACCCCGTGTTGTCCAGTTCGAGTTGGAGCAGTACCTCGTCGGGTGCATCCTCGCCGCGGGGCGTTTTGACGTTCAGAACCCCCACGGCCTCCTCTGTCCAGCCATGACCTTCGGCGACGGCGTCGATGAGGTCGAACGTAGTGTAGGCGTTCACCGACAGGACGCGGTCTGCCATCTCAGTCGTCCCCTGAAATCGCGTCGTCCGGGCTGTTTGGGGCCGGACTGGCCTCCATCGCGTCGTCCTCGGCGTATGGATACCACGTCTTCTTCGTGTTGTGCATGTACGGGTCGTCGTAGGAGGTTTCCTCGGGCTTGGCGAGGGTTTCCAGTCTGTCCTCGTGGCGAGCCTGCACGAACTCGCGGAACGTCTCGCCATCTTCGCGTTCCTCCGCGAAGCCGTGAATCAAGTTCCGAATCGCGCCCGGAACCTCGTCGGCGGCGATTCGCTCCCGAATCCATGTCGCAAAGCTCGGGTCTTGGCCGAGTCCGCCGCCGACGCCGATGTCGAGGGCTTCGACCGCTTCGCCGTTCTTTCTGGTTTTCATCCCGCGCAGGCTGATGTCCGCGATTTGCGGTTGGGCGCAGGAGGCGGTACACCCCGAGAGGTGGATATGGAAATTCTCGGTGTCCTCCGGCAGTTCGACGTTGTCCCGAAGCCAGCGTGAGAGGCGCACCTGTCGGTTCTTCGTCTCCACGATAGAGAGCGAACAGAACTCCGTTCCCGTACAGGCAATCGACCCGCGCTGGAAGGGATGCGGGTCGGGACTGTAGCGGTCGAACAGCGGTTCGGAAAGCATCGCGTCGAGGCGGTCTTCCGGAACGTCGGTGAGGATGATGTTCTGACGCTGGGTGAGTCGCGCCTCGCCGGAACCGTACTTCGTGGCGATGTCGGCCATCTCTATCATGTCCTCCGCGCCCACTCTCCCGACGAGGACGTTCAGCCCGACGTAGTAGTTGCCATCGGGTTGTTCGTGGACGCCGACGTGGTCTGCGTGGCCGTGGTCGTCCGGAACTCCGGCGTTGTACGAATACTCCTCGCGGAGGTCATCGCCAGCGGTTTTGAGGTAGAAATCGACGTACTCCTCCTGCAACACCTTTCGGATTTTTTCGGTTCCCCACTCGTCCACGAGGAATTTGATGCGGGCGCGTCGGCGGTTCTCGCGGTTGCCGTAATCGCGGAACAGGCCCGAGAGGCCACCCAGAACCGGAACGACTTCGTCGGGTTCCGCGAACACGTCGATGTCGCGTGCAAATCTCGGTTCGCGTCCAGCGAGTCCGCCACCGACGCGGACGTTGAAGCCGCGAGCCGCCTCTCCGTTGATTTCCTTCTCGGCGGGTTCGATGCCGATGTCGTTGATGTCGCCCTGTCCACAGCCTTCCCGGCACCCTGTCACGGACACCTTCCACTTCCGGGGAAGGTTTTCGTACTTCGGATTTCCTTTGAAATTCTCGTTCAAATCCTGCACGACGGGGAGCGCGTCAACGAACTCGCGTTTGTCCTTGCCAGCGACAGGACAGCCCACGATGTTACGCCACGAGTCGCCGCAGGCCTGCTTGGTCGAGAGTCCCGCATCCTCCAGCCTGTCCCAGATTTTCGGCACGTCCTCGATGTTGACCCAGTGCAATTGCACCGCTTGCCGCGTCGTTACGTCGGCGTAGCCGTTTCCGAACTCGGGATTGTCGGCCGGGCCGACGGCGAAATCGCGCGCGATTTCGCCGATGACGCGCAGTTGACCGGGGGAGAGGACGCCGCTCGGCGGCCCGATTCGCATCATGAAGTAGCTCTCCTGCCCGTCGCGCTGATGGTACAGGCCCCACCATTTGAACCGCTCGAACCATGCGTCGTGTTCGTCGTCCGGAATGGCGTCCCAGCCTTCTTCGGCGAACCGGAGCATGTGTTCACGTATCTCCTCGCCGTACAGTTCGTCCTTCCATTTCTCCACGTCGGTCGGCATGGGAAATCGTACAAAACCCACCCGTAAACCCCCGCGCTCCCCGTCAATGTCCGCCGGGGGTCGGGAATACCGGCAACAATTTCGGAGAGGTGCGACACGGGCAGAAGTCGGAAGTTGGCTACTGCGGTGAATGGACGCCTTCGACTTCGACAGGGCGGAAACGATTTTCACCCATTTTTCCGATTTGGAGCCAGCCCGTGGTTCCGTGTTCGCCACAGCCAATGCACTGACCCCCGGCGCGGGCTTCGACCCAGCGACCATCGACACCCACGTCGGTGAACACTTCGACCACGAAAAAGGCGACATCGCAGTCGCAAACATCGTGGCGAGCCAGCTTCCAAACGTTGCTCACGCCGACGATTCGAGTGTTTTCCACGTTCACCCACGCACCCTCGTCCAGCGTGCGAACCGCGATAGTCATGCCAGCACATCGGACAGCGCGTGACCTGAACGCGTCGGCAGTCGCAATCTACGCCGCGTCGGATGACGCGTCACGACCGGCAAACCCGCCGGCTCGGATTTCGTGTCGGGACGAAACCCAAAAGTAAGCCGTTTATGCCCGTCAGAGTTATCCTCGAATATTACCGTGACGTAGGAGCATCGGCTGGTATTACGCCAAGACGCACCGTTTAGGAGTCGTACCGTAAATCGGGAGGTGATGAGAAGCAACGACAGCGACGAACGCCGGTACCTCTACGACACAGTCGCAGAACCGACGAATCGGGAGGTGTCGAGACGTGACCGATAGCCGAACCGACGGCCACGCGGACGACCACTTGGAGGACGTCCCGGACGGGAGCGGCTGTACCGAAATCTGGGAACACCTCTCCGAGCGACGAGACGCGGACGAAGACGAGGAAACGGTCGAAGAATGAACAGCACTGCACTCGTACTGGTCGGGCACGGGTCGCATCTTGACCCCGAATCCGCCCGACCGCTGTACGACCACGCCGACGAAATCCGTTCGCACGGTGTGTTCGACGCCGTCCACGAGGCATTTTGGAAAGAAGCACCCTCACCCCGCGAGGTGCTTCGAACCGTCGAACAGGACGACGTGTACGTCGTCCCGCTGTTCACCAGCGAAGGCTATTTTACCGAGCAGGTGATTCCCCGCGAACTCAGAATCGCGGATGGCTGGAATCTCGACGTGGACAAGTCAGTTCACTACACCGACCCCGTCGGCACCCACGAGGCGATGACGGAGGTCATCACCCGGCGTGCCGAGCGCGTGACGAACAATCCGAACGTCGGTTCCGGCGTCGGCCTCGCCGTCGTCGGTCACGGCACCGAGCGCAACGAAAACAGCGCGAGAGCGACACAGGCTCACGCAGACCGCCTCCGCGAACAGAAACGATTTGACGAGGTTCGCGCGCTGTTTATGGACGAAGACCCACGAATCGACGATCTCACCGAGCACTTCGAGAGCGACGAACTCGTGGTCGTCCCGCTGTTCATCGCGGATGGCTACCACACGCAGGAGGATATTCCCGAGGACATCGGGCTGACCGACGACGCACGCGCTGGCTACGACGTTCCTGCCAAAGTTGACGGGAAAACCGTCTGGTATGCTGGTGCAGTCGGAACGGAACCCCTCGTCGCCGACGTGGTTCTCGAACGCGCGATGGATGCTGGTGCGGAAATCGAGGAATCGGAGAGCGAGAGTGTAACCAAATCGAATGAAACTGATTCGGCATTCGAACCTCGCCGTGAGTTTTTGCAATGGGTGGAAAGTGCGAGTCGGCCGATTTCAGAACCCCAAACCGAAGCCGAAGTCATCAAAACGTGGGGGCAACTGTCCATCTTGATTCGATTGACCGAAAATGGAGAACGCGAATACGAAGTTCGCCACGTCGAAGACCGAGAAAAGGATTCCTCCGCTCTCGACATCTACCGCGACCCGACCGTGGTACGCGACCTGTCGCGGTTCACGGACGACGGCGACTACCGCCCGCTCCGAACCGCCCCGACCCTGCCGACTGGGTGGTCGTTCGAAACAGGAAATCCGGACGAACTCTATCGCGTCGTGGATTGGGTGTACCCCGCGACGATTGCTAATTGGAATTTGGAGCGCGAGGACAGCCTCGACGTGACGCAGTTCGAGGAGACGGCGGAGCGTCAAACCGGAATCTACGCGAACATCGGGAACCTCGACCGGGAGGCGCTGGAAAACGCAGTTGTGGCCTGCTGTGCCGATTCGCAGTGTCGAAAGCGTAGAGAGTGGGACGCGAGCGAAAACGACGAAATCGACGTTCCCCGTGGCGACGGCGAATTCCCGTGCAGAGAGCCGTGTTCGCTGTTCGTCGCCGCGGCGCGCGAATTTCTGGCGGTGGAGCAGGGAGATGCAGAAAGGACAGAACCGACGTTCGAACGACCCACGGGGCGCGATGCGAACGAGCGACTAGCGCAACTGGCGTTCGTGGACGATGTTTCAGACTCATCCGTCCGCGACGGCGAGGTGAGCGACCCCGCGAACCGCTACCGGGCGCGGTACCGCCGCGCGAAGCAGTTCACAGCGGAGCGATGATACGATGCACACAGGAACAGTCTACTTAGTCGGTGCAGGGCCGGGTGACCCGGAACTGCTGACGGTAAAGGCACGCAAGCTACTGGATTCGGCGGATACGGTTCTCCACGATAGGTTGGCGGACGACCGAATCGTGGAGTCCTGTTCGGACGCCGCCGAAATTATTTCCGTCGGGAAGCGACCCGGCCCGGACGGCGAGCGAACCACGCAGGAGGAGATTCACCACCTTCTGGTTCGCAAAGCGCGCGACGGGAAGGACGTGGTTCGACTGAAGGGCGGCGACCCGACGGTGTTCGGGCGCGGCGGCGAGGAGGGGGAACACCTCGCCGCCGCCGGAATAGATTTCGAAATCGTCCCCGGCATCACGAGCGCGGTTGCGGGACCGGGCGTTGCTGGGATTCCAGTAACACACCGCGACCACGCATCCTGCGTCACCGTCCTCACGGGCCACGAAGACCCGACGAAACCGGAGAGCGCGCTCGACTGGGACGCACTGTCTACGATGGTTCAGGCGGGCGGAACGCTCGTCATCCTCATGGGTGTCGGCAGACTTCCGGACAACGTGGCGGCGCTTCGAGCAGGTGGAGTCGCCGAAGACACTCCAGTTGCAATGGTCGAGCGTGCGACCCGCGACGACGAGTTCACTGTCACTGGAACGCTCGGAACCATCGTGGAACGGCGGGACGAAGTCGGCATCGAACCGCCCGCAGTCACCGTCGTCGGCGACGTGGTGACCGTCCGGGACAAGGTCGTCGAATACCTTCAAGGCGCGCCGTCGGTCGGGTTCGCGCCCGCACCCGAGACGGCAGTTTCGGACAGGGGTGTGGAGTGATGGCGCAGGGAGAATTACGAGACCTAATGTCGGAGGTTGGTTCCGGCCCGAAATCCGCGGAGGACATGAGCTACGAGCAGGCCTACTCGGCCTTCGAACGAATCCTCTCAGGCGACGCCGACCCGACCGCACTCGGCGGATTTTGGGTGGCGAACCGCTGGAAGCGCAACACGCCCGAAGAACTAGCCGGATTCCTCGACGCCATGCGGGAGAACTCTGTACAGGCTGTTTCCCCCAACGCGAATCCGGTGGACTGCGGCGCGAACTACGACGGAAAACGCGAAACCGCACTGCTCGGCGTGGCCGCGGGATTGGTTTCCGCCGCCGCAGGTGTGCCCGTCGTCGTCCACAGCGGCGACCGGGTGCCGATGACCGAAGGGTGTGCGTACCGGCACGTCCTCGCCGAACTCGGGGTCGAAACCGACCTCGAACCCGAAGCGAGCGCGGAAATGGTCGATTCGGTCGGCTTCGGATTCTACGACCAATCACGATACAACCCCGGCGTCGATGCACTCTCCGACCGTCGCTCCGAGGTCGGCGTTCGGACGTTCATCAACACGGTGGAAACGCTGGCCAACCCCGCCGACACACGGGTTCACCTCGGTAGTTTCTACCATCTCTCCTTTGCGAAGCGAATCATTGAGACGCTTCGGGAAAGTCGGACTTCGACGGTCGAACGAGCGATTCTGTTTCAGGGATTGGAGGGCTACGACGACATTCGCCCGGGCTACACGAAAGTCGCCGAGTGGAGCGACGGTTCGAAGGAATTGACCGACTACGAAATCGAAACCGCGAACTACGGGATGTCGTTCGAACGCGACGACCTCGAAGTCGCGGACGTTCCCGCCGACTCCGCAAAAATCACGGAGGCGGTGCTTTCGGGCGAGCGCGACGACAAGTTCGCCGATGCGGTCGCGCTGAACGCGGCGTTCCGAATCTACGCCGGAAATGACGCGGAGTCGCTCGAAGACGGATTGGAGATGGCCAAAGCGGTGATTGCAGACGGGGAAGCCCTCGACAGCCTCTCAAAATTGCGGAGGGTCGCGTGACGAACACGCCGCCAGTCGAGGAAAAACCGTACAAAATCGTCTTCGAGGGCGGGCGTTGTTTCGGTGCTGGAAAATGCGCCGAGGTGGCGGACAACTGGGAGATGGACTTTTCGACCGGACTCGGCGCGCCGAAAACGTACTTCATTGGCGAAGGCGAACTCGCAGCAAACGTCCGCGCCGCGGAGGTCTGTCCCGCGAAAAAGGATGCTGGCGCCATCCACGTCATCGACCGGAAAACCGGGGACGAAATCGCGCCGAACCCGCACGGCGACGGCACCGTCAGTCTCGGTTGAGAACGTCACTGACGACTCGTTTTGCTTCGTTTAGGGCGCTTGTTTCGTCGCTGTCGCTCCTCCTTCTTTCGCACTCGATAGCCTTCCAAACTGCTTCAGAATCGATGACTGCTCGAACCGCCTCCCGGCGGTTCTTCGCGGGAACGTCTCGTTCCTTCAGTTCTTGTCGAATTGCCGCGGTCAGTTCGGCCATCTGGTCTGCGCCCGAAAGCAGTGGCTCGATTCGCTGGCGAAGATGTTTGCTCAAAGCGGGGCTTCGTCCGCCGGTTCCGACCGCCGCAATCACGTCTCCATCTCTCACCGTCGCCGGGACGACGACGCTTCCGATTTCTCTGTTCCCGTGCCTGTCGGCGCGGTTGACGAAGATATCTCGTTTCCCGGCCTCTATCTCGATTGCCTTGTTGAGCGCGCCGTCGTCGGTCGCGGCGACGACGAGCGCGGGCGCAGTTCGGTCGAACCAGTCCGCAAGGTCTTCTTTCGAGACGCGTGTTTTGATTTGCGACACGGATTCAGCGCGTAGTTCGCCCGCGAACTCTGCGCCGACGACGATGACGGTTGCTTCCTGCGCGAAAAACCGGGCTTTCCGACAGCCGACGCGACCCCCGCCGAAAACGAGGACTGTCTCGCCAGCGAAATCGTGAAACAGGGGAAGCATTCAAGTCGAAAGTCGTGTGCAGTCGGTTTGAATCCCGTGATTGCGGAGGATGGTCAAAATCACAATCCAAGAATCTCTCGCGCCTGTGCGGGAGATGCAACTTCTCGTTCGAGTTCGTCCGCGAGGCGCACTGATCGACGGACGAGTTGCGCATTGCTTTCTGCGAGTTCACCCCGTCGGTAGTAGACGTTGTCCTCTAATCCGACCCGGATGTGGCCGCCGAACACGATTCCCATCGCGGCAAACGGGAGTTGGTGTCTGCCGAACCCGAGCGTGTTGAACAGCGCGCAGTCGGGCAAATCCTCGATTGCGTTCAGGAAGTTCTGCGGCGTCGGGCGCGTCAGCGTCCCCGGCCCGAAGATGAGCGTGGCGTAGACCGGTTCGTCGAGGTCGCGGCGCGAAAGCAGTCCGAACACCTCGTTTCGGTGGCCGTCGTTGAACACCTCCAACTCCGGTTTGATTCCGCGCTCTTGCATCTCGTCGTAGAGGCTATTGACCAGTCCTCGCGTGTTCTCGCTCGTGAGGTGGTCGTACCGGTTCAGCGGCCCCATGTCCAACGATGCCATCTCCGGCGGCGGGTCGGTTCGCAGGGGCAGATGACGGTCTTCGTCCGACGCTCCGGTTCCGCCCGTCGAATGCTGGATGATGATGTCGTCGGTGTGTTCCCTGACCGCGTCGTCTATCTCCTGAAATCGGTCGGTCGAAAACGTACGCTCGCCGTTCGATTTCCGGGCGTGGAGATGAATCACTGCAGCACCCGCCTCCTCGACTGCGGCGGCGGCACGCCCGATTTCTTCCGGCGTTTCCGGCACGTTCGGGTTGGCTTCCTTGCCGTGGACGCCGCCCGTCACCGCCGCCGTAACGATGAGCGGTTCGTCTCCGAGATAGTTTTCGTAGCTCATTCGGATTTCTCCGCGGCGTGTTCGTCTTTTCCGTCGGTGTGTTCGCGGTAGATTTCGCAGTGATACTCGTGGCTCAGTTCGTAGCGGTCGTTGCAGATGTCCGCACGCATCGGTTGGACGAACTCGTCGATGACGGTGCAGAAGGCGCGTGGTTCATCGAACGCCGTCCTATCGGTTTCGTCGGTTGCCCCGGCGTATTCGAGATACGGACACACCATGAGTTGGTAGATGGGAACGAGAATCATAATCGTTCGCTAACACGCCCGTTACGTGGTAACCCGCAAGTCATCGGAACTGTCGGCAAACAGTGCGACGGAGCGGCCGAACGCCCGCTACTTTTGCCTTTTAAATACGCCCCGACCGTCCTCACGCCGTAGGTCGTGACTATGCGCTGGCCAGTACTCCCCACAATACCTTCCTCGGTTCGAGGAGACGTGTGTGGGTATGGATGGGACCGTGGGGATAGACGCTCGAACGGTGTTCGCATGGATACTGGTGACCGTGCTGGCGATGCTCTCGTGGCTGCTCGTAGAACCGTTTCTCTCGTGGCTACTCGCAACGGGATTTCTCGCGTTCGTGTTCTTTCCGCTTCACCGACGACTCGAAAACCGAATCGGCGCACGACTCTCCGCAGGGTTGCTTTCGGTTCTCGTCGTCCTCGTCGTTCTCATTCCGCTGGCGTTCGGATTGAACGCGGCACTAGCGAGAGGAACCACGCTTCTAGAGGGATTTTCCGAAGCCAGCGGCGTACAACAGCTAGAGCGTATTCTTCGCCAGAATACCGGTATCTCGATTCCGGTTCAGTCCTCTGTCCGACAGAGTGCCGAACGATTGAGTGGATACGTCGGTGACCGTGCGCCGACTATCGTTCGCACCAGCTTCGACGCCGTCATCGGATTTTTGCTCCTCGTGTTCGTCTTCTACTACCTTCTCAAAGACGGTTCGCGGTTTATCAAGTGGGTGAAACAAATGACACCGCTCGCGCCATCCGTGCGCAACGAACTGTTCACGTCGGCCAACGACATGATGTGGGCAGTCCTCAAAGGACACGTCCTCGTCGCAATCATCCAAGGATTCGTCGCGGGTATCAGCCTCTTTCTCACTGGCGTGCCGGGAGCAGCCCTCCTTACGGTTGTGATGATGGTTCTCGCAATCGTTCCAATTATCGGGGTCGCGCCGGTTCTCGGCGGCGCTGTCGTCTACCTCTTCATCAACGGCGAGGTGCTATCCGCGGCGTTCGTCGTCATCTGGGGAGTCACGTCCGTCGCCGTCACGGACGACTACCTGCGTGCGGTGATAATCGACCAACAGTCGGAGATGCACTCTGCAGTCGTTTTCGTCGGCGTCGTGGGCGGCACCTACCTTTTCGGCGCGATGGGATTGTTCGTCGGACCAATTCTCCTCGGTCTGTTCAAAACGAGCGTGGAAGTAATCGGCAGTTATTACGGAATCATCCGTCGTTCCTGATACGATTCAGCCGTTCTCGCCCCCGTTTTAGTCAGCCTGCGAATGTAGCCTCGTCGCTCATTGACTCCGCGAACAAATACAGCAGATGAGAACCCATGACAACAGACTCAATCGAACAACTCTTCGTCAACGGCCTTCAGGAACTGTACTACGCCGAACAGCAATTCATCGACGCGCTGGAGACGCTCGCCGAGCAGACGAACGACGAAACCGCCAGTCGGGCGTTCTCGGAACACCGCGACGAGACGCAGGAACACGTCAACCGACTGGAGCAGGTGTTCGAACAAATCGGCAAGGAGCCTCAAACGATGGATGAGCAAGTCGTGGACGCGCTCATCGACGAACACGAGCAGTTCGCACAAGAAAATGAGGGTGACGTTCTCGACCGGTACAACATCGAAGTTGGGCAGAAAACCGAACACTACGAAATCGCCGCCTACGGCAACCTCGCGTCGTTGGCTGGCAAACTCGGCTACGACGAGGCCGCCGACCGCTTAGAGGAAACCCTCCGCGAGGAAGAATCGGCGCTGGACGAACTGTCGCAGGCCGGTGAGCAGTTCGACGAACAACAGATTGTCAGCGACTAAGCGAATCGCTCGACGCGTATCGGGCCGTCGTTTTTGGACGATTGTATGTACCTGAATGGGAGCTACAGACGTTCGTTCGACAGGTGATAACAATTCACTTTCTGATAGTAGAGCCTTTCATTTGTACGTTCTCAGAAATTGTGCGAGCGCTACTCTCGAGCCAATTCTTCGTAAATCTCGTCGTGTTCGTCCATGTCTTGGCGCGTGATGAGACGAATCAGATGACGACGGGCCTCTTTTGCCGAAGTATCCGCGTCCGTCGTCTTAGAAGTGTCTTCGGTCGCCATTCTCCTACTTTTCTCTTGTTTCGCACGAGTCATAACCGTTCTGTTCGTCACTCGCGGAGTGGGACACTCCGCTTCCGATTCGGTCGAGCCACAATTGATACGTCGCCTCGTACTCTTCCGGGAGTTCAATTGTCGTCTTTTCGAGATATTCGATTACCTTTGCTTCGCTGACTTCTGCCTCGTCCGTCGCAAGTCGCTTGAGAACGTCTTTGACTTCTGAACCGTAATTTAAATCGTAGCCGTTCAGCGCGTACAGTGAGACGACTGCGGCAAGCGCAGTCCGTTTATTCCCATCGACGAACGGATGGTTCGCAACAAGGAGTCGCATTAGTTGAAATGCTTTCTCGTGAATCGTCTCCGGCATTTGGCCGAAGTGTCCCTCTCGAATATTGTCCACTGCATATTCGACATCGCCGGTGTAGAGACTCCGGGTTCCGTGTCGTCGTTGCTTTCGGCAATGATTTCGTGAATCGTCAGCATGTCTTCGGTGAAGAGATATTCGAACTCGTCCTCCGAGTTACTCATTATCAGATGCAACTGTTCGAAGATGAATAAATAATACCGATTCTTTCTTCCTGAAATCACGAACGTGAGTTTGTTTGACTCCCGAACGATTCATAGATAAACAAAACAGCTACCATAACATAGTCATGCGACTAAAAATCTATGGGCGCTACAGGCGTTCGTTTCATCGATAAACGTGAGTTCATATTCGGTCGATAGACGTGTTCATCGATTTTCAGAACCGCACTATCCGAGGCTATTCGATTCTTACCTACTTCCGCCGAAAACGACGTATTTGTTCCTCTTACCTCTGCAACTCACCGAAACGCACCAGCGACCAACAACGGGAACACGAGCGTCGCTTCCGCTTCGACCTGCGTGTAGTTGGTGTCGTGGTTTTTGATTTTCCCCCACGACACTGCTTCGTTCGGCGGTGCGCCCGAGAGCGACCCGTCGCCTTCGACGCCCGTCGAGATGTAGACGACGTAGTCCGCGCCGCCGCGGAAGAGGTTCGTCATGATAGCGTGGTGCTTCGGAACGCCGCCGCCGACGGCGATGAGGCCCGTTTCGTCCGCGAGTAGACCGTCCTCGATGAGCGAGTCGTAGTCGTCCAGAATCTCGATTCCGACCTCCGAATCGTACCCTTGCCGGTAGTAGTAGAGGAAGTTGCCGACCTCTGCATCCGTCAGCGCGGGACAGTAGATGGGGACGTCGTTGTCCGCGGCCTGTTTCAGCACCGAATCGTCGTCGTCGAGCGTTTCTCCTAATTCGCGTGCGAACGCCGTCGGCGTCCGAACTTTCTCCTCCGCGAAGAAGTCGTCGAAGAAGTCATAGAGGTACTCTTCTAACCAGACGTACCGGTCGGAGGGGACGAAGATGTTTCCGAGGCGGTTGATTCCTCGCTCCCGAAGTTCGCCTTCGTCGGCGTCCCATTCGCCCATTTTGAACGGTTTCGCGGTCTTGATAACGTCCTCGGTGAGCGACCCGGATGTCGTGATGAGTACATCGACGTAACCCTCACGGACGAGGTACGCGACGACCTCACGGAGACCGGAGGAGATGATGTTCGAGGTGAACGTTAAATAGACGGTCGCATCCTCGGCCTGCATCTGTTCTGCGATGTCGATGGCTTCAGCGAGTTGTGTCGCTTGAAAGCCCGTCGTTGCATACGATTCCAAGAGGTCACCGAAATCGAACGGTTCGCGGAAGTCGTAGCCGCGAACGTCGAGGGTGTCTATTTCTTCGTCACTCCCGGGTACGACGTGGTCGTGCGTGTCGTCTTCGGTCATACTAGTTCTTCTCGTATCCGCCGATTTGAATCACTCGAAATCGTGGCTGGTGTCGAATGCGAAATCCCGCGGCTCGTTGATTCGGTGTTCGGCGCTATCACCATGGGCGTGTAGCTCGTAGATAGCCGTGAGCAATATGACGTTGTGTCACTTCCACCCCGAATTCGCCGAACTATCACTGACGCTGAAATGGGTTTCTTCGAGATGATACGACAGAGCGTGCTGTCCGGGGAGCTACTCGGCCCGTTGATTGCGGTATCGACCATCTTCACGGGACTGATGGCTGGATTCTTTTTCGCCTATTCGGTCAGTGTGGTTCTGGCGCTCGATACCCTGTCAGCGGCGACGTACACGACGGTGATGCAGGAAATCAACGAAAAAGTTCTCAACGCAGTGTTCGGCGTCGTGTTCTTCGGTGCTGTCGTCGTCCCAGCCATCAGCATGGTTATACTCGTGTTTTGGGGGGACTGGACGACGTTGTCCGGCCGACTGTTCCTCGTAGGAGTTGTCGTCTACGTACTCGGGACGTTCGCCGTGACGATGCGAATTCACATTCCGATGAACGACGATATCGCAACGTGGTCGTCGGCGTCACCGCCGGACGAGTGGGCCGAAGTTCGTGCCCGCTGGACGCGGTGGAACCATGTTCGAACGATAGCCGCAGTGGTTTCGTTCGCATCGTATCTCGCGGCACTGTCAGTCCGGTAGCGACTCGTTCGCAAACTTCGGTAGAAAAAACCGTTCCACGTGGGCGAGAACGACCGTATCGAAGGTATTGATGCCGAGTAACCTGACGGACTCTCCGGCAAACGGCGTTTACCGGACAACTAAACGGTTCCCAACTTATTCAACCAACAGGTTAACTATCTTGCAGCGCTAACAGTTAACCGGATGGTTGAACAACCACCGGACGAACCGAACCTCGACGTAATCTTCAAAGCCCTGGCTCACCCGACCCGGCGAGAACTCATCGAACAGATGGCCGCCGAGCCGAAGAGCGTCAGTGAGTTGGCCGACCCTCACGACGTCTCGCTAGCCGCAATCTCCAAACACCTCCACGTGTTAGAAGATGCGGGCCTGATAGAGGTCGAAGAGGATGGACGGATTCGTCGTTGCTACTTGGATGCAACGCCGCTAAGTGCAGCGTTCGGCTGGTTGACTCGCTACCGCGTCCTCTGGGACGACCGATTGGACGCACTGGCCAACCATCTGGAGAACCAAGACAATGACGACCGACCAGACTCCTCCTGAAACGAGCGGGATGACACCACCCGCCGAATCGAACGAACGAGCGAAAACCAGCGCACGCGAAACCGGAGAAAGAGACACCGAGTTACCTGCAAAGCCGGAAACGGGAGACGACCGATGACCGACGACACGACGAACGAAGGGCGAAGTATGACGGTGAACCGCACCATCGAGGCACCACCCGAGAGGGTTTACGATGCGTTCCTCGACCCCGACGAACTCGGCGAGTGGCTCCCTCCGGACGGTTTCAGGGCGGAAGTACACGAATTAGAACCCGAAGAGGGTGGCCAGTTCCGCATGACGTTTATCGCCGAGACGGAGGAGCTTGAACCCTACTCACAGTCGTTTCACGGAACGTACGTGGAACTGGTGCCGGGCGAGCGAATCGTCCACACGGACGAATTCGAGACAGATGACCCGGGAATGACCGGTGAGATGACGGTCACGGTCACCTTCGAGGCAGTCTCCGACGGGACTGCAGTCACAGTTCATCAAGAGGGAATCCCCGAGGACGTTCCCGTTGACGATGCCAATGCGGGATGGATGAACTCCCTCGAAAACCTCGCGCAGTTGGTGGAATGAGCATGGTCGTAAATTACCGACTCGGGATACCGAAAATCCTCGCACAGCTACGACACCGACGGTCGATTGTGAGCGGTGCATTATGGCTCGTGCAGGGGCTACTCGCCGCCCTCTTCCTCTATGCGGGCGGGATGAAACTGCTCCTCCCGATCGGGGTGATGACAGCACAGATGGCGATACCGCTTCCGGGGGTGTTCCTGCAGTTCATCGGTGTCGCCGAAGTGCTCGGCGCAGTCGGACTAATTCTCCCCGGCCTGCTGGGCGTTCGGAGTGGACTGACACCGTTGGCCGCCGCAGGATTGGTACTCATCATGTGCGGTGCGACGGTGCTCACGCTGTTGGGCGGTGGTGGCGCACTGGCGCTCGTCCCGCTTGTTGTGGGAGTACTCGCCGCGTTCGTCGCCTATGGCCGCTGGCGACTTCGACCGTTGCGTAACTGACGCGATATCACGGGACTACAGGGAATAACAATACTTTTTGACAGTAGTCGTACCGCGATACTGCGCGTGCAATAGGTGTTCGTTCGACTGCCGAACGGTACATTGTTACCGACGGTTTCGGCGGACTGTGTCGATTTCAATCGAACATCCGGAACCAGATGAAATATTGACATTATATTCATCCAGATTAGAAGTTGGGAAATAAGCCCTGAAATGCCATGAGTGCGGCGATAAATATTAATTCTCTACAGATAACACTCGTATTAAGTAAAATATTGACAAATCATCAAAGTTTAGGCTGGCCTAAATTCCGAAAACGCTTTAAATCTTTAGGCGAGCCTAAAACTCATGTCCAAAAAAAGAGGCGGACACGGAGCACCAACACGGCGCGAGTATCTGAAGTACGGCGGTGCAGTCATCGGTGGTGCAGGACTCGCGGGCTGTACGGGCAACAGCAGTTTGGATTCCACGCCGACCGCAACGGGAACCGATTCTGAGACGGCCACATTGGCAGGCGACGGCGCGACGGACGGGCCGTACACGGTGACGATGTCACCCATGGGCGAAGTCGAGTTCGAGTCGCCGCCGGAGACAGTGTTCACCCGTCTCACTCACCACGCGGATATGGCGTTCGCACTCGGTCGTGGGGACGGAATCAACGCGATGCACGCGCCGGACTACTACGACCAACTCTGGAATCAGTTCGTGGAGCGACTCCCTGGCGTCTCGCTCGACTGGACTGGGTTGTACTCCTCGTGGGAGGTCGGCAAGGAGAAACTCTACGAACTGGACAGCGACGTCCATCTCGCCGACCCGGCGTCGGTGCTGGCACTCGGTAGCTGGAGCATGGCGGACATCGAGGAGGTCGAGCAAAACATCAGCCCGTGGTTCGGCAACTCGTTCAGCGCCCGTCAGCAGACGCCGCCGGACAGTTGGGAGGGCGACTACGAGTACCCCAGTCTGTGGGAGCAATTCGAGAAAGTCGCGCAGGTGTTCCAAGAAGAAGAGCGGTACGAGGCGCTCGCCGAGATTCGAGCTGAGATACTCACAACAATCGAGACAGACCTCCCGCCCGAATCGGAACGACCGACCGCGGTGATGATCGGGTCGGCCGACATCGAGGGCGACATCTACGCCTACACGCTGAGCAATCCCGGATTCCTCACCTCGCACACGCGCCCGCTCAAGCCGCGCGATGCGTTCGAGGGGTCGGTCGAATCCGGCACCGTCATCGACTTGGAAGTGTTGCTGGAAGCCGACCCCGACGTGATGCTGTTCCTCGGGGGTATGCTCCCGACGACGGACATGGGCAACCTCCGTGCGACGCTCGAATCGAACGCCGTCGCCTCGGAAATTGCGGCCGTGAAAAACGGCCGCACCCATCCACAGGGTGCGCGGTATCAGGGGCCGATTTTGAACCTCTTCCAGGTGGAGATGACCGCCAAACAGCTCTATCCCGAGCAGTTCGGGGAGTGGCCATCCTACGACAACGGCCCATATCCAGAGGTTCCCGAGGACCAACAGTTGTTCGACCGCCAACGGGTTGCAGACATCATCAACGGAGCGTTCTGAACATGAGTGAAACGACGGACACTGACCACGACGTCGTTATCGTCGGCGGCGGGCCAGCAGGCTGTTCAGCAGGTGTGTTCACTGCGCGGGAGGGACTCGACACGGTGATTTTCGATCGGGGACGCTCTTCCGTACTGCGATGTGCCCATCTCGAAAACTATCTCGGCTTTCCCGAGGGAATCGACATCGAAACGCTGTACGAACTGATGCACGCGCACGCCGAGAGTGCGGGTTGTGACATCGTTCCCGACTTGGTCGGATCGGTCGATAGAACCGACGATGACGACGGGTTCGTCGTCACCCCGCAAGAAGGAACGCCGGTTACCACCCGGCGAGTCGTCGCGGCGACGCGCTACGACGGCGAGTACATGCGCGGACTGGACGACGATGCGGCGATGTTCGAGACGTACGAACACGGGGACGAAGAACACGAGCGATTCGACCGCAGCTACGCCGACGACGACGGCACGACGCCCGTGTCGGGACTCTACGTCGCCTCTCCCTCCGAAAGAGCGGACAAACAGGCGATTATCGCGGCCGGTCGCGGCGCGTGGGTTGCGCGCCGCGTCATCACGGACACTCGAATAGATGACGGTTGGTGGGAGGAAGTGGCCGGTGGTGTCGATTGGGTGCGCCGTCAGGCTGAACTCGACGAGAAGTGGGCCAAGCGCGAAACGCGGGTCGAGTGGTTCGACGACTACTACGCAGACGGTGCACCCGTGGGTGCTGATTCCGAGCGATTCCGCCGCGTGCGCGAGGCATCGGTCGATGCCTCGCTCTCCGCGTACATCACTCCGGAGGAAATCGAGGCGCGAGCCGAAACCGGCCACGAAACGCTGGCCGAGCACCTCGATTCGGAGGCAGTCGTCGCCGCAGTCGGCGAGGAAGAACTCCTCGACGCGATAGCCGACGATTCGATTCGTGAGTACATTGGCACTGACGGCCAATCGCTGGAAGGAGACGACTAACCATGGCGAGCGAAGCGACCGGCGATGCGACGACACCCTCTCGGCGCGACCAACTGTTGGAGTGGTTCGATGCGTCGCTGATTACGCTCTGTCTCGGAAGCGTGATTGTCGTCGTCGCCGGAGCCCTCGTACAAGTGAGCTTCGGCGCGTTTTCGATGACGCTCGTCGAAGCGTGGCAGGCGGTGTTCAATCCCGAGGTGATATTTAACCGGCAGGCGTGGAACGCGTTCTTATTCGGTAACGAAGTCCCCGAGATGAACAAACAGAGCCTCATCGTCTGGAACATCCGCCTTCCTCGGGTGTTCGTCGCTATCCTCGTCGGGATGAATCTCGCCGTCTCGGGAGCGATTTTCCAAGCGGTCACCCGGAACGAACTCGCGAGTCCGTTTATCCTCGGAGTTTCGTCGGGCGCTGGATTACTAATTCTCCTCACACTCGTTGTTTTCTCCGGACTGTCGGCGTTCCTGCCGCTTATCGCCTCAGCGGGCGGCGCACTCGCGTTCGTCATCGTGTACGGCATCGCGTGGAAAAACGGGACGTCGCCGGTTCGGCTCGTCCTCGCGGGCGTCATCGTCGGCACCATCTTCGGGTCGATTCAGACCGCGCTGTTTTTCTTCGCCGACGACATCGGCGTCGTGCAGTCGGCCATCGCGTGGACGACCGGGTCGCTGACCGGAACCGACTGGGAACAGGTTCGGATGGCACTGCCGTGGACAGCCGTCGCAATGTTGCTCGCGCTGATTAGCTCTCGGCAATTGAACGTGCTCCTCCTCGGTGAAAATACGGCGCAATCACTCGGAATGAGCGTCGAAAAGGTTCGATTTGCGCTCTCGGGCGTTGCGGTGCTTGCCGCCGCCGCAAGCATCGCAGTCGCCGGAATCGTCGGCTTCGTCGGACTCATCGTTCCGCACATGGTTCGAAACGTCGTCGGAAGCGATTACAAGAAGCTTATCGTCGGGTGTCTCTTCGCTGGCCCGGCGTTGATGGTCGCGGCCGATGTCGGCGCACGCCTCGCGTTGAATCCCGTGCAGGTTCCGGTCGGCATCGTTACCGGCCTCATCGGTGGCCCGTACTTCCTCTACCTCATGCGTAAACAGGACAAGATGGGTGAAATCTGATGACCGAACACCGGGCAATCGCCGACGACTCGGTGGACGAGTCCGGGCACCCCAACGAAGTTGATGCGGCGAGCGAACTGGTCGGCGAGGAACTCGCAATCGGGTATCCGACCTCAATTGAACCGATTGTCGAGTGCGAGAGGGTCGTACTCCCGGCAGGCGAGGTCACGGCCCTCGTTGGACCGAACGGGTCGGGGAAGAGTACGCTCCTGAAGTCGATGGCGAACCAGCTCTCCCCCGAACGAGGGCGTATCCTCCTCGACGGAAGCCAAATTCAATCGATGGAGTCGAAACAGCTCGCACAACAGCTCGGGCTTCTCTCCCAAGAGAACAACTCCCCGGGGGGCCTTACGGTCGAAGATTTGGTCTTCCACGGTCGATACCCGCATCGCGGATTCTTCGAAGCCGTCTCGGAGCGCGACCGCGAGGCAGTCGAGCGAGCGATAGCGTTGGCCGGTGTCGGTCATCTCCGCGACAAGGAGATGAGCAACCTCAGTGGCGGGCAGAAACAACTCGCGTGGATTGCGATGGTGCTCGCGCAGGACACGGATATTCTCCTGCTCGACGAGCCGACCACGTATCTCGACCTCCATCACCAGCTTCGGGTCATGGAGGTCGTTCGAACGCTCAACCGCGAGGAAGGCGTCACCGTCGGCATCGTCCTCCACGACATCGGACAGGCCGCGCGATTCGCGGACAATCTCGTTGCGATGAAAGACGGAGAACTGTACGACTGGGGGCCGCCAACCGACGTCGTGACGGAAAGGTTGCTCGCCGATGTCTTCTGTGTCGATGCCGACGTCGATAGCAGGAGTTCGACCGGGCCGCACATTGCACCACACCGCGCCATCGAGGAGTGAGTCGGTCGAGGTTCACGGATCGAGTATTGTCCGTCGTTTTTCTTGTGTGTCTACGATTAGAAACAGACAGCGGTACCAGAATTCGACTACGTCCAGACGGTTTCGGTCGCTTCGCGCGCGAACTGCGTCTGGTCTAATTAAAATCCTTTGCGCTACATCTTTCGCTTCGCACCTTTATTCGTCGCAGAAACATGGGCGCTACAGGATTTGAACCCGTGGCAGCTTGGTCCGAAGCCAAGCACTCTGTCCAGACTGAGCTAAGCGCCCTGTACCCACATCTATTGGGTGGTACCTTTTAAACGTCGTGGTTTCGAATCGCGGAAATCGCATCCACTCCATTTATACCGGGTGGGCCGAGTACGACGCCGTATGGCTACTGACGGGCGTGCAAGGGGACTGTTCGAACTCACGCGCCCGGGGAACACGTTCGCGGCGGGAGTGCTGACATTTATCGGTGCGTTCGTCGCGGGCGGCGTTGTCACCGACGCAAAGCCGGTACAAGTCGCCGGAGCGGTGCTGGCGACGTGGTTAGCGACCGGTGCGGGAAACGCGATTAACGACTACTTCGACCGGAAAATCGACCGCATCAACGCACCGGAGCGACCGATTCCGCGCGGTGCAGTTTCACCGCGCGGTGCCCTGCTCTTCAGCGGACTACTGTTTGCAGGTGCAGTCGTTTCGGCGCTCGTGCTTCCCCTGCTCGCAATCGCAATTGCGGCGATAAATCTCCTTGCACTCGTCGCCTACACGAAACTGTTCAAGGGACTCCCGGGAGTCGGCAACGCGGTCGTGGCGTATCTCGGTGGGAGCACGTTCCTCTTCGGGAGCGTCGCGGTCGCCGTTGATGCAGAGAACACTGCGATTTCACTCGGGTCTGATGCGGGGGTTCGCGCCGCATTCATTCTGTTCTTGCTGGCAGGGCTTTCGACGTTCACGCGCGAAATCATCAAAGACGTAGAGGATATGGCGGGCGACCGCGAGGAGGGGTTGAACACGCTTCCGCTGGCAATCGGTGCGCGACCGGCAATCCTCGTCGGAGCCGTTTTCCTCGTACTCGCCGTATTGGCGAGTCCGCTTCCGTATGTGTGGGAGACGTTCGGCCTCCCGTATCTCGCGGTCGTTCTCCCGGCAGATGCCCTCATGCTCTATGCAGTGTACGAGAGCGTTGATAACCCGACAGCGGGACAAAACCATCTGAAGTACGGAATGTTTCTCGCCGCAATCGCGTTCGTCGTCGGCCGAGTCGCTGTGTTAGCGTGAGTAACTGACCGAACCGCTCAATCAACAATCAAAAAGAATATAAGTGGACTCCAATATATTAATCCCAGATAAGGCAGGGGGAGAAAAGGGACACGGTATCTGTGTCCGTTTCTGTCCATTACACTGGTGTGAGGTACCACGATGTATACGTTAGACAATGTGTTCTCGGAGTTGGAAGTCGACCCGGGGACAAACCTGCTCATTTCGGGTTCACCGATGACTGGCAAGAGGAGCCTCGCGCTCGACACCCTTGCAGACGGTGGAAACGATGGCGACGGCGCGATTATCGTGACGACGAAGGATAGCGGCGAACACGTGCTCAAGGAGTACGAATCGCGCCTCGAAACCCCGTCGTCACCTGTCGGCATCGTCGATTGCGTCTCGAAGCAGCAAGGGATGTCCGCGCGTCGTGTCGATAGCGTCGAATTCGCGTCCTCGCCGGTCGATATGACTGGCATCGGTATCAAACTGTCAGCGTTCCTGCAGCGATTTTACGATTCGGGCGTGCGTGCGAACCGAATCGCGTTCGACTCGCTTTCGACGCTTCTCATGTATTCGAATCTCCAGACCGTCTTCCGATTCCTGCACGTTTTTACCGGGCGCGTCCAGAGCGCGGAAGCCCTCGGCTTGTTCATCATCGACTCGACGGCCCACGACAATCAGACGATGAGTACGCTCCGGCAGTTGTTCGACGGCGAAATCGAAGTTCGAGAGGCCGACGGGAACGAATCCGAACTCCGGATGAAAGGCGTCGGCAAAACCGCTGGCTGGCAACCGTTGTAGCGCCCGGAGTCATCGGCTGGAGTTATCGGCCGCTACAACCGAAATTATCGGCCAACGCCGGTCGCGGGGCCAAATCCTTTTCCACGTTCGCAGCGTCAGTTCTTCCATGCCAATCGAAAGCGACGATGAACTTCGTGACATCCTCGAACTCGACACCGTGGCCGTCGTCGGCTGTTCCTCGACGCCTGGCAAGGACGCCCACGAGATTCCGAACTACCTCCGCGAACACGGCTACGACGTCATCCCGGTCAACCCCTTCGCGGACGAGATTTTCGGCCGAACTGCCTACGACTCGCTCACTGACGTAGACGAGGAAATCGACATCGTGGACGTGTTCCGCCCGAGCGAGGAAGTGAGCGACATCGTGGACAACGCTATCGAACGCGATGACGCAGGCGTCGTGTGGACGCAGTTAGGAATTCGAGACGACGAGGCCGCGAACCGCGCGGAAGCGGCCGGAAAACGGGTCGTACAAGACCACTGTATGAAAGTCGAACATCAGCGGTTGCTGGAGTAAGCGCTGTTTTTAGCGTACGAGCTACTTCTTAAAAAAGCGGAATGAAGGGATTCGCGGGTGGCGTTTAGCTGTTTGCCTTGCCCTTACCAGAGTCGTTCCCGTTGCCGGAATTTCCTTTCCCCGGATTTCCGTCTCCCTTGCCGGGATTATCCTCGTCGTCGCCGTCGTCGTTTCCGTGGCCACGGTCGTCGTCCGTTTCCGGGTCGTACACGTACAGACAGTCGTTGCTGTACGACCGGCCGAACTTGTCGGCGTCCTCACAGCAGAGGACGCGACTGTCGTCCATCACGTAGACGTTGTCGATGTTGATGAGCGCGTCGTCCGCCACGTCGGCGGGGTCGCTCGCGTCTGGGCCGACGATGACGGGTTCGAGGGTCGAGACGTTGTAGTCGTCTTCGAGTTCGGCGCGGTAGACGACACCGCCGTCCACGCGGTCGAGTCGAACGTCGCCCAACGTGTCGGCCATGGCGTCGTTGAGTTCCGAGATTGCGAAGTAGACGTAGTCGCCGGGTTGCGCTCCTGCAACGCTGTCCACTCCTTCGGCCTTGTTGAACTCGATGGTCGCACCGATTTCTTTGGCGGCGGCGCGGGTTTCGAGGAACGGAACCTTGCGGAGTTCGTCGTCCACGCCGTCCGGCCCGTCGCGCTCGAACTGTTCTGCCCACGCGAGGATTTCCTCGTTCGTGATGTAGTTCTGGTTGCCGTTCTCGACGATTTCTTTGTCGGCCTCTTCGAGCGCCGCGTCGAGGTCTTCTTCCCAGTCGGTTTCTGCGTGCGTTTCGAGGTAATCCACCTGCGTGATGTCGTCGTACTCGGCAATCCACTCCTCGGCTTCGCGGTTGGTGGCGTGGCCCAGTTCTATCCACTCGAATTCGAGGTTGACATCGGCTGGCGGATTCTTCTTTGCGGCCTCCTCATTGGTCACCTTCGGCGCGTACAGCGTTCCGGCGGTGTCCATGGGGTCACAGAAGTCCGGAATCGGTTCGTCGGCGACGAACTTGTAGATGCCCTTGCTGTCGCCGTCGGAACAGCCGTACACCGTTTTCAGGTCGCTCTGTACGTCCGGTGCCTCCCACGCGGCCCGACCCATGACGTAGTATTTGACCGGTTGTGGCGTTTCCGCAGTCGGTTCGCGGACATCGACGTGGTAGCCATAGCGGTACGGGTTCGGGTAGACGTCGCCGATTGGTTCGGCCGTATTAGATTCGTCTTCTGCGGATTGGTCGACCGGACTCGAAGTTTGGTCAATCTGCTCTGCGCCGAGATAGTATGCGAGGAATTCGAGTCCCGTCAACGCCCAGTATCCCTGCACGGCCCACGATTCGTCGCCGTAGTAGCCGTCGATGGCCTCCTGAATTTCGTTCGGATTCGGTCGGTTCCAGAACTGAACGGCACCGATGAGATTTTTCCCGGTTCCCTGTTCTACGATGTCGCCCACTGTCGCGGTGAGCGAAACGCGAGGGTGTGCGTAGTTCTCCTCGGACGAAATCATCGTATTCCACGGCGAGAGGTCACCGTAGCAGTTGATTCGCGTGCCGCCGAGTTCGCGCAGAGGTTCCGTGTTTGCGAGGTTGATGGCGGACTCCAAGTCGGCACTCCACTCGCCGTCAGCGTCCTGACTGATTGGAATACGGGAGATGTTCCCGGGGCTGTTTTCCCAGTTGGTGAACAGGTAGCCTTCGGTTCCCTCGTCGTTCGTAGCGACGAACTCGTTACAGTCCGGGTTGTAGGCGGCGTCCCCGTACTGGGTTCCCGCAAAAACGTCTCGGGTGATGTCCCACCCGTCGGGTGTTTGAACGACACCGAGGCGTTCGGTGCCGCCGTTGATGCGGTCTTCTTCCTGCGCGAGGAATACGTACTCCCCGTCTGCACTCCGAATCATTCCCTGTTCTTCGTTCGTCTGGGGCGTCGATAGCTCGTCGAAATCGTCGTTGCTCCCGCCCATTGAGAACCGGAAACCGCTGAAATAGCCGATTCCGGATTTGTTGTAGGGTGCCGGGTTGTCCCGGCTCGGGTGCTGGAGGCTGTAAAGTGGGGTTCCGTCCTCGAACACGAACGGCCCCGTGACTTCCGCACCGAACGCCGTCGATGAAAACCGTTTGAGGCCGCCCTTCACGTAGGGTGCGCGAGGCGTGTCGTCGTCTTCTGGAGGTTCTGTACTCTCGATTCCGGTGACGTTCGAGGAAACGCTCGCGCCCAAGGCGGCGGCCGCGGACGTCGCCATCAGTTTGCGTCGGGTGAACTCGACCATGCAGTCAGGTAGATACGTTCCGATCATATGTAAATTTATAATAGATATATTTGATATATGCCGTAATCACAAACACAATGATGTATATGTACCGACTTTGGTTATATTATTTGCATTTTTATATATCTCTACTTGCCATCGAAATGCTACTTTCTGCGGTGTGAAATCGCCGCATTGACGCAGAAAAGTGGGTTCCGTCGGTCTATATTCCAACGTAATAGATGGAATCAGACAGCAGCCTTTCAGAAGCATGTAGTGTTGCATACGGTATAAACCCGATACGCCTCGACAGAGGAGCATCTAAAATACGATAGTTAGAAGATACGATGTGCGTCTGTAAGAAGGCGGAACGCTGTTACTCCATTCCCATCTCTTCTGCCCCGTCGCGTATCTCTTGGGCGCGTTTTCGAACCGAAGCGATGTACCGCTCGATTTCCGTGGGTTTCTTGCCGTAAAACGACGCGACCCAGTTGATGTCCGAGTACGGTTGGGTGAGAAAGTACGCGGCCAGCGTATCCCGGCCTGCCTGAATTATCTCCGGTGGGACGCCGCGTTCACCCGTGCCAGCCTCTTCGAACCCGTTTACGTCGAAGTAAATATCGGCGTACAGTTCCGCCAGTTCCGGGTTCTCGAAGCGAATTTCGATATGTTCCGGTGCCTCGAACCGATACTGCGGCTCGTCCTCGCCCGGAAGTCGTACCGTGACGATTCTGACGCCTAATATGTATTCTCGGTACACCGATTCGCCCTCATCGATAGCACTGCTTTTGTTGGTACGTGACATGGTTCGTCTGTCCGGTTTTCCGCGCTTGTCGAACGTCGCCGACCGAGAGCAGGTTGGTCTGGCGTAAAGAATGCGGACGGATGCCGATTAGTATTTTTGTAATTTTACTATATATGAGAACGGAGTTCGCGGACTACGTCTTCGATTTCAGACGTCACCTGTTACTACTTCGGAGGACGGAGGAGAACTCGTTTATCCATCCCACTCCGCGAACGAACGGTAGATTCCCTTCGAGAGGTATCGCTCGCTCGAATCGGCGAAAACGGTGACGACCGAATCGTATGGAGCGTCGATTTCCCCGCTCTCGATTTTCTCCGCGACTTGTCGGGCCGCGACACTCGCCGCGCCCGCGCTGGAGGCGACCAGATGGCCTTCCTCGCGTGCGAGTCGTTTCAGTTCGTCGTGGGCGGTTTCGTCCGGCACCTGCACGATTTCGTCTACGAGGTCGGATTCGAACAGTTCGTTCGTCGCCGGATTGTGGGTGCCGATTCCCTCGATTTTGTACTCTTCTTCGTCCACGTCCGCTCCTTTCGTCGTCGAATACAGCGACCCCTCGGGTTCGACGGCAGCGACGTAGGTATCGGGATTCTGCTCGCGGGCGTATTTCGCCATTCCCATCAGGGTTCCCGCGGTGCCACAGCCAGCGACGACCGCACCGACTTCCCCGTCCAGTGCGTCGTATATTTCCGGCCCGGTCGTCTCGTAGTGGGCTTCGACGTTCAGCGGGTTGCCGAACTGCTGTGGAACCACCGCGTTTTCAGTCTCTTCTGCGAGTTGGTGGGCGCGGTCGATTGCGCCGCCCATCCCGTCCTCAGTCGGCGTGTTGATAACTTCCGCGCCGAGTGCGGCCATGAGTTGCTGTTTCTCGACGCTGAACCGTTCGGGAACGACGAAGACGGCGTTTACGTCGAGTTGTCCCGCGGCGACCGCGAAGCCGATTCCGGTGTTTCCGGCGGTCGGTTCGATGACCGTCCCGCCGGGGACGAGTTCGCCGTCTTCGAGCATCCGTTTGAGCATGTACTTCCCGATGCGGTCTTTGACGCTCGCGCCGGGGTTGAACGACTCCAACTTCGCGTACACAGGCACCTCGTCGGGTGCGTCCGTAACGCGGACGAGCGGCGTTTGCCCGACGGTGTCCAGCACCGAATCGAGCGGTTCCCGATGTGTCGTCATGCGCGAGAAAAGGAAGGCCGGACTGTTAGTCGTTGTTATGTGCTCGCTTGCGCGGATTCGTCTTTCGTGCTCTCTTCGCTTTGCCCGTCAGTCTTGTCGTCCGCAACGTCTTCTTCGACATTCTCTGGCGTTTCCACGTCATCCAGCACCGACTCGACGTCGATACCTTGTTCGCGGGCGAGTGCCTCGATGAGGGCTTTCTGTTCCGCGTTTTCGACTTCGAGTTTCTGGACGCGCTCGTCCGTGTCTTCTAACGAATCGCGGATGGCGAGCACTTGCTCACGCAGTTCGTTGAGTTTGGCGTACAGTTTTTCGGCGGTGTCTGCTACTTTCTGAATCTTTTTGGCCGTGCTTCCGAATCCCATGTTCGGCCGTTCGTTCCGAAGTAATGTGATTTTTCCGACTCAAACGCGGCGTTTAACTCAGTTCGGTGAGTGGCTTCGGACATGAGCAAGCGACTCGCGCCGAAAGTCGGAATCGCGTCGTGTGTAGCAGTGCTTTTGCTCCTCTCGCTGCCGTACTTCCTCGCACCGGCGACGGTGGTCGGGGCGTACTACGGAACGATTCCGGTTCCCGTCCACCTCCTCGATACGCTCTTTGCACTCGTGGCAATCATCGCGTTCGGTTCCGGCCTGCAAAACCGGAGCGACCCCGCGACCGTCGCTGGCGTTACCCTCGCCCTCGGTGCGTTCATGGCCGTCATTACGCTCTGGTGGGCAGTCGTAACTCCGGCGGATACGCTCGTGGAAGCGGCGCGGATGGACTCGCTGTCGGGGCATCGCTGGGCCTTTGCACTCGTCACGTTTGCCGTCCCGGTAAGTGCGGGTTGGTACGCCCGAAACGTGCTGTAGTCATCCCTTTTCGTCGCACAGCGAGTTGTTACTCTCCGACAGTCTCCCTATAACAAAGTGCCGTGACGGCGGAGATGGGGTGTGTCACCCGACAACTCGAATCTGTGGTCACACGTCTCCTTGCCCCTGTTAGTCGCTGTTCTCGGCGTGATGCTCGGCGACGTTGTGACGACCGGAGTGGGACTCCAACTCGGGTTGAAAGAAGGCAATCCCTTCGTCGCGCACCTGTTGAAGGAGATGGGACTGCTTGGCTTGGTTTTCATCAAGGCAATTACCGTCCTTTTACTGGTCGTTCTGTCGGGATGGACGCAGTACTCGCGGCAGACGTTTCGGCTCGGAAGTTTGGTGTATCTCGTCATCGGAGTGCTGGTCGTCGTTTCCAACATCATCGCCATCGCAACTGTCGGATGACGATGAACTGTGGGATGGAATCGGGATGCGGCGCGGAACCCGAAAGGCCCTTAAGGTGGAGAGGAGTAGTTGGAAGTGGACTAGGTTGAGCAGTTAGGCCCTGCTCCTTGCCCGCGCTGTGGTCTTGAGCGGGAACCGAACTCCGGACTCGTCCGGTCAGACCGGGTCGGGCCCCGGAAGCCAACGCAGAAGCCTCGTCCTGCGGGGCCAGCGGTCTGCGTCGAACACTCGCAGGGGTGTCTCGTCGCAGTTAGTCGGTGGCAATCCGTCAGGCACGGAAGTGAGCAGCGGACCATCGGACATCTGTCGCTCGTAGGATCGCGGGGTGGAGGAGGCAACCGGGACTCCCCGGCCCGGAACGCCGGGCAACTCCGGCCGTCCGCATTCATATCGTATTCTACTGGTGAGTCAAAACGCTACCCAGAGAAGAATCAGAAACCCGCTTCGTCGTCCATCTGGAACGCTCGAACACCCCACGTATCGAGCATGCTGGACACGAACACTTTCGTCCATCGCGCGCGTTTTTCCGGTTCCACGTCGTCCTGCGTGACCTCGAACAGACACGACGGAATATCGAGGTCGATTCGCGTTTTGTTCATGAGTACGGGTGCAGTCGCGTATTCCGTCTTGTCCATCAGTGTGTGGACGAAATCGTAGATTGGGTCGTATCCCGTCACGTATTCCTCGTTCAGCAGTTCGATGGCGGTCTGGTTGCTCTGAATTATCTTTTCGTGACTCGACCGAAAGATGTTCTGGCCGACACCCTCGTCGTTCTCCCGCTCCAAAATCCCCTTCGAACTGTGGAGATCCATCAGCACGTCCGGGTCGTGTTGGCTGATTGCATCCCAAATTCCCTGCGCGAGGGTGTTTTTCGGCGGTTCGCCGATTGGGAACTGCCGATTCAAATCCACTCCCTCCGGCAACTTTCGACGCTCCTGTTCGATTGCCTGCGTGTTCGCTTCCGGAAGAACGACGAGCGTTCCGGCGTCGATTTCCCATTCTCGAATATCGCTGGCCGCCCAGTAGCCGCTTTCTTCGTTGCCGTGCATGCCGCCGATGACGAAGGCTGTTGGCCCGGATTTCTCGGATTGGATTTCGTACAGGGTCGTTTCCTGTTCGGTTCCGGCACGGATTGTGGAAGTCGTGACGGTCTGTTCCGGCTTACTATCGCTCTGGGCAGTCGTCTCTGCCCCTTCCTGTGTCGTTCCGACAGTTCCCGTCGAGTCAGCTTTCGCGTCCTGCGGGCCGTCGCCAGCACAACCAGCGAGCGCGACAGTCCCACCGACCGAGGCAGTGCCGAGGGCGGAAAGGAAGGCGCGTCTACTTTTCTTCATACGGTGAAAATACAGCCCGAGCTACTTCAACACTATTTCACGACTATTGAAATTAAAGGGAGGGAGTCGGATTTTCCGTCGTCGCTTAGTCGCCGCTGAGCGTCTCCAACTCCGCAGGGTTGGCGACTTCGACGCCGCCAGTGAGTTGGCGGTGCGGATACGGCATGTCGATGCCTGCCGCGTCGAATCGCTCCTTGACGGCGGTGACGTACTCGCCGCGCGTCTTCACGAAGTCACCGCGCTTCGGGTCGGCAATCCAGAATCGGGATTTCAGTCCGACTGCGGAGTCGCCCAATTCCGTGAGCCGAACCGACGGTTCGGGAGTGTCCAGAATTTCCGGATGGTTTTCGGCCTCCTCAACGATGATGTCCGTGGCTTGGTGGATGTCGTCGTCGTAGCCGATACCGAAGAGGAACTGAATCCGGAGTTCGTCTTTGGCGACCGGATTTTTGATGACGCCGTCGGTTAAGACGGCGTTTGGCACGGTTAGGAGTTCGTTGTCGAAGGTTCGAACGCGAGTTACGCGAAGGTCGATGTCCTCGACGATACCCGAGTACGTCCCATCGTCCCATTCAATCCAGTCGCCAATTTTGAACGGTTTGTCCGTGAAGATGAACACTCCAGCGACGAAGTTGGCGAGAATGTTCTGGAGCGCGAAACCGATTGCCAACGTCGCGGCGGCGGCGACGGTTGCCAGCGCAGTGAGGATGTTTCCGTATCCCGCGAAGGCGAAGGCCATCCCGACTGCCGCGAACAGGACGATTAACTGCGTGGCTTTCGTCAGCGGTTTCTTGACGTTCTCGTCGTAGCCGCGACTGTCGAGGAGTCGCTTGATGAGCGGGATGACGAAAATTCGGCCGAGGATGTAGATGACGACGAACGCGACGATGAACACGAGCGCCTGAGAGAAAGGCCCGGCAATGTCTGCCCCGAGTCCAGCGTCAACCAGCAACTCCTCGATTGCCGTGTTTGCCCCCTGGTTCCCGCTTTCCTGTTGCATCAGTGGAACACCGCCGTATTTCCACGGGTTTCGATGAGTTCGGTGTTCACCTCATCAGCCAGTTCCGCGGCGAGTTCGTCAGTCGAAGAATCGCCGCGGGCCGCGCGAAGGAACTTCACCTTGACGAGGTCTTCGTTTTTCAGTTGATTTTTCAGTTCTTCGGTGACGGCACCGAGGCCACTTTTTCCAACCCAGACGGTCACATCGAGGTCGTGTGCCTGCTTCCGCAAATCCTGCTTTCCCATAGTACCGAGATGTTTAGCGCGGTTGCTTTTAAAGCTTACAGCCAACGAATGAGGAGCGACCCCGAGTGTGAGAATATCTCGCATTCTGCTTCGGGTTTCAACACCTTTGTATCGCATGACTCCAGAGGTTCGGGTATGACTGCGAAGGTTGTCGTTCTTGGTGCTGGCTACGCTGGTGCCGGAGCGATACAGCAACTCGAAGCAGAACTCGATGACGTCGACATCACGTGGGTGTCGGACACTGATTACCATCTCGTCCTACACGAATCCCACAGGGTCATCCGCGACCCACGAGTGAAAGACAAAATCACGCTCCCGATTCACGAAATCAAATCGCCGAGTACCCGATTCGTGCAGGATACGGTCGAAGCCATCGACACCGACGAGCGCACCGTCGAACTCGAAGACGGAAACGACCTCGACTACGATTACCTGCTCGTCGCGCTCGGCAGTGACACCGCATTCTACGGCATCCCCGGCATGGCCGAGAACGCGCTCACGCTGAAAGGGCTTGACGACGCACTCGAAATTCACGACCAAGTCAAAGAGGCCGCGAAAACCGCATCCAGAAACGACCCCGCAAAAGTCGTCATCGGCGGGGCCGGACTCTCCGGCATTCAGAGCGCGGGCGAAGTCGCGGAGTACCGCGACAAACACCGCGCGCCAATCGACATCTACCTCGTGGAGGCGATGGACGAAATTATGCCCGGCCAAGACCCAGAGCTTCAGGGCACGGTGAAAAAACACCTCCTCGAAAAGGACATCAACATCCTCACGGACGACCCGATTACGGAAGCCACCGAAGAGGAGATTCAGTTCGACGAGGGCGAACCGCTCGACTACGACGTGTTCGTCTGGACTGGCGGCGTCACGGGACGAAAAGCACTGGACGACTGCAACCTCGACAACCAGCACAACCGCGTCACGGCGGAAGCCAACTTCCAGACCAGCGACGACCGCGTGTTCGCCATCGGCGACAGCGCCATCATCGACCAAGGCGAGAACCCGGCACCACCGACCGCTCAGGCCGCGTGGCAGGCCGCCGAAGTCGTCGGGGAGAACATCGCGCGCGAAATCCGCGGTCAACCGCTCAAAACGTGGACGTTCGACGACAAGGGAACCGTCATCTCCATCGGTGACGACGCAGTTGCCCACAGCGTCAAGGCTGGCGGGATGGACGTTCCAATCAGCACGTTCAGTTCGGCTCCGGCGGAAATCCTGAAGAAGGTCATCGCCGCACGCTGGATTGCGGACATCACCTCGTGGAATCGCGCGTTCAAGGCGTGGGACTCGCTGTAATCGCGGAATAACGGTCTTTTCGTTTTTGTTTTCGTGATTCCGTAGTGGCGACTTCGTGCAGAAAGTCGATCCATGCTCAAAAGTCCACTCTCAAGGAATCCGAACGTCGTGGGAAAGCGTTCCGATACCCTCGATTTTGACTTCCACAGTGTCGCCGTCGGAAAGCGGCGCGACGCCCGCTGGAGTGCCGGTAATGACCACGTCGCCGGGTTCGAGCGTGAGGTATGTCGTGATTTCCGCGATGAGTTCCGGCACGGAGAAGATGAACTGGTCGCGCGAGGAATCCTGTCGGAGTTCGCCGTTCACGCGCAGTCTAACTGCCGCATCTTCGGGTACTTCGTCGGGAGTCGCCATGACCGGGCCGAGTGGACAGGAGTTGTCGAAGGCCTTTCCGCGAACCCAGTTTTGTTCCTTGTCTTGGTCGTCGCGGTTGGAGATGTCGTTCGCGCAGGTGAATCCAGCAACCACGTCCATCGCGTTTTCTTCCGCGACGTTGCGACACTGCTCGCCGATGACGATGCCGAGTTCCGCCTCGTGGTCGATTCGTTCCTTTCCGGACGGGAGCGTGATGGTGTCGTCGTGGGAAGCGACCGCGTTCGGCGGTTTGAGGAACAAAAGCGGACGGTCTGGAAGGTCTTTGTTTCGCTCCGTCGCGTGGTCGGCGTAGTTCAGGCCGACACAGACGATTTTCGAGGGGTCGGTCGGCGCGAGGATTTCGACTTCGTCCGGGTCGTAGCTGTCGTCTGCGAAGTGGATTCGGTTGTCTGTCCATTCGCCGGTTCGGACTGAGCCAGCGGGGTCGCGGAATCGGACTCGTTTCATATGTCGGTTGTCGAATCCGTAGGCCTAAATCGTTCGGACTCCGGTAACGCCCCACACATCGCCAACATCTTTTAAGACTGATTACGCCCTACCCAAATTCGCACTATGGAACTCACTTGGTACGGACATTCGACGTGGCACGTAACAGTCGGGGACACTGACCTCCTCATCGACCCGTTTTTCGACAACCCGAAAACCGACACCGACCCGGAAGAACTCGACCCGGATTACCTCCTTCTCACGCACGGGCACGCAGACCACATCGGCGACGTAGACCGCTACGAAGGAACCACGCTGGTTGCGACTCCCGAAGTCGTCGGCTACTGCAACGACGAGTTCGGCGACTACGACGCCGTCGGCGGCATGGGAATGAACCTCGGCGGAACCGTCGAATGCGGCGACGCGTTCGTTACGATGGTTCGCGCGGACCACACCAACGGCATCGACACGAGCTACGGTGCCACCGGTGGGATGCCCGCCGGATTCGTCATCTCGGATACGAAACCGACGCAGGTGTCGGACGAGGAGAGCGAGACGTTCTACCACGCGGGCGACACCTCGCTGATGGTCGAGATGCGCGAAGTCATCGGCCCGTTTCTCGAACCCGACGCGGTTGCGCTACCGATTGGCGACCACTTCACCATGGGGCCTGCGCAGGCCGCCATCGCTGTGGACTGGTTGGACGCCGATTTCGCCTTCCCGATGCACTACGACACGTTCCCGCCAATCGAACAAGACCCGGAGGACTTTGCGAAAGAGGTCGATGCGATGGGCTGTAATGCCGACGTTCGAGTGTTGGAGGGCGAAGAGTCGTTCGACCTCTCCGAAGAACTCTCGTACTAAGGATTCGCGTTCAGGCAGGATTCTTTTTGATGTGATAGAGATGCTAACGGGTGAATAACCGCATTCGAAGGAGACTATTCTCGATTCTGGAACGATTCCCGACAACACATGACCGCCCCCGCACCACAACCGCCCACATGCCTCCTCGGCCGACTCGCTTCGCTCGTCCACCGTCGGAGATGAACTCCGACGAGCCATTCGCTCGCTCCGCTCGCGAAGACCTCGCGCGACTTCGTCTCGCATTCTCGGAGGTGAACTCCTCGACGGCTCGCCAGCACGCGCCACGTAGCTCGGTTCGTCAGCCGAAAGGTTGTGCCAGCGCGTTCGCACGAGGAGTGAGCGAAGCGAGCACTGAGTGCAACTTCCGCGCTGGCGGGGAAGAATGGGGGGGGACTGCGGTGCGGTGGCGGTCATGGATTGTCGTGATTTGCTTCCGGAAACGACCCTCGTTTGAACCACCCACTTCTGGTTCCGTCGTGCCGATTGTCTCGGAGTCGAGAATTGCCAGTGGCGCTCGAATCGCCCGCTCTAGAGGACAGACAGTAGTCCAAAGCAACACGGACTACAAAATACGAGTCTCGTCGCAACAAACAAAGCCGGAAGAACAAACCTTAGGAGTGTTGCGACAGACGTGCAAACTGCAATGCCAGAAGTCACTACCACGTCCGAAGCAGGATACAGCGCAGAGAACGACGTCCGCGACTTTTCGCTCACCATCGACGCGACGGGCGAGGACGCACCCGACACGCTCGAAACACTGCTCGCGGCCTACGGCTCGTGCTACGTCCCAGCCCTGCGCGTCGGCGGCGAACAGCGCGACGCTGGCGACCTCGGTAAAATCGAAATCACGGTAGACGGCGAACTGAACGACGACGACAAACTCGACGCCGTCTCGTTCGACATTAAATGGGAAACCGAAACGGACGACGAAACCGCTCAGAACGTCATCGACCGCGCGTTCGAACTCTGTAAGGTTCACGACGCGCTGAAAGACAGCCTCCACGCAGAGACGTCCGTCGAGACGGGCGCATTCTAAGGCGCATTCCGAAACGCGGGTTTCGAATCAAGAAGGGAAGCGTTAAAAGCCGCGCGGCGGAACGTGGGGGTATGAGTCAGACGCAAAAGCAGGCGCGGAAATGCGTCTCGTGCGGGATTAACATCTCCGGCACGAACGCCGCGTCGTTCAAGTGCCCCGACTGCGGGCAGACCATCTACCGCTGTGCAAAGTGCCGCAAACAGAGCAACCTCTACGAGTGCCCCGACTGTGGGTTCCTCGGACCGTAAACTATGGGAAAAGTAGCCGCTAAAATCAAGGTTATGCCGCAAAGCCCCGAAATCGACCTCGACGACCTCCAAGAGAAACTTGAGGATTCGCTCCCGGAAGGAGCAAAAATCAACGGCTTCGAGCGCGACAACGTCGCGTTCGGTCTGGTCGCGCTCCTGCCGACCGTCATCGTCCCCGACGACGCGGGCGGCACGGAAGCCGTCGAAGAGCGCTTCGCATCCGTCGAAGAAGTCGAGAGCGTCGAAGTGCAGAACGTCGGTCGGATATAAACCGGGAATCCGGTTATCCGGTCGTCCAACCGTCCGACTTTTCGGTTTTGTCGTTTTATTCCGTGAGCGACTCGTACGTCGCTCGAACGTCCGAATCTTCGACGAATCCACCGTGATAGCAGAGTGTTCGGTTCACGTCCAATTCGGCGAGTTTGCCGAGCGAGTCGATTGCGTCGTCCATTTCGGGCGTGAATCGCTCGTTCGGCCCGACGAGGCCGTCCTCGTCGGCAACCGTCGCATCGCCAGCGAGGAGCAGGTCGGCCTCGGGTAGCACGAGCGAAACGTGGCCGGGCGTGTGTCCCGGGGTTTCAACGACTCGCAGTGGGCCGGCTTCGGTTCGGAAGACGACGTTTTCGACAATCTGTACGTCCACCGAAACCAGCGGATAGCGGTCGCCGGAGGATTTGATGGGGGCTTCGTCGCCCTCGATTGCTGGGGTGTCTCCCGAATGCGCCACGACAGTCGCGTCAGTTCGAGTGACGAGTTCCCCCGCGCAACCGACGTGGTCGCCGTCTTGGTGAGTCAAAACTAGGAGTTCCACGTCGTCCAGTTCGAAGCCGTGTTCCGCCAGTGCCGATTCCAAGTCCTCTATCTGCCCGGGAAACCCCGCATCGAGGAGGATGAGTCCGCTTTCGGTTTCGACGCCCGATGGATGAATCGTCGTTTCGCGGTCGCCGCGGTCGAACGTGAGTGGGAACGAATAGACGTGCTGGTCGAGTTCCATGCGACAGGTGACGGGAGCAACAAGCCTGAAAGATTCGGCTGATTTCCCCTCGTCAGTTCAGCACCGCATCGAACGCCTGCTGAAGGTCGGCTTTCAGGTCGTCCGCGTGTTCGATGCCGATGCTGGCGCGGATGAGGCCGTCGGACAGCCCTGCGGCCAGTCGTTCTTCTTTTGGAATCGCGGCGTGGGTCATCGTCGCGGGTTGCTCGATGAGCGATTCGACGCCGCCGAGGCTTTCCGCGAGGGTGAAAATCTCCGTCTCGGCCACGACCTCCGCGGCCTCCTCCAAACTTGCGTCGAGTTCGAAACTGACCATCCCGCCGAAGTCGTCCATCTGCTCCGCCGCAAGTTCGTGATTCGGATGGGATTCGAGGCCGGGATAGTACACAGTTTCGATGGCTTCGTGGTCGTCCAACCACGCCGCGATGTCGCGGGTGTTGTCGCAGTGTCTATCCATCCGGACGCCGAGCGTTTTGGTTCCGCGGAGGACGAGGAAACAGTCGTGCGGGCCGGGGGTCGCGCCGACGCTGTTCTGGTAGAAGCCGATCTGCTCGTCCAGTTTCTCGTCGTTCGTGATGAGCGCGCCGCCGACCACGTCGGAGTGACCGCCGAGGTACTTCGTCAGCGAATGCGAGACGATGTCCGCACCGAGTTCGAGCGGTCGCTGGAGGTACGGCGTGGCGAAGGTGTTGTCTACAGCGCAGAGCGCGTCGGCATCCTCTGCAATATCGACTATCGCGGCGATGTCCACGACGTTGAGCAGCGGGTTCGTCGGCGTTTCGACCCACAGTAGTTCCGTGTCGTCGCGGACTGCGTCGGACACCTCGTCCACGTCGGTCATGTCCACGAAGGAAAATTCGATGTCGTAGTCCGCGTACACCTGCGTGAAGATTCGGTGCGTGCCGCCGTACACGTCTTCGCTGGCGATGACGTGGTCGCCCGAAGACAGCAGGTTCAGCACGGTGTTGATGGAACCCATTCCGCTGGAGAAGGCGCGGCCGAACTCCCCGCCTTCCAGACTGGCGAGGTTGTCTTCTAGGTCGGTGCGCGTCGGGTTGCCCGTGCGCGAGTATTCGTAGCCGCGGTGGTCGCCGGGGGCGTCCTGTACGTAGGTCGAGTTGGCGTGAATCGGCGTCATCAGCGCGCCCGTTTCCTCGTCGGGTTCCTGTCCCGCGTGGATGGAACGCGTTTCGAACCGGAAATCGTCTTCGTCGGTCATGCGCGAGGGGACGCAGTGCGGACAGGTTATTCTTCCCCTTCTCCGTCGACGTTGCCGCTTTCGAGTACAACTCCGTTTTTGCGAGTCTTCCGACGGAAACGTGTTTTTCAGGGTGATGTTAGCAGTTGCCGACTCCAAAATAACCGCCACCGCCTCCGCAGACCACGTCCTCCCCAACCGACTCCCTCATTCGCTGGCGCTCGTTTCGGTCGCCCCTCGCGTGATAATCGGCAGGGCTGAGGAATCCTCAGCCCTGCTGACGCACGCGCCAAAGCGATTGCGTCGATTCGAAATTCCAACCAACCGAAGTGGCGCGCTTGCGAGACTTCGAGGACATCGCGGCCTCGAAGTCGAGCCAAAGCGTGCGAGGGGCAACCAGAACGAACGGAGTTCTCGTGAACGACGAAGGAGTGAACGAGAGCACGGAAGAGTTTGCGCTTCCGGAGTGAGTGGCGGGAGTCGGTTGGGGTGTCGTGTGGACGGTTGCAGGGCGGTGGCGGTTTTCAGTGGAGTCGTGATTACCTAGCGCCTCTCACGAAAATATGCTATTTAGCGACTCCTTCGGAGATACAACAGATTGTGACTGTCGATAAACCACTCCCCACCTGTGTTCTCGTCGTCGTGGAACGGACGTTTTATAACGGTCACCGAACAAGAGCGTCATACGACTATGCCGAGTTCGCACGGACCCAACCACAGTACCCGTAACAAGCTCTCGAACGACCCCCGAAAACGCGGCACCTCGCCGCCACAGCGCGCAGTGCAGTCCTACGAGGAAGGACAGAAAGTCCACCTCAAAATCGACCCGAGCGTGCGTAAAGGCCGTTTCCACGCACGATTCAACGGTCGCACGGGCGAAGTCACTGGCAAACAGGGCAAAGCCTACAAAGTCAGCATCGTCGATGGCAAGAAAGAAAAGACGCTCATCACGATGCCAGCACACCTCCGCGCACAGGAATAACGTATGACGATTTTCAAGGAAAAGCTCCACGAGGATTATCTCACCACGGCGGAAGCCAAGGAACTGCTCGCCGAAATCGAGCAAGACCGAGCGCTGGACGAAACCCGAGAGATGCCGTACAATCTCTCGCGGGCCATCGAGCACGTCAACCGCTTTGCGGCGTTGGACGCCGAAGAGTCCCACGAACTCGTGGACGAACTGCTCGAACTCGAAAAGGTGGACGAACCGACGGCGTTCAAAATCGCCGACCTCCTGCCGAAAGACCGCGACGAACTGCGAGCGATTTACGCACAACAGCGGTTCGCGCTTTCGGGCGACGAGTTGGACGAGATTCTGAACGTCGTTGCGAAGTACGAGTGACTTCACCGATTCTTTAAGTTACTCGTCGCCGTACTGTACTGTAATGAGTGAATCCGAGAGTGGCCGCGAAGCAATGGCTGTGGTGCTCGACTTTCTCCCCCACGGACGGGCGGAAGACGACAGGCCCCAGTACCAGAAAGAGCCAGTCGCATACGCGCTGACCGAATCGGACTTTCGCCTCCTCGAACTCACGCTCGAAAAAGAAGAGAGCGTCGGCATCGGCGACAGCATCCCCGTCGAACCGCTGGAAGCCCGTGAACACATTCAAAAACTGCGCGAAATCGAGTACGACGACCTCACCTCGGCTTCCCAGTCGGAACTCGAACACGCCGTGGTGGACATCATCGAGCGCGATGAAGAGCGATTCGTGGATTTCTACAACGACGCGCAACCGATTACCCTCAGACTCCACCAGTTGAACCTGCTTCCGGGGATCGGGAAGAAACTGCGGAACAACGTGTTGGAAGCGCGAAAACGAAACCCGTTTGAAAGCTTCGACGACCTCGAAGACCGAGTTTCGGGCCTTCACGACCCGGAGGGCGTGCTTGTCGAGCGAATCCTCGAAGAAATTCGGGAGGACGACCTGAAATATCGGACGTTCGCGCGACGGGACTAATCCCGGCGTCCTCTCCGTTCGTTTCAACGATTTGGTGGTTACTATAGTAAGAATGGCGGCCGGTTCTCACGGCAACTCGGTGGGTTTACGCCACTCGCACCGGTAGGCCAGAGATAATGGGACGTTCGCCACACGAAGGACACGGCACGAGGAACCCCGACGCCTTGATTCGACGGGCAGGCGTCCGGGCCGACCCGAACCGTGACCAACATTTCCTCGTTGACGACCGAGTCGTTGACCGAATACCGGAGTACGGAACGGAGATGGATTTCTCGCACGTCCTCGAAATCGGTGGCGGGCCGGGCGTGCTGACCGACCGCTTGCTGGCGGTCGCAGACCGCGTGACGGTCGTCGAACGCGACCGGAAATTCGCTGATTTCCTCCGTCGGGAGTTCGCGGACGACTGCGAAGATGGACGACTGACAGTCGTGGAAGGCGATGCCTTGAACGTCGAACTGCCGGATTTTACGGCCTGTGTCGCTAACCTTCCGTATGGTATCTCCAGCGAAATCACGTTCCGATTGCTTCCGCTGGGGAAACCGATGCTCCTCATGTTCCAACAGGAGTTCGCGGAGCGAATGGCAGGCGAGGCCGGTACCGACGATTATGGCCGTCTTTCGGTAACCGCACAGCATTACGCTGACGTTGAAGTCGTGGAAATCGTCCCGCGTGAGGCGTTTTCGCCCGCGCCGGAGGTGTCGAGTGCCATCGTGCGCACCACGCCGCGAAATCCCGATTACGAAGTCGATGACGAGGAGTTCTTCCTCGACTTCGTGAAAGCCGTCTTCACCCAACGCCGAAAGACCATTCGGAATGCGATTCGCAACACGGTGCATATCTCCGGATTGGACGACGGTGATGCAGTCGTGGATGCACTGGAAAACCCCGACACGGACGTGTTGCCCGAAGACATTCTTCGGAAGCGCGCCGGGAACGTCACACCTGCGCAGTTCGCGGCGATGACACGGGTCGCAGACGAGTACGGTCGAGGTGGTGGTTGATGGCGCAGAATCTGTATCGGCAGATAGGTGACCTGGCAATCATCGACATACGGATACTGATAACCGTCTTTGTTGCGCTTTCCGTAGTCGCGGTACTCGTTCTTGCGTGGCGAGGATATCCGCGATTGCAAGAGCAGATGCCGGATGCATTAGCGAACGTCATCGTCATTGGTTCAGTTACCGTATTTCTCATACTTGCTGGAGTGACGATGCTGTTCCTTTGGGAAGTGGTCAACACGGCGCTCATCTTCCCCGCGGATTGGGAGGAATGGCTGACGGATTTGATAAATAATTGGACCGGCGTCAAGGTTACGTTAACCGTCATAACACTCGCCGTTGCCTATGTCGCCGCCGGAATCACGAAGCAGGCAATCGAGCGCATGACAGACCAGCGCGACACGTTTTCACAGCACCAGACGCAAGTGATGGTTCGTGTCGCGCAGGTGTCGGTGTATGTCGTCGCATTTGCGGCCGTCCTCGGCTTTTGGAATGTTGACCTCACCGGCCTGCTGGTCGGTGCCGGATTCCTCGGCATCGTGGTGGGCATGGCGGCCCGCCAAACGCTCGGGTCGCTGTTGGCAGGATTCATGCTGATGTTTTCCCGCCCGTTCGAAATCGGCGACTGGGTAGAAATCGAGGAGCGGGAAGGAATCGTGACGGACATCTCCATCGTCAACACGCGAATCCAGACGTTCGACGGCGAGTTCGTGATGATTCCGAACGAAGTGGTCGGCGGAAGCACCATCACGAATCGCAGTCGGAAAGGCCGACTCCGATTGGAAGTGGACGTCGGTGTCGATTACGAAGCGGACGTAGACCGGGCCGCGGAACTCGCCGAAGACGCAATGGGCGAGGTGGACGATGCGCTGACGGTTCCGTCGCCGCAGGTCGTCACGAAGCAGTTCGGCGACTCGGCAATCGTCCTCGGACTGCGGTTCTGGATAGACAAACCGAGTGCGCGCCGTAAATGGCGCGCGCGAACGAGGGTTATTAGCGCGGTCAAAGACGCATTCGACAGCGAAGGGGTCAAAATCCCGTATCCACAGCGCGAACTCTCGGGCAGGCAGGAGACGGGTGGCTTTCAGGTTGCGAGCAAGCAAGAGCGCGAACTTGGCCCGACAGCGGACGGTGGGGAAGAAACCGGGCGACGGTTCGGTGACGAGTACAAGGATGATGCAACGAGTGGCGACAAAACCAACGGAGGAGACGACAAATGACTGACCTCGCGGAACGACGCGGTATGGAAACGAACGTGTATCAACCGGCAGAAGATTCCCATCTGCTCGCGGAGGTTGCGGCGGGAGATATCGATGAATCCGACCTCGTGCTGGAAGTCGGGACCGGGTCGGGATACGTCTCAGAGTTTGTCAAGAACGAGACGAATGCTCGCGTCCTCGGGTCGGACGTAAATCCTCACGCATGTGCGAACGCGCGAGAGCGCGGGGTCGAAGCGGTTCGCGCCGACCTCGTTTCGCCGTTTCGAGACGGAGGGTTTGACGCCGTGCTGTTCAATCCGCCGTATCTGCCGACCGACCCGGACGAGGAGCGCGACGACTGGATGGAACGCGCGCTTTCCGGCGGCGAATCCGGCAGGGAAGTCATCGACCCATTTCTGGATGCTGTCGGGCGCGTCCTCGCGCCCGACGGGCGGGTGTACCTCTTGGTGAGCAGTTTATCGGGCGTCGAGGAAGTCGTCTCCCGCGCGAGCGAGAACGGATTCAGCGCGGTGGCGCTCCGCGACGAATCGTTCCCCTTCGAGACGCTGTCGATACTGAAACTCGTTCGCTGATTCGCTGAACTGGAATTACCCATGTGCATTTTTTAGAACGGAAAATATTAAACACCGGCATATCATAGGGTCGGGTACATGACCGAGCGCATCGCAACCACACCGGGTGTGTTTCCGCTTCCCGATTGGGCGAAAGACGACTGTTCCGACCTGAAGGGCCACCAGAAAGACGACCTGATTACCGGCGACGAAGGCCCGGAACTGACCGCCGTGTACGACGAGGCCCGCGAGGAGATCGTCACGGTACAGCAGGACGCTGGACTCGACCGAATCGTGGAGGGACAGCTCCGCTGGGACGACATGCTCGCCCATCCGCTCACGGTTCACGACTCCGTCGAAACCGGCGGTATCGTGCGCTACTACGACAACAACAACTTCTACCGCGACCCCGTCGTCGTGGACGAACTCACCTTCGACGGCGACGTAGCCGCCGAACTGGAAGCGACCGCGGAACTCGCAGGTGACGTGCAGGCAGTTCTTCCCGGCCCGTACTCGCTCGCGGATTTGGCGGCCGACGAATATTACGACGACGACGAGGAGTTCCTCGCCGCTGTCGCCGACTTTCTTGCTGGCGAAGTCGATGCGTTTCCCGACGTTGAAACGCTGTTCCTCCTCGAACCGTCACTGGTGGAGAACCCGCCGGAAGACGGCGAAGATGCGCGCGCCAGCGAAGCCATCGATGTCGTGGCCGATGCAACCGACGCCGCAGTCGTCGTCCAACCCTACTTCGGGTCGCTTTCCGAGAAAGTTCACGCGCACCTGCTCGACGCCGACGTGGACGCCGTGGGCTACGACCTCGTCAGCGACCACGATGGCTGTCTGTCCAACGTGAACGAGTACGGGACGAAAGATTCCGTCTCGCTCGGCCTCGTGGACGGTCAGAACACGCTGGTCGAATCGCCCGAAACCGTCGCCGAGCGCGTCGATTGGTTCGAGGAGAACACGCCCGTCAACGAGTTCGACACCGTCTATCTGACGACGAACACCGAGACGTTCTATCTGCCGTACAGCAAGTTCGAGAAGAAACTCGCTGCGCTCGCCGAAGCCGCGCAGTTGGAGGAGGTGAAAGCATGAGTAGCGAGGTTTCGGATGAATCTCGGAACGCACGAAACCAGTTCCGCCCAGACGACCACGACAACGACCACTTCATCCTGACGACCGTCGTCGGAAGCTACCCGAAACCGAAGTGGGTGGACAGGGCGCGCGACCTGTACAACGACCCGGAAGCCGACTTCGACGAAACAGCGTGGAACGAGGCGAAAGACGACGCCTGCCGACTCATTACCGACGAACACGAGCGCGCGGGCTTGGACGTGGTGGTCGATGGCGAGATGCGCAGAAACGAGATGGTCGAGTTCTTCGCCCACCGCATCGACGGCTACGAGTTCAACGGGCCGGTGAAGGTGTGGGGCCACAACTGTTTCGACAAACCGAGCGTCGTGAACGAGGTCGAATACGACGAATCGTGGCTCGTGGACGAGTACGAATTTACGAAGGAGGTCGCGGAGCGCCCTGTCAAAGTGCCGATTACCGGCCCCTACACGCTTGCGAGTTGGAGCTTCAACGAAGCCTACGAGGACGAAGCATCGCTGGCCTACGACCTCGCGGATTTGGTCAACGAGGAAATCGAGAAACTGGTCGATGCTGGCGCGCGCTACATCCAAATCGACGAACCCGCATTGGCGACGACGCCGGACGACCACGCCATCGTCGGCGAATGTTTGGAGCGAATCGCCGATGGCGTCCCAGATGATGTCTACCTCGGTCTGCACGTCTGTTACGGCGACTACTCGCGCATCTACCCCGAAATTTTGGACTTCCCGGTGGACGAGTTCGACCTCGAACTGGCAAACGGCGACTACGACCAACTGGACGTGTTCCGCGATCCCGAGTTCACCGCGAATCTCGCGCTCGGCGTGACCGACGCCCACACCGCTGAAGTCGAGACTGTCGAGGAAATCAAGGCGAACATCGAGAAAGGTTTAGAAATCGTCCCGCCCGAGCAGTTGACCGTGAGTCCGGACTGTGGCCTGAAACTGCTCCCCCGTGAGGTGGCGTACGGTAAGATGGAGAACATGGTCACGGCCGCGCGTGAGATAGAGGCCGACCTCGATTCGGGTAAAATCGAGGTCGGGAGCGCCCCAGTGAGTGCTGACGACTAGGGGGGTAGAGTCGGTTCCCGAGTGACTCTCTCGTTTCCGTCTTATTCTCGTAGTTGAACTATGGTGTGAGTAAGTCGCTAGGGACTTTCAGTTGTTTTTTATGCTGTTCGCAAATCACGACAACACATAACCGCCCTGCACCGCATCCGCCCACACGCCTCCCCAACCGACTCCTTTACTCGCTGACGCTCATTTCAGTCGCCCCTCGCGCGGTAATCAGGAGGCCTGCGGGTGTCCCGCAGGCCTCCCGGCGCACGCGCCACGAGGTTTGTGTAAATTCGTAAAATCCAAACAAACGACATGGATCGGGAAGGCGAACCGGTTCCCGGTTCGCCCGCGCGAGGTCTTTCGAGTGGAGTTTCGTGAGTGACAGAGGAGCGAACGAAAGCAGGAAAGAGCGTGTCTCTTTCCGTGCGACGGAAGGCTCGGAAGTCGCAAACGAGCAGGAACGTCTTCCGATGGACGAGCGACGGAGGAGTGAGGAGGTTGGAGAAGACGAGGTGCGGTGGCGGTTTCATCGGAGTCGTGATTTGCTAGTCACGACGGATTCACAGAAAATAGTATCGCGACAAAATTCCTGAAACGCCATTTTATGTGCTAAAATTTCACACGGGCGAAAAGTCGATAGCTGGACAAGAAATAGAAAACAACAAACGGAGACGTCTGTTGACGAGGAATACCAAATTAATAGATTCTGAAAGCGCTGAAACTAAATTCTAACCGACCCGTTACTACCCCCCGACGAACACAATCCCGGCAGTTTTTATTACCGGGGCGCGTAGGTGCGCTCAGACTGGGCAACTCGCGGGCGAGCGGCTTTGCCGCGCGCGAGTGCCAGACCGACGTGCTGCAAGACGCCGGGGTCTGACGCTCGCGGCCCCGCGAGGATTTCAGTGAGCAACGCAACCGCCACGTCGCGTGGCGTTTCAATGCTTGAGGAAAACCAACTATGGAAATCGAAATTGCAACCATTGGCGGCTACGAAGAAGTTGGACGGCAGATGACTGCCGTGCGCGCGGGAGACGACGTCGTCATCTTCGACATGGGACTGAACCTGTCGAAGGTGCTCCTTCACGACAACGTTGAGACGGAAAAACTACACAGCCTCGACTTAATCGACATGGGCGCGATTCCGGACGACCGGGTCATGTCCGACCTCGAAGGCGACGTGAAGGCTATCGTCCCAACGCACGGTCACTTAGACCACATCGGTGCCATCAGCAAGTTGGCCCACCGATACAACGCACCAATCGTCGCCTCGCCGTTCACCATCGAACTGGTGAAACAGCAGATTCAGGGCGAGGAGAAGTTCGGGGTCGAAAACGACCTCATGAAGATGGAAGCGGGCGAGACGATGCAGTTGAGCGATGAAGTCGAACTGGAGTTCGTCAACGTCACTCACTCCATCATCGACGCAATCAACCCCGTGGTTCACACCCCCGAGGGTGCCATCGTCTACGGACTCGACAAACGAATGGACCACTCGCCGGTTCTCGGCGACCCCATCGACATGAAGCGCTTCCGCGAAATCGGCCGCGAAGGCCCCGGCGTCCTCGCCTACATCGAGGACTGTACGAACGCGGGTCGCAAGGGTCGCACGCCGAGCGAATCGGTCGCTCGCCGTCACCTGAAAGACGTCCTGTACAGCATTCAGGACTACGACGGCGGTATCGTGGCGACGACGTTCTCCAGCCACATTGCCCGTGTCAAGAGTCTCGTGGAGTTCGCCGACGACATCGGTCGAACGCCGGTTCTGCTCGGTCGTTCGATGGAGAAATATTCCGGCACCGCAGAACGCCTGAACTTCGTTGACTTCCCAGAGGACATGGGGATGTTCGGCCACCGAAAATCGGTTGACCGAACGTTCAAACGCATCATGAAGGAAGGAAAGGAGAACTACCTCCCAATCGTCACCGGGCACCAGGGAGAGCCACGCGCGATGCTGACCCGAATGGGTCGTGGCGAGACGCCGTACCAACTGCAAGACGGCGACAAAGTCGTCTTCTCCGCCCGCGTCATTCCGGAGCCGACGAACGAGGGGCAGCGCTACCAGTCCGAGCGACTCCTGAAGATGCAGGGCGCACGGATTTTCGACGACGTCCACGTTTCCGGCCACCTCCGCGAAGAAGGCCACTACGAGATGTTGGATGCGCTGCAACCGCAACACGTCATTCCGGCCCACCAGAACATGAAGGGCTACGCGCCGTATGTGGATCTCTGTGAGAGCCAAGGCTACCGCCTCGGCAGAGACCTCCACGCTACGCGAAACGGCAATCTCATCCAGCTTGTCGATTGATATGACTGACGCGAGTACGGAATCACGCGAAGAACTCGTCATGCAGACGGTCGAACAGCGCCGCGAGTTGGTCAACGAGGCCATCGAGGAAGACCTCCCAATCGTCAAGCCGGAGCGCCTCTACGAGGCATCTCGGTATCTGCTCGACGCGGGCGGGAAACGGCTTCGCCCGACCGTGCTGTTGTTAGTCGCGGATTCGCTGGCCGACGTCGAACCCATGTCGGAAGCGTACCGGAAGTTCCCCGCGCTCGACGGAACCGAATTGGACGTGATGGCCGCTGCGGTGAGCATCGAGGTCATTCAATCCTTTACGCTCATCCACGACGACATCATGGACGACGACGACCTGCGCCGCGGTGTTCCGGCGGTTCACGAAGCCTACGACGTTGAAACGGCGATTCTGGCCGGTGACACGCTGTACTCGAAGGCATTCGAAATCATGCTGGACACGGGGGCGTCGCCGGAGCGCTGTGTCCGTGCGTTGGACGTACTCGCATCAACCTGTACGAAAATCTGTGAGGGACAGGCCCTCGACGTAGCATTCGAGGAGCGCCCGGACGTGCTCCCCGAAGAGTATCTGGAGATGATAGAGAACAAAACCGCCGTCCTCTACGGGGCGGCGGCGAAAGTTCCCGCCGTTCTGCTGGGTGCCGACGACGAGGTCGTCGAAGAACTCTACCAGTACGGTATCGACGTCGGTCGCGCGTTCCAGATTCAAGACGACGTGCTCGACCTGACGGTTCCGAGCGAGAAACTCGGCAAACAGCGTGGGAGCGACCTCGTCGAGAACAAACAGACCATCATCACGCTTCACGCTCGCAAACAGGGTATCGACGTGGATTCGCTGGTCGAAACCGACGATGTCGGCGACGTGACCGAGCCAGAAATCGACGCCGCGGTCGCACGACTCGAAGACGCCGGAAGTATCGACTACGCGCGTGAGAAAGCGCAGGAACTCGTCCGACGTGGTAAGGGTCGGCTCGATGTCCTGCCGGACAACGAATCGCGCTACCTGCTCGAAGAAATCGCGGACTATCTCATCGAGCGCGGGCACTGAGTCCCAGAGCACAACCGAGCATTTCACCGGACGAAATCATTTTTGTTCGTTCCCCGACGCCGATTCGAGGAGGGCGACCTGTTTTTTCGCACGTCCGAGTACGAAAGAGCGAGATTTTTCATTCAGACCCACAAACCATCGGGCAATGAACGACGATTTGCGTGCCCAAATCGAAACTGAAGTGGAAAAACACGCGCTGTTCAACGCGCTGAAACACGAAAGCGACGCGGATGTCGGTGCAATCATGGGGCCGCTGATGGGCGAAAATCCGGAGTTCCGCGAGCACGGAAATGAAATTCCGGGCGTCGCCGGGAAAGTCATCGGGCAGGTGAACCAGTTGGACACCGAGGGAAAGCGAGAGCGACTCGCGAAAATCGACCCCGAACTGGTCGAAGAGTTGGATGCCGAGGGTGAGGAAGACGACCGAGTGCTTCCCGACCTCCCGAACGCGGAGGAGTACGACCAGATTCGAATGCGCTGTGCGCCGAATCCGAACGGCCCGTGGCACATGGGGCACGGACGAATGCCTGCCGTTATCGGGACGTACAAAGACCTGTACGACGGTTGGTTCCTCGTTCGGTTCGACGACACCGACCCGGAGACGAAGCGACCGGACATGGACGCCTACGACGACATTTTGGAGGACATCGACTATCTCGGCTTCGAACCGGACGAGGTGATGACGGCCTCCGACCGTCTCGAAATCTACTACGACCACGCCCGCGACCTCATCGAGAAAGGCGGCGCGTACACCTGCTCCTGTTCAGGCGAGGAATTTTCGAACCTGAAAAACGACGCCAAACCGTGTCCGCACCGCGACAAGGACGTGGAGACGACGATGGCCGAGTTCGAGGACATGATTGCCGGGGAGTACAGTTCCGGCGAGATGGTGCTTCGCGTGAAGACGGACATCGAACACAAAAACCCGGCCCTGCGCGACTGGGTAGCGTTCCGGATGATAGACACGCCACACCCACGCGAGGAAGCCGAGGAGTATCGGTGCTGGCCCATGCTCGACTTCCAGTCCGGCATCGACGACCAGCTGAAGGGCATCACGCACATCATTCGCGGCATCGACCTACAGGACTCCGCGAAGCGCCAGCGGTTCGTCTACGACTACTTCGACTGGGAGTACCCCGAGGTCATCCACTGGGGCCACGTGCAGGTTGACGAATACGACATCAAGATGTCCACCTCGACAATCGGCGAACTCATCGAAAAGGGCGAACTCGACGGCTGGGACGACCCACGTGCACCCACGCTCCAGAGCGTCCGCCGACGGGGAATCCGGGGCGAAGCCATCACGGAAGCGATGGTGGGACTCGGCACCTCCACGAGCAACGTCGATTTGGCCATGAGCACCATCTACGCCAACAACCGCGAGTTGGTGGACGACGACGCGCCACGATTCTTCTTCGTCCGCGACGGCGTCGAATATCCGCTCATCGGCGAGCATCCCGAAGTCGCGGAACCCGCGGTTCACCCCGACCACGAGGACAGAGGCACGCGAACGATTCCGGCGGGCGAAGCCGTGCTCATCGAGTCGGGCGACATTCCCGATCACGGCGACCGAATCTGGCTGAAAGGACTCGGTTGCTTCCAGCACACCCGCGATGCGCTCCAGTACACGGGCGACGACATCAGCGCAGTTCGTGATGAAGGCGTGGACGTGATTCACTGGGTGCCCGCCGAGGAGAACGTTTCAGTTCGCATGCGAACCATGGACGGCGACGTTGCGGGTCGCGCCGAACCGGACTTCGCAGACACCGAGATTGACGATATCGTCCAGTTCGAGCGCGTTGGATTCGTGCGAGTCGATAGTCAGGGCGGCGACGAAATCGTGACCTACTACACCCACGACTGAGCGAAATCGAATTTCTGTTTTTACGGCTTCTTGATTTTTCACCGTCCACGCGGCCACCACCGCGAAACGAGCCAGTACGGCGAGTTTCGCAGTCGGCGGGGAAGGGCAGGGCGGGCCTGGTGGATGAAGGGCGAGCGACTGCAAGGAGCGAGGGCTTCGTTTAGAGTCGGTGGTAGCTAGCTTCTCGTCCGTTTGTCGTTTTCCGGTGGGCTGAAAATTTGAGTAAGACGCGACAATTTCCACTCCTCGCTATCACCACTCGACATCGTCCAATGGTTCGGCAACCACACCGTCTTTTTGCACCAGCACTCGGGCATGGGCGGTACACACCTCGCAGTTGGCGGCCCACGGGATGTGGAGTCGAACCGCAGCCTCGTTCTCGCAGTCGTCCTCTGTGCATTCCATGTTCGAAATACGGTTTCGAGGCTAATCCCCATCACGGTCGGACGTGGTTTAAACTGGTTTCGAGAATAACCCCCTTCTTCAGGGACGTTGGGCAACTTCGTTGCTCATGGACACGAGTGAGACGATGGAACGCGCCGAGTACGTATACCGAATGGACGACGAAGAAAGCGTCACCGACGGCGTCATCACCGCGGTTGGAAACGCGACCGGACTGTCGATGACCGAGGTGCCGCCACTCCACGAGAGCGTCGATGTCGATGCCCTGAATGACTTATTTTCGGATAGCTACGATGGCACCTCGCGGAATCGGGGCCGTATTGGATTTATGTACTGCGAGTGTAAGATACATGTCTGTAGCACTGGTCGGGTTCTTGTGGAACCCGACGAAAACTGAATGCTCCCCAGGTTGCCGACACGGGGTGGAGGGACTATCACACAATGACGGTCATCGCCGAAGTGACGATTCCCGCGGACGAACTTGCGCTCGCAGAGACGTTCGAATCGGTTCCCGGATTGGTCGTCGAACTCGAACGAATGGTGGTGCACCCGGACAATCGAACGATGCCATACATCTGGACTGTCGGGCAAACCGGGAACGATGTCGAGGCGACGCTACAAGATGACCCGACGACGACGGCAGTCACCAAACTCAGTGAACTCGACGGCGGGTCGCTCTATCACATTCGCTGGTGTCGGGAGACGCAGTTCACGATAGAAGAGATTCTGAAAGTTGACCCGATAATCATCACCGGAACCGGTGCCAGACAGGGTTGGGATTTCCAAATTCGGTTCGGCGACCAAAAGAGCATCTCGAAGCTACAGGAGAATCTCAACGACCGCGACGTATCCGTCGAACTGAAACGCCTGTACGCGCCAGAAGCGCCGACGGTGGATGGACAGTTCATGCTCACGCCGAAACAGCGAATCGCACTGACGGTCGCCCTCGACGCGGGCTATTTCGACGTACCGAGAAAGGCGAATCTAAGCGAACTGGCGGAGCAACTCGATATTACACCGCAGGCGCTCTCGAAACGGCTTCGACGGGCGCACAAAACGATGAGCCGGTACGTGCTCACCAAGAGTGAAAGCGCGGTAGACCGAGACAAACGACGCGATTAATCGACGTATCGCCACATTTCTTCTTTCGCGGATTCGTTCCCGTACTGTCGCACGAGCGGTCTGAACGTTTTTCCGAGGGTTCGCATGGCCTCCCCCGTCGAATGAAAACCGAGTTCATCGGCGACTTCGACCCACTCCCGTGTCTGTAGCACTTTTCGTACCAACAGACGCTCTTGCCGGAGGGACAGAACACCCGATTCGATGTCCTCGGGGTCGATGAAATGCTTCACGGCGATTTGCCGGAATGGGCCGGGGTCGTGGTCGAACTGTCCCGGCCCGAACGCACTGGCCGAAACGTGGCGCCATTCCGAATCGGAAAGTGAAAGCGGGACGGTGGCGCTTGTCGCTCGTAACGCTTCGCGCACCACGTCCGGTTCCATGTCGGACAGTGCGTCGGAAAGCACCGACGCGATTCGCGCCGAAAACCGGCGTGCGTGGCGGTCGTACAACTCCTCACCTTTGTCGCTCACCGGGGAGAGCATGAGAACGGAATACTCGCCGCTGGCGTCGTTTCGGGTGGTCGAAAGCTGAATCGTGCTGTAGCCGTTTTCGCGCCAGAATCGGAGCAGTTCGGGCGTCGCGCCGAATCCGGTTCCGAGCCAATCGACTTCCGAAAACTCTTGGCGAATCTCTCGAAGCAGACGCGACCCCAACCCCGAAGAGCGAACCGCGTGGTGGGTTGCGATTCGCATGACGCGCAGTCCTTCTGGAACTGCGGCCGAAATATCGCGGAGTTGGGTCGTCAACACGTCTGGAAGCATGTTTCCGTTCACGCGTTCCCCGTCGTACATTCGCTCGCGCAGTGCTTCAGGGAGGTTCCCCTCGCGGGCGAGCAAGGCGACACTGACGACGTGGCCGTTCCAGCAGAGCGCCCGAACGACGACGTTCGGCGCGTCGAGCAGTCGAGCGAGGTCGGCCGGTTCGGTTCGGTAGTGTGCGAGGACGAGTAAGCCGAACGTCTCCCGAAGCAGGTGTTCGTCCGCGAGCAAATCCCCGGGAGTGAGTTTCCGGTAGGTTGCTCCTTCGGGAGTCGCGTCATCCACCAGCGGTTCGACTGCGGGCCGGGCGTCGAGCGCGAGCGCGCGAAACGCCCACACCTCGATTGGGTCTCCGGGGGCGTAGCGAATCGGTTCGACCACGCTCACCTCGGTCACCTCGTGGTCGCTTGCTTCGAGTCGGTCGCGGAATCGCACCGAAAAACCGCGGCCTGCACCTTCGTAACCGTGAACTGTCGTCGTGAACGCGAGGCGTGAAAAATCGAGGAATTCCTCCAGCAGACCGACGGAGAGCGAGGCGGCTTCGTCCACCAGCACCACGTCGGCGTCCATTTCGCCAGTGCCATCCCCATCCGGCTCGACAGCAGTCGTCGGCTTTTCGAAACGAATCGAGCCACCGGATTTCGATTCGATTCGCGTCGGTGGGTCGTGGTTCGTGTCGGCCAGTTCTCCCATCGCATCGAGGATGGCTTCGGCGCGGACGAACACCTCGCGGGCACTCCGGTAGTTCCGGGCCGTCACGAGAACGTCGTTTCCTTCGCTGGCGAGACAGCCGACTGCGATGCCGCCGGCGCTCGATTTTCCCCGTCCGCGGTCTGCTTCCACGACGACTGCGCGGGTCGGTTCGCGGAGCGATTCGAGCGCATTCACGACGGAGCGCTGGTCGTCGGTGAGGCAGGCGTCGTAGGCGACAGCGGGGAATTGACCCTCGAAAGAATCAGTCTCGCCTCCCGAACGCGCTCGGGAGGCGAGCGTGGAGGGAAGGAGTCTCGGCGCGGAGTTCGTCAATCCGTCTTTTTCGACGGTTCCGACATCCACGTTCACGATTGCGATGCCGGGGTGCGCGCGGAGCGTAGCGACGAGGCGTGCGCGAAAATTTCCGGAAACGTCTTCGACGTCGAATGGTTCCACCGCCAGCGACTCGTCGAACTCGTCGCGGCGGTTCGACCACGAATCGAGTGGCGGTGCGAGCAGGAAAAACAGGCCACCGCCGTCTACTGCGCCGATAACTCGGCCCAAGGCGTTCGGGCGGAGTTCGTCGTGCGCGTCGAAAACGACCGCCTCGTGAGTGGTTCCGAGCAGGCTTCCGGCGCGACGTTGGGTAACTTGCTCGCAGTCGAGTTCGCACTGGGGGGCGACCTGTACCGTCTCTTTGGATGCGATTGTGGCGGTGGCGAGTGCGTCTCGGACGGCCTCGTATCCAGCATCTCGGTCGCCTGAGAAGACGACCATCCGTCGCTCGTTCGACTGGCGGGCCTCGTTTTGCAAGGCAGTTGCCAACGATACGTCCATAAACGGAATTGGTCCGACCACCGCAAGGATGTTTCTCTTCGGTCGAACACTGGAAGGTCAGGAGCAGCGGCGAGGTGGGGTTAGGTGATGGCGCCAACCCGCTCGCATAGTGTTGCGGGGACCTCGCCAAATACACAGTGCATAGCATACACTAAATGCTTTGTGGTGGTTGCAAAATTATGACAATTTAACCGGAAAGCGATGCCCCCGCGTAGATGGACACCACGAGGAATATCCAGACCGCGTCCACGAAGTGCCAGTACATCGAAACCGTGCTGACGGAGGTGTCCCGCTCGGGACTGTACTGCCCGATGAGGGCGCGCCCGAGCAAAATCGTCATGAGGACGATTCCGAGTGTAACGTGGAGTCCGTGAAGTCCAGTCAGGCCGAAAAAGGCGCTTCCGAACACGCCGGACGTGAGCGTGAATCCCTCGTGCGTGATGAACTCGTAATATTCGAAAATTTGCCCGCCGAGGAAGACGACCGACAGCAGAACTGTCAAGGCGAGCAAACCGACGAACTGCCGCCGCTTCCCGCGATGAAGCGCGACGTGCGAGAAGTGGAGCGTGACACTGCTCGTGACGAGGAGGAGCGTGTTGACGAGGACGAGCGAGTTAATCAACGGTGGAATCGTCTGGCCAGTCGGCGGCCACGCTCCCGCGCGAATGAAAAAGTAGTAGACGAACCCAGCGCCGAACGTCGCCACTTCGGTAATGAGAAACAACACCATCGCCCAGCGAAGTTTCGTCGCGCCGCTTCCCTCGGTACTCCAGTAGTGGTCAACGAATCCGTGATACAGCCAACCGTACAAGCCGACGAGGAAGACCACCGTGCTAGCGACGAAAACCGTCGCACTGGACAGCGGTGAAACGTAGTCGTTTCCGCCGTGACTAAGCACGTACAGTCCCGCACCGACGTATATTCCTGCCACGCCGAGCGCCGACACGAACGGCCACCACGACGCTTCGCCGAACCCTCGCGGCCAATCCTCCGGTGCCGGATGGTGCTGATGCTCCGGTTCCTCCCCGACGTTTCCCCCACTCATATTCGATAGTAGTACGTTCCGAATCCACAAAACGCTCATTCGGATTTGTCGGAGAGGTTTCGAACCTGATTTTGTAACCCAACCTCAGATAGCCAAAGTGAAGCGTTTTTGTCAGCAGTCAGTATCGTTCTCGGTCACAAGAGGTCTGCATCGAGTCGTCGCAAAAGTCGGGGATTTCAACGACGGTTCGCAGGCGTTCGTCGAACGACTGGGTTTCACGCGGGAAGGCCGACTCCGTGACCACCTCTTTTCGCGGGGCGAGTATCGGGACGTATTTTTCTACGGCCTTCTCCGTGACGAATGGACGAGCAATTCGGACGATTGACGGAAATCGGTCGAAACCGCCGGTCACGACCGCATGTGCAAGCGTGGCACCCCGTCATTCATTTGAAAGCGTTTTTATGGGGGCATCATCAACTCAAGAGTACAACCTGCGTGGGGTTGATGATGCTCCTAGCCGCACAGGACTTCGAACGGCAGGGGAGCCTGAGCCAGCACGTAGGATAGGTGAACAACCATGCCAGTATATGTCAACTATGACGTCCCAGCCGACCTTCAAGACCGAGCGCTCGACGCGCTCGAGGTCGCACGGGACACGGGAACCGTAAAGAAAGGAACCAACGAAACGACCAAGGCAGTCGAGCGCGGCAACGCCGACCTCATCTACGTCGCAGAAGACGTTCAGCCGGAAGAAATCGTCATGCACCTGCCGGAACTCGCCGACGAGAAGGGTATCTCTTTCGTCTTCGTCGAGACGCAGGACGATGTCGGTCACGCGGCCGGACTCGAAGTCGGCAGTGCCGCCGCCGCCATCGTTGACGCTGGCGAAGCCAGCGACGACGTTGATGACATCGCCTCGAAGGTCGAGGAACTTCGGTGAGGTGACTCACGATGAGTGCTGAAGAGACCGGACAGGAGGACTCCACCTCCGCCGAGGTCATCGAAATCGTCGGTAAGACGGGGATGCACGGCGAGGCCATGCAGGTCAAATGCCGCATCCGCGAGGGAGAAAACCAAGGGCGTATCATCACGCGCAACTGTCTCGGCCCCGTTCGCGAGGGCGACGTGCTCCAGTTGCGTGAAACCGCACGCGAGGCAGACTCCATCGGAGGACAATAATGCCACAAACACGAGAGTGTGACTACTGCGGCGACGACATCGAACCCGGTACGGGAACGATGTTCGTCCGCACGGACGGAACGACTATTCACTACTGCTCCAGCAAATGCGAGAAGAACGCCGACCTCGGTCGTGAACCCCGCGACCTCGAATGGACGGCGGACGGCCAAGCACAGAGTGGTAGCGAATGAGCGAGCGAACCTTCGTGATGGTCAAGCCGGACGGCGTTCAGCGCGGCCTCATCGGGGAAATCGTCTCCCGATTCGAAGACCGCGGTCTGAAGATGGTCGGCGGCAAGTTCATGCAGATCAGCGAAGAACTCGCCCACGACCACTACGGAGAACACGAGGGCAAGCCGTTCTTCGACGGCCTCGTTGACTTCATCACGTCCGGCCCAGTCTTCGCAATGGTTTGGGAAGGACAAGATGCAACGCAACAGGTTCGCCGAATGATGGGCGAAACCGACCCCGCCGAATCCGCCCCGGGCACCATCCGCGGCGACTTCGGACTCGACCTCGGCCGGAACGTCATCCACGGCTCCGACCACGAGGACGAGGGCGCAAACGAGCGGGAAATCGACCTCTTCTTCGACGAAGCAGAACTGGTCGATTACGAGAAAATCGACGCCGAGTGGCTGTACGAGTAAGCCACGACTGACTTCGATTCCGTTTCATTTCTGTAGACTACAAGACGGAAGAGAGGTCGCTTTCGGGCATTTTCAGGCAACATTTGCCGCAACCCGCCACACCACGCCCATTGCTACCGTAGCCCATTTTTGGGGGAAAGGGGAAAAATGAGCGATATCGAATCACCCGAAAGCGGGGCGCACGAGCATCACGAACATCACCACGACGTAGAAGGGCCGGGCTATGCCACGCCGCAGGCCGCAATCGAGCAAGCCGACCGCGAGAAAATCTCCTACGTTCCGTCGCTGTACGTCGGGACGGACGTTGACGCGCCGGATTTTCTGTCGGTCGTGGACGTTGACCCGGATTCTACCACCTACTGCGAGGTCATCGACACGGTGGAAATGCCGAACAAGGGCGACGAACTGCACCACTTCGGCTGGAACGCCTGTTCGTCGTCCTGTCACGTCGAAGGATTGGAACGGCGACACCTCGTCGTTCCGGGCCAGCGGTCGTCCCGACTGCACATCGTGGACACGAAAAACCGGGAGAGTCCAGAAATCGTGGACGTCATCGAACCCGAGGAAGTGTACGAGTACGACCTGTCGGCACCGCATACGGTTCACTGCATTCCCGACGGCGAGATTCTCGTCTCGATGCTCGGGGACAAGGACGGCGATTTGCCGGGGGGCTTTCTCGAACTGAACGACGATTTCGAAATCGAAGGCCGGTGGGACCCACCGGGCGAAATCGGCATGAACTACGATTTCTGGTACCAACCGCGGCACAACGTGATGGTTTCGAGCGAATGGGCCGCGCCGAAGACGTACTATCCCGGCTTCGATTTGGAGGACGTGGAGAAAGGCAACTACGGCCACGAAATCAACATTTGGGACTGGACGAACCGAACCGTCGAGCAAACCATCGACTTGGGAGAAGAGGGCCTGATTCCGCTGGAAGTCAGATTCCTCCACAGTCCCGAGGCCGCCCACGGCTACGTCGGTGCGGCGCTTTCTTCGAACATGTTCCACTTCTACGAGCGCGAAAAAGAGTGGTTCGCGGAGAAGGTAATCAACGTGGAACCGCGCGAACACGAGGATTGGGATATGCCCGTTCCGGGCCTCATCACCGACCTCCTCGTCTCGATGGACGACCGATATCTGTTCTTCTCGAACTGGCTCCACGGCGACGTCCGAATGTACGACGTGAGCGATCCGAAAAATCCGCGGTTGGCAGACCAACTGTGGGCTGGCGGCCTGTTCGGCCCGCGACATCCGACTGGAGAAGACGACCGAGAGGTTATCGCCGGGCCGCAGATGCTCCAGTTGTCCATCGACGGCGAGCGACTCTACTGGACGACCTCGTTGTTCTCGACGTGGGACAACCAGTTCTACCCCGAGGAGGCAGAACGCGGTTCCGTGATGCTGAAAGCCGACGTAAATCCACGGAAGGGAACGATGACGCTGGACGAGGATTTCCTCGTGGACTTCGGCGAGATGCCGAATGGCCCGGCCCGAGCGCACGAGATTCGATGGCCGGACGGCGACTGCACGAGCGACGTATGGCAGTGAACGAGCGACAGTGAGCGACCGACACCGAATCGAACTCCGGTGGCGAGGGCGAAACGGGCGAACCGGACGAACCGAAATCGTCCGCGCCGAGAGCGACGAGTCGATTCTCGACGCGGCAGAACGGGCCGATGTCGGCCTCCCGTTCGGCTGTCGAACCGGTGCGTGTGCGACCTGTACCGGGCGACTGCTTACGGGGAAAATCGAGCATCTGCGGCCACCGAGAGGATTGAAAAACGACTCGAAAGAAGACGGATACGTTCTGCTCTGCATTGCGCGAGCGAAGTCGGATTGCGAAATCGAAGTCGGAAGCGACGTGCAAACCGACCTCGTGACGAATCCGTGGAAGTGACCGGTAATCGACTACCCGCTCATTTCAGGATGACGATATTTATATCGTCCACGCCACACGTTGTGATATGGACACAGACATCACGCGGCGGGCGCTCGTCGCGGCGATTATCGGCGGGAGCGTCGCCGGAGGCACGCTCTCACCGGTTCGGAGCTATCTCCAGCAGTTTGCCCCACTCAGCGGGACGGCGTGGGAGGGTGCGACCGACCGCACCAACTCCCGGGTGGAAAGTTCCTACGGTTCGGCGGAACTTCGATACGATGAGGACGGGGTTCCGAATATCACCGCCGAACGCGAGGAGGCACTTTACTTCGCGGTTGGCTACGCACAGGCGAGGGACAGACTGTTTCAACTCGACCTTCAGCGCCGACTGATGCGCGGGGAAGTGTCCGCCGTGGTCGGCGAATCGACGGTTTCGAGCGACGAGTTCCACATCCGGATGGATTTCGCGGGCGCGGCGGCAGCGACGTGGAACCACGTTGCCGACACCGAAACCGGCGACCTCGTTCGGGCGTTTTCCGACGGCGTTAACAGCTACATCGAGAACGAACCGCTCCCGCTCGAATTTTCCCTGTTGGAGTACGAACCCGACTCGTGGACGCCCGCGGACACGATGTTGATGGAAAAACAGATTTCGTGGAATCTGACGGGAAGTTTTCTAACACTGCGCCGGGCGAAGGTCGCCGAGGTGCTCGGAAAGGAGGCCGCAAATCAACTGTATCCGGCACGCCTCGACCACGATTCGCCCATCATCCGAAACGACGGGGATGCCAGTGAGGAGTCCACGAACGCGGTTGGTTCGCCAGGCGAACTAACCGCCGAGAAATCAGCGACGGAAAGCGAGAGGAAATCGGTGAGCGGAAGCGACGGAACATCGGCGGTGGATTCGGTCGGAACGCCTCTACTTGACTGGTTGGGCGAGTTCGAACGCGACCACGGAATCGGGTCGAACAGCTGGGTCGTCTCCGGGAACCACACGAAAAGCGGCCAGCCAATCGTGGCGAACGACCCGCACCTCAGTCTGATGGCCCCGCCGGTCTGGTACGAGATGAATCTCGAAGTCGGCGAAACGCGGACACGCGGCGTCACCTTCCCGGGTGTCCCGTTCGTCGTCATCGGGGAAAATCACGCCGGAGCGTGGGGCTTCACGAACACCGGGGCGGACGTTATCGACTTCTATCGGTACGAGACGGACGGAAATCGTTATCGCTACCGAAATGAGTGGCGGCAATTCGAGACGGAACAGCGAGAAATCGAGGTCGCGGACGGCGAGAACAGAACCATAACCACCCGGAAGACGGTTCACGGGCCGATGCTGGAGCGCGAAGGCCACCGCGTCGGCGTCGCGTGGACTGGCCACACGGCGACCGAGACGACGCTGGCGATTCATCAGTACGCAAAGAGCGAGGGGATGGAGGACGTTCTTTCTGCGACTCGGCAGTTCGACCTGCCGACGCAGAATCTCGTGTACGCGGACGAATCCGGCAACACGCTCTACTACGTCACGGGGCGAATTCCGCGGCGGATGGTAGATGGGGAGCAAGTTCGCGGAAATCGAATCTTCGACGGTTCTGCCGGAGAAGGCGAATGGGAAGGATTCACTCCCTTTGGCGTCTCGTCGTGGGAGGGATTCGTCCCGTTCGAAGAGAAACCGCACGTCGTCAACCCCGACGTGCTGGCGACCGCGAACCAGCGAGTGACAGACGACCCGTACCTTTCGGAGGGCTACTCCAGTCCGTATCGCGGAGAACGAATCTACGAGATGCTGGACGAGGCGGCCGAATCCAGCGACATCGACGTGGCGACAATGAAACGGATTCAGGACGACACGTTCGACATCCGCGCCCGAAATCTCGTGCCGGAACTGGTCGAATCCGCAAGCGGGGAGAATGACCTTCAGTCGCCAGTCGAAATGCTGGCAGACTGGAATTTCAGGATGGAACGCGACTCTCGGGGTGCCCTGCTGTTCGTCCACTGGTTCGACGCGTTTCACGACGAGACGTTCGGCGACGAGTTCGAACAAGCGGGATTGGACGAAAGCTACTACCCGCGAGATTGGGCGCTTGCGAACCTCGAAGGTTCGGCGACAGGCCGCTGGTTCGGCGACGGCGGAAAGCAGGGCACGATGGTTCGCGCCCTGCGAACTGCCGTGGAGACGATTGACGAGGAAGGGTACGAAACGTTCGGCGACTACAACACGACCCGAACCATCACCCACCCGTTCGACCAGTCGTTCCTAAATTATCCCGAGCTGCCGACAGACGGGTCGGCTCACACGGTGAACAACTATCGCGTCGAGTCGGCAGTCGGCAGTAGTTGGCGCATGATATGCCCGACGGGGAGCGATTCGGAGGCCATCATTCCGGGCGGTAACTCGGGAGATTATTTCTCCGATCACTACCGCGACCAACTGAAAGCGTGGGCGGACACGGAGTACAAACCCATGCCGCTCGAAATCCGCGGCGACGTGGCGGTTACGTTCGACGGAGGCGAGCAATGAGTCGATTCGATGAAAGTCCACTCGCCGAACTTCGAGCGAATCCGACCCACCGTTTGCTTGCGGTCGGTGCCGGTGTCGTCATCGGACTCGCCCTCGCGTGGGTTCACTGGCTCGGCCTGCTGGTCGGCGGGATGCTGGTCAGCTTCCCGACGAAAAACTGGAAACGCGGTGTTCTGGCCGGATTAGGTTTCGGCGTTCTTTCGCTTCTCGTTTTCCTCTCCCTGCTGGCGTTTTATGGGTCGCTCACCCCCGCCCTCGGAATGGGCCAGATTACCGTACTGTTGGTGGCGATTCCGCTCGCCGCGGGGACGATTGGCGGCCTTGCGCGTGCGCTGGTTTAAACGGTTTCGTGAATTTCCCCAATCCCAGTGGCGCGCGAAGGCGCACCAGAAGGTGCGCCCGCGCGAGGGACGACTGAACGAGCGACAGCGAGTGAGGGAGTCGGTTGGGGAGGTGTGGGCGGGTGCGGTGACGGTTTCATTGATGTCGGAACTACCATCGACTGACAGAAAAATGGGGTATTGCGCATTTCCACCACGGAAACACGAGTGGAGGTCGTATTTCCGACGAAAGTCAGCGACTCGGCTCCGTTTCTCGCTTTTCATATCACTCCCGAATCAGCAGATACACCAACAACAGAAGCAGACTAAACTCGGAGACGAGGGCGACGAACTTCACCGGGCCAGCGAGCAGGTGGTCGAGAACGAACGGTAAAAACGGCCCTTCGTGGAGGTGTCCCTCGCCGAACAAGAGCAGTGGTCGGTGCCCGGTGAGATGCCAGCCGAAGTAGCCGAGGATGTAGACCAGCATGAGTACGATGCCGCCAGCGTACACCGGTTTTTCGTACCGGCCCGCCGCGGCGAGAAACAGTCCGATGACGATGAGCAGTCCGGAGAGAACGAACAGGGGCCACCGAAGGTCACGAGGGATGATGAATCCGGCATCCACCCAGCGAATCCAGTTGAACGCGCCCAGCGTCAGATGAATCACCGCGACGACGACCGCGAGTTGGGCCGCCACGAAACGGGTCGGGGAAATGGAATCGAAGTCCATCAAATCGGAGTGTATGGAGTAAATGCCTAAGCAGTTGGCGACTTGGCGGCCGATTGGGAGTCGCTCGAATCGCTAAACGTGTGACTACGAATCAAAATGCAGTGTGTGGTAAAATGCACCGGACGGGACTTGAACCCGTGCCATGAGCTTGGAAGGCTCAGGTCCTACCACTAGACCACCGGTGCAAACTCTCGCTTCGAGTTCGCACCGAGGTTCGCAAATCCGAAGGATTTGCTCACCACCGGTGCACTCGAATACGAATGTACTTCCAAATTGTGCATCCCCGTTTAAGGGTGTTACTGTTTCCGCCCACGAACCACGGCGTAGCAGTTCCCACTCGAAATCGACACGTTCTCGGGAACGAGCGCGCTTTCCGCGACGTCCTCCCGAAACTCGTCGGGCGAGTAGATGTGGTAAAACCGCGGCACAGTTTCCCCACCGGGAAGCGTCCAGTCCACGGTCGTATCGAAGGCATCCTCTTGGTCGAACTTGTCGTGGGCCGTGCTCCACGCGCTGACCAGTGCAACGCCGTCGGGTGACAGTACGCGCGCCAGTTCGTCCAAACTGCTGATTCGTGCGTCTCTCGTCGGCAGGTGATGAAGCGTTGCGACGTACACCGCGAGGTCGATTGCGTTCTCCGTCAGCGGGATTCGCGCCGCATCGCACTGGACGAGGTCGGCTTCGAATCCTCGTTCCCGAGCGCGGGCGCTGGCTTCCGCCAGCAGGCCCGCGCTCACGTCTGCCCCGACGACGCGCTTCGCGTGCGCGGTCAACAACTCCGCATGTCGCCCGTTTCCGCATCCGAGGTCGAGGGCTGTGTCGGCAGTTCGCCCGTCGAGAAAGGATTCGACTTCGGGCCACGCGTACTCCCGCGTCTTGGCGAAATGCGCCGCGATTCGGTCGTAGGTGGCCTGCACGTCACCCCTGTTCGGTTCCATACCCGAACTCTCGGGCCGGGAGGCAAATGTCCTGCGGGTCGGCGGGTCAGAACAATCGGCGAGACGGCTACAGGAAATACTGGAGCACGAGGAAGACGACGTAGGCGATGGCGAACATCGCGGTCGCGTGTTTCGTGCCGTCGCGTATCTTGCCTTCACCCATCTTCCCCGCGACGAACCCGGAGAAGAGGGCCTGCATCAGCGCGGTGTGGAAGAAGACGAGTCGGTACGCGTCGAAATCCACGCCTGCAATGTTGCCCAACCCGCCGAGACTTCCACCCGTTGGGGCGTTGCCGCCCGCGTTCGCCTCGGGGAGGGTTTCGAGCGCGGGCATGAGGATGGTGGAGAGCGCCACCACGATGACGAGGAAGACGAAAAACGAGATGTAGATGATGATGAGGTAGGTCATCATCTCCTGTGCACGCTGTCGTTTCAGTCGCCGGGACGCCTGTGCTTCGTCCGCCGCGATTCGAAGCACTCGCCCCACGTCACCGCTTGCATGCATCGCGTTCGTCACGAGAGTCACGACGCGCGTAATCGTCGGCGTATCGACGCGGTGTTCGAACCGCCGGAGTGCGGTTGCGGTGTCGGTTCCCCATTCGATGTCGCGCCACATTCGCTGTAGTTCCGCGTTCAACACGCCGAGGTCGGTGCTCGTGACGCGCCGGAAACTCTCGACCACGGTCATTCCGGCTTCGTTGACGCTGGCGAGGCGGTCTAACAGGTCGGGGACGGCGGCCTCGATTGCTTTCATCCGTCGTCGTTTCATCTCTCGGACGACCGCAAACGTCCCCAGCACGAACAGAGTGGCCTGTACGAGTACGTCGTCCGCGGAGGCGAGTGTGACCGTTCCTGCTCCGATTTCCGGCGCGAGACGAATGGGGACGGAAAGAAATGCGAGAGGAATCGTCACGTAGAGGATGGTCACCGGTTCTTCGCGCACGACGCGGAACGGGTCGGAGAGCGCGGTTCGAATCCCCTCGAACCTGTCGTAGGCGTTCAGTCGTTCCTCGTTGACGGGAGAAAATCCGCCGTCGCTGACCGCGCGTCCGGCGTCAGGGTCGCTGGCGCGGCGCACGTCGAGATGATTCGATTCGAGCAGTTTCCGCGTTTCCTTACTAACGCTCAGCGATTCGGTGATACTGTCGAGGTAGACCACGAATCCGAGGTTTCCGAGGGGAATGAACAGGTACGCCATCAGGTACAGAATCGTGAGCGTGTCCGCCATTCCCATCAGGCCGATGACGACGAGGATGGTGATGAGGAGGAGCGGGCCGACGACGAACAGGGAGACGTACCCCTCGGCCAACGTCGCCAGCAGTTCCAAAAACGCCTCCTGTTGCACTTTGGCATCTTTCTGATAGCGCTCGTACTGGTCGTGCAGGTACGAGGGAAGGCTTTGCCCGCTTTGGAGCACGCTAGCCAAATTGTCGCCGAACTCCTCGAACTTCTCGCTCGGGGATTGACGCGCCATCTGTCGGATGGCGGTCAGCATGTCGAGTCCGAACAAGTCCATCGCCTTCACGCCGACCGCGATTTCCTCCGCGGTTTCGCCGTACACGTCCCGGTTTCGCGCCAGGGTTCGCATGATTTCGGGGAACGCCATCCCACTGCGCGAGAGGGCGTAGATGAACGCCACGGTTCGCGCGAGACTGGCGTCGATTTGTCTGGCGCGGGCGCTCCCACGATGGGAGGGCGTTTCCCACCGAAGCCAGTAGGTCAGCAGTCCGCCGAGCAACCCGACCGTCGCACTGCTGAACAACAACAGGACGAACAGTTCGCCGAGCGAGAGGTTCGGAACCGAAAGCAAGTCCGCGAGAAACACGAACTGCGACGGAAGTGTTTGCCGAACCGATTCGGGAGAGACAGAAAGCAGGGACAGCACCAATCCGACGAGATAGACGCCGATGATGCTCCCCGAAACCGCGGCCAGTGCGGAGTACACCCACGTTTTCGAGGCGTACAGTCGGTAGGTTTCCCCGACGTGGGCGGACTGGAGTACGTCGGAGCGTTTCGCACGCCGCCGCCCGCTGTCTTGGACGTAGGTGCCGAACGTTTGCAGGGAGAATCGGGTGACGGTTCGATAAGCCGTCTTGCTGATTGGCGACAGCGCGACGGGTGCGAGCAGACACAGCGCGAAAACGAGCGGAACAAAGTTGAGCAGGCCCATCAGTCGAACTCCGAAACTTCGGCTTCGACGGTCCGCCGAACTTTTTCGACCACTCGCTCGGGGTCAGCATAGTATTCGTTGACCATCGCGGTGAATCGCCGATAGTCGGTCACGTCGTTCTCGCGGAGGTACTGCAACACGAGTTTTCTGTTGCGCAGTTCCGCGAGGAGTTGGGAACGCGACCAGCCGTGATTGTCCCGAATTTCGTCCAGTACGTCGCTGTCACGCTTTTTCACGGTGTCCGTCGCGGCGTCCCACGAGAACGCAGTCGAGTAGTCCAAATCGCCGGTTCGCTGGTCGATGCCGTTGATTTCCGCGAGGGTTCGGTTCCGGCGGACGCGCTCTTCTCCGACGTAGGTGAGCGTCTGAATGGAGAGAATGTCGAGCGACTGAATCATCGCCCGCGGCACGTTGATGGGTTCGTTTTCGAGGCGGTTGATGACCGTTTGGACGCTGTCGGCGTGCATCGTGGAATACGTTGTGTGGCCGGTGTTCATCGCCTGAAACAGCGTCATCGCTTCTTGTCCGCGAACCTCGCCGACCGCGATGTATTCCGGTCGGTGACGCAGAGCGGAGCGAAGCAAATCGTACATCGTGATGTCCGCACCCTCGTCCAGTCGGTCGCGGGTCACGGAGGACAGCCAGTTGTCGTGATACAGGGTTAGTTCCCGGGTGTCCTCGATGGTGAGCACCTTCGAGCGCGGCGGAATGAACATCGAAATCGCGTTCATCGAGGTGGTCTTCCCGGACGCGGTTCCGCCCGCGAAGACGAGCGATTTGTTGTTCTCGATGGCCAACCAGAGGTAAGCCATCTGGTCGAGCGAGAAGGTTCCGTAGTTTACCAAATCGACGGGCGTGAACGGTTCGTCCGCGTACTTTCGGATGGTGAATGCCGACCCGCGCGGTGTGACTTCCTTGCCGAGGGCGAGTTCCGCACGACTGCCGTCCGGCAGGGTCGCCTCCACAACCGGTTCGCCGACGCTGACGTGTTGGCCCGACTGTTGGGCGAGGCGGACGACGAGACTATCGAGTTCCTCCTCGCCGTAGGCGACGTTCGATCCGATGTCGTTGTACTCGTCGTGATAGACGAACAGCGGGAGGTCGTAGCCGTCACACGAGATGTCCTCGATGTGCGAGTCGTGCATGAGCGGGTCGAGTTTGCCGAACCCGCGGAAGGCGCGGAAGAGGTAGTAAAAAAGGCGGTAGAAGGTCGCCGAATCGACTTCGACGCCGTACACCTCCAGTAGTTCGCGGAGTTCGTCACGAAGCACGTCTTCCGCGGTTTGGTCGCCCATCTCCCGGCGATAGATGAGCGATTCGCGCAAATCGGAAAACAGTCGGTCGAGTAGTTCCGCCTCGAACTCGTCCAACTCGGGTTCGACCACGTAGTACAGATGGTCATTCGCGTCCGCGTCGTAGTTGATGGAAACGAACGCAAAGGGCGCGTTCACCCAGTAGCGTTCGACTTCCTCGTAGCCCGGAACCCCCGTGAACGTGATGAGCGAACCGTCCTCGGTGGGATTGTACTCGCCGACCGAAATCGTGGAACCGTGAAGCATCTCGACGGTACGACGAATCGTTTTGCGGAACTCCCGGACGCGGACGGTCAGTTCCTCTGTCTCTAAACTCGACATGTGTTGATGCTGTCTATCACGCGGAGCTTTCGTTTCTCCAGCCGATTTTGGTTCGTTTCGCGCGTGACAGACGTGTTTCGTCACGCTCATTGGAGTGTGACTACTTAAATTATGGCTGGATAGTTTCAGTGTTGGATAACAGAACAAGTCATCGAAACAGCATTGTCCGCTGGTTAGAAGCGGTGTTTCGACGACAACTCGACGGTGATTCGAACTCACGGCGTGTCGTCGCATGGCGTTACGTTCATGAGACGCGAGAACGTAGACGGGCCTACGGAATGAGGCGCGACTACTTCACACTGGATGTCGAAAATATAGATTGGGCGGATGCGGACGGAACACCGCGTAAGCCGACGGTAATCATCGATTTTGAGGGACCGTCTTCAACGCTCCGCGAGCGCCTCACGGCTCTCGACGGTGACCTGCTCGAAGCCGACGAGACGGACGTTACCTTCCGCTTGCAGGCAAATCTGGACGACTCGGACGCAACCGGCGTGGTGAGCGTCACGAACCGAACGACCGGTGATTTCATCCTCGAACTCAACGAGGACGCAGAAGACGTTCTGAAATTCATTCGGGCCGCCCGTGCATACGGCGACGAATCGGACGAAGCCGACGGACGCTATCACGTCGATATTGCCATTAACGGCGAGCAAGTCGTTGAATACGACAAAAGCACGTTTCTCGTCTACAACCGCGAAGGAAATCTTCTCCGTCAGCACAGTCTCATCCCGAGCGGCGTGGAACTGTAAACTGTAGTCCGTCAGCCGTCGCGTCCGTCTCTTCTCGTTCTTTTTGCGCGTCAGAACCACGGCGTGATGACGCCTGCCATCACGGCCACGACGTAGAGTCCGACGAGTACTGCAAGGACGATGATGAGTCCGAGAATGTAATCGAACACTCCCCGTGGCGTCGTCATCTTTGGCATGTTCATGTCAATCGCTACGACGGAGAGACGCATATCGTTATTGGACAAAAAGAAATCGCGGGAACCTAAGTAGCCACGAGCGAACCCACCCGTATGAATCTGTTCGGAACCGCGGGAATCCGCGGCAACGTCGTCTCGCGCGTGACACCCGAACTCGCGCTCGCAGTCGGGCGGTCGGCGGGAGCGCCGGGTGAAACGTTCGTAGTCGCCCGCGATGGGCGCGAAACTGGTGCCGCACTCGCCGCCGCGATGGAAGCCGGATTGGAAAGCGCGGGCGCGAACGTCTGCCGTGCTGGACAACTGCCAACCCCCGCGCTTGCGTTCGCCTCGCAGGAACGAAACGGCGTCATGCTCACCGCGAGTCACAACCCGCCGACGGATAACGGAATCAAGCTGTTCGACGACGGACAGGAGTACGCCCGCGAGGCCGAGCGTGACGTGGACGCTGGTGTCGAGGACGAAACACCACCGCTCCCGTGGAACGAATGGGGCGACAGCACGCGCATCGAGGTTCTCGATAACTACCGCGATGCGGTCATGGAGTACGCCCGCGAACACGGCGCACCCCTCGACGGCGTCCGAATCGCGGTTGACTGCGGCAACGGGATGGGAAGCGTGGCAACCCCGCAAGTCCTCCGTGCGTTGGGTGCAAAGGTCGTCACGCTCAACGCGAACGTGGACGGCCATTTCCCCGGCCGACCGAGCAAGCCGACGCCGGAGACGCTGACCGACCTGATGGAATTTACCGCCAACGGCGATTTCGCGTTCGGACTAGCCCACGACGGCGATGCCGACAGAATCGTCCTCGTGGACGGCAACGGAGACGTAGTGCACGAGGATACCATCGTTGCGGTTCTCGCAGAGCATTACACCGGAACAAGCGACGCCGACGACCCAGTCGTCGTGACGACGCCGAACGCCTCGGCAAGAATCGACGAGCGCGTTCGAGAGGCGGGCGGTCGAGTCGAACGCGTTCGACTCGGCGCACTTCACGAGGGAATCGCGTCCGCCCTCGAAGACGGCGACGACGGCACTGAAGTCGTCTTCGCCGCGGAACCGTGGAAGCACATCCACACGCAGTTCGGCGGTTGGATTGACGGCGTCGCCAGCGCGGCAGTGCTGGCGCGACTCGTCGGCGACGCTGGCGGTATCGACGCACTTCGAACCGACGTAACCGAGCGACCCTACCGAAAAGTGAGCATCGAGTGCCCGGACGACGCGAAGGTGGGGGCGATGAACCGATTGGAAACGAGCGTTCCAAAACGATTCCCCGAGGCAACCGTGCAAACCGAACACGGCGTTCGGGCCGAACTGACGGACGGTTCGTGGGTGCTCGTCCGCCCGAGCGGAACCGAGCCATATGTCAGAATTTACGCCGAAAGCGAGGACGTAGATGGGTTAGTCGCGGAAGCGAAAGACCTCGTTGCGGCTGCCGTTTCGGTGGCGAAAGAATAGTAACTCAGACGGCGCAAACAGTTATTTTCGCACTTTCACGCGTGAAGCGACGCGTTTATCACAAATAAATTGTTGAATTACGCATAGATGACGAACATTGACAAACAGCGGCGTAAATTGATGGTGGCTGGCGGTGCGGTCGGTGTCGCCGGTCTTGCTGGCTGTATCAGCAGTCCGAGCGACGGCGGGGGGGATGGCGGAGACGATGGCGGCGACGACGGCAACGACAACTCCACGAACGGCGGAGACGGCGACGGTTCGAACGCGGAAAGCGATGTTAGTGTCGGTATGGTGTACGCAACCGGCGGTCTGGGCGACAACTCGTTCAACGACATGGCCCACTCCGGCATTCAGCGAGCGGAACAGGAACTCGGCGTCAGTTACCAGAACGTTGAACCGAGTTCGCCGAGCGACGTGGAAAACCTTCAGCGACAGTTCGCGCAGTCCGGAAACAACGACCTCATCTGCTGTATCGGGTTCGTTCAGACGAGTGGCCTGGTAAGCAACGCACAGCAGTTCCCCGACCAGAACTTCATGCTCGTGGACAGCGTCGCCGAGAAGGAAAACGGCGACCCCATCCAGAACGTTTCGAACTATGTGTTCAAAGAGCACCAAGGCTCGTTCCAAGTCGGCCACCTCGCTGGCCTGCTCACCCAGCAGGATTTCAGCGCGGCAGACAGCACGACGAAATCCGGCGAGACGGTCGTCGGTTTCGTCGGCGGCGAGGAAGTGCCCCTCATCAAGAAGTTCGAAGCGGGATACAAAGCCGGTGTCGCACACGCGAGCGAAGACATCGAAGTCCGAACCGCGTACACCGGTGCGTTCAACGACCCCGTTGCGGGGAAGGAAGCCGCAGTCTCGATGTACGAAGACGGCGCGGACATCGTCTACCACGCCGCCGGTGGGAGCGGAACCGGTGTGTTCGAGGCGGCCCAGCAGAAAGGCCTGTTCGCAATCGGCGTCGACAGCGACCAATCGAAAGCGAAGGGAACGGCGAAGTTCAGCAACGTCATCCTCGCGAGCATGGTCAAACACGTCAACGAAGCCGTGTTCACAGCAACCGAGAACGTCGTGAACGGCAACTTCAAGGGCGGCTCGGTCAACAACCTCGGGCTGGAAACCGACGGGGTCGAGGCAGTGTACGGCGCAGACCTCGGCTCGGAGATTCCGGACGACGTGAAATCCAAGCTCGAAGAGTCCCGTCAAGCCATCATCGATGGCGACATCGAAGTGCCAACGACGGTAGACAAATAAGTGCAAATCCGCGCGTTTAAACAGGTAGAATGGAAATCCAGATTCAATGAGCCGGGCGGTATATCTCGACGGCATTACGAAACGATTCCCGGGAGTCATCGCAAACGATGACGTTGACCTCGCCGTGGAATCGGGTTCCATCCACGCACTTTTAGGGGAGAACGGCGCCGGAAAAACGACGCTGATGAACGTCCTGTACGGGCTGTACGAGCCAACCGATGGACAGGTCGTCATCGACGGCGACCCCCACGATTTCGATTCTCCGCGGGACGCTATCCATGCAGGCATCGGCATGATTCACCAGCATTTCATGCTGGTCGATACCCTCACGATTGGGGAAAACGTCGTCCTCGGAAACGAACCCCGAAAGTGGGGTGGACTGGCCATGGACAGAAGCCGTGCCGAACGCGAGGTGCGCGAACTAAGTGAGCGATACGGCTTCGACGTCGACCCGAACGCACTCGTCGAAGACGTGAGCGTCGGTGTTCAACAGCGCGTCGAAATTCTGAAGGCGCTGTATCGCGGCGCTGACGTACTCATTCTCGACGAACCGACCGCCGTACTCACACCGCAGGAAATCGACGACCTGCTCGCCGTTCTCGACGAACTCACGGCGCAAGGAAAGAGCATCATCTTCATCACGCACAAACTCGGGGAAGCGATGGACGCCGCCGACCGAATTACCGTCCTCCGGGACGGGAAAAACGTCGGGTCGGTGAACACCGACGAAACCTCTCGGGAGGAACTCGCAGAACTGATGGTCGGACGCGAGGTGCTCCTCGAAACCGAAAAATCCACAAACGAGCCCGGCGACACCGTTCTCTCGGTTTCCGACCTCACGGTGACAGACGACCGGGACGTGGTACAGGTGGACGACGTCGGGTTCGAAATCCGAGAAGGCGAGGTGTTCGGTATCGCGGGCGTGGATGGAAACGGCCAATCCGAAGTTATCGAGAGTGTCACTGGCCTCGAAACCCCTGACGACGGTCAAATCGAATTTTTCGGCGACGACGTTTCGGAGACGAGCCGTCGAGAACGAATCGACTCGGGAATGGCCTACATTCCCCAAGACCGCCACGAACAAGGGCTGGTGATGGAGTTCGACCTCGTGGAGAACGGACTGCTCGGCAGTCAGCGCACACAACCGTTTTCGAACGACGGTCGAATCGACTGGGATAGAACGCGAACGCACGCGGAGGACATCATCGAGGAGTACGACGTTCGCCCGCCGAACGCCGATGTGAGCGCGGAGTCGCTCTCCGGCGGCAACCAGCAGAAGTTCATCGTCGGGCGGGAGTTCGCCCGCGACCCCTCGCTCGTCGTCGCCGCCCACCCCACGCGCGGCGTGGACGTTGGCAGTATCGAGTTCATTCACGACCGTCTGCTGGATTTGCGCGCCGAGGGGAAGGCGATATTCCTCGTCTCCTCGAAACTCGACGAGGTTCAGCAACTTTCCGACCGACTGGCAGTTATGTACGAAGGTGAAATCATGGACGTTGTTGACCCGAACCGCGTGACCGAAGAGGAACTCGGCCTGCTGATGGCGGGCGAACGACCGGGGAACGCCCCCAGCATCAGAGGTGAGGCACAGTGAGTTCGTGGCGAAAACGAGCCGAACAATCACTCGGGCGGCTCGTCGAGGCTTCTGCGGCCGAACGCATTTTCATCAGTCTCGCCGCGCTTGCCATGTCGATTCTCGTCGGTGGATTCGTCATCCTCGTGTCGGGATTCGTCGCAACCTGTTCTGAACCCTTCCTCGCACAGCGAATGCTCATCACCATTCCCGGAAGCGGCGGCTGGGGCGTCGAACTCCCGCTACCGGGGTCGTTCTGCTATAACCCGATACGGGTGTACAAATATCTCTTCATCGGCGCATTCGCCAATCCACAACAGTTCTCGTTGATTCCGTTCAACCCGGCAATCGATCTGTACAGTTTGGCGAGTACGCTTCGAGAGACGACGATGCTCCTGTTCACCGGATTAGCCGTCGCAGTCGCGTTCCGCGCCGGTATGTTCAACATCGGAACGCAGGGGCAGCTCGTTTTGGGCGCACTTGGCTCCGTGATAGCCGTCCTCTGGACCGCATCCTACGTTCCGACCGGAATCGTCGGCGGTATCATTTTGATTCCGCTCGGACTGCTCGCTGGCGCGGTCGTCGGTGGAATCTACGGCGCGATTCCCGGCGCGATGAAAGCCTACGCGGACGCGAACGAGGTGATTACGACCATCATGCTGAACTTCATTGCGACGGGACTCGCCTTCGTTCTCGTCTCCGAATACTTCCAAAAGCCCGGTAGCGGAAACGTCCAGACGCGCTCGATTCCCGAGTACGCGACACTCTCACCAGCGCTCTTTCCTCGCGGGTCGTCGTTTTCTCTTCTCGTTATCGTTGGCGCGCTCATCCTCGCAATCGGTATCTACCTGCTGTTACACCGAACCGCGTTCGGATACGACCTCCGAACGAGTGGGATTCAACCGAAAGCGGCGGAGTACGGCGGCGTGGACTCGAAGAAAACGATGGTGTCGAGCATGGCACTGTCGGGCGTCATCGGCGGTATCGGCGGTGCAATTTACGTGTTGATGATTCTCGGCCGATGGCAAACGGGTGTCCCGTCGTTCGGATTTGACGGTATCACGGTGACGATTTTAGCCGGAAACAACCCGCTCGGCGTTCCGCTGGCCGCACTGCTCTTCGGGATGCTCAAAAGCGGCAGTCTCACCATCGACTTCGCGCTCGGCGTTCCGAAGCAACTCGTTGGCGTCCTCCGCGGCCTGATTATCCTGTTCGTCGCCATGCCGGAGTTCTTCCGCATGATCGGCAAGCGCTGGGTGACGCCGGAGAGGCAGAGTGCCGTAGCGACAGATGGCGGCACCGCGGTCGAAGGAGGTGAGCGCGATGAATAGTCGCGTCCGAATCGCCGGACTGTCGATTGGTTCCGCCATCGTCCTCGGCGTTCTCGGATTTATCTTCCCGGGAAGTGTACTGGGCCGACTCGTCGGGACTATCGACGGGAGCTACGCCAGTGCGGCACTCCGATACACGGTTCCAATCGCGTTCGCCGCGCTCGGCGGTATCTTCGCCGAGAAGAGCGGCGTCATCAACATCGGATTGGAAGGCTTGCTCATCATCTCCGCATTCATCGGTATCGCAGTTGCCGATACGATGGCGGGGTCTGCCGGAGCAACACAAACGACGCTCTGGCTCGGCTTTTTCGCCGCAGTGCTGGCGAGCACGCTCTTTGCGCTCCTCTTCGCAATCGTCTGCATCGAGTTCAAGGCCGACCAAATCATCGCCGGGCTTGCGGTGTGGCTCATCGCGCTCGGACTCGCACCGTTCGGCAGTAAAATCATCTGGGGTCGCGTCAACAGCCCCAGCGTCGGCACGCTAAACAACTGGCAGATTCCGCTCCTCGCGGACATTCCAGTCGTCGGGCCGATACTCTTCGACGCCAATCCGACGGTGTACATGCTTCTCGCCGCCGTTCCGCTCACATGGTTCGTCCTGAACGAAACGGCGTTCGGCAGATGGGTGAAAGCCAGCGGTGAGAACCCGATGGCACTCGACACAGTCGGGGTGGACGTGCGGCGCGTTCGCTACGCGAGCGTCCTCCTCTCCGGCGTGCTGGCGGGAATCGGCGGGGCAGGGCTGTCGCTCGGACAGGCCGGACTGTTCAACGGAAGCGGCACGACGATGGTCGATGGTCGCGGCTGGATTGGCATCACGGCGTTCCTGTTCGGAAACTACAACCCGCTGGGTGCCTTCGGCGCGTCGTTCCTCTTTGCGAGTCTCGACGCGCTTCAGATTCGGCTCCAGCAGGTCGGCTTCCAACTGCCGAACGAACTCATCGGCATCATCCCCTACGTGACGGTTATCGTCGTGCTGGCGTTCGTCGGTCGAACCCGTATTCCGGATGCGGCAGGCGAACACTACGAATCCGGCGAAGAGTAAGGCGGCGGGCGGTCTGTTGGTAGAATTCGTTTTTGATTTTGTTCAGTTTCTCAGTGAGACACAGCGATTCTGGCTTCGTTTTTGTTTAAAAAGATTCGTGAGGAGGAACTGGTCAGCGAGGTAGATCGGTCTTGGAACGTTTCTCTCCGTCTTTTGGCGCACGAAGGCGACGACAGTCGCCCGCGCGAGGGACGATGTGAGCGACCAACGGGAGTGAACGAGGGAGTTGGGGAGGACGAGGTGCGGTTTTTGAAGTCGTGATTTGCTAACGATACGATAGCAGTTTTACCGTCATTGAGACCTCGATTTTTGCCGACCTTCGTTCTTCCACACCAGCATTCACCTTCGCGTATTATTTGAACCGCCGACACACAGTTTTCCTACATGGACGAACTCGTCGAGCAGGCGCGCGAAGTGCAGGAACAGGCGCACGTCCCGTACTCGGAGTATCCGGTCGGAGCGGCGCTTCGAACCACGGACGGAACCGTTTTCGTCGGCTGTAACATCGAAAATGCGAACTACAGCAACTCGCTCCACGCCGAAGAAGTCGCCATCGCCGAGGCGATAAAAGGGGGTCACCGGGAGTTCAACCGACTGGCCGTGAGTTCGGCGCGACGGGATGGCGTCACTCCCTGCGGGATGTGCCGCCAAACACTCGCGGAGTTCTGCGACGAGTCGCTGGAAGTAGTCTGCGACGAGGGCGACGATGAAGTGACGGCCTACACGCTCGGCGAACTGCTTCCGAACACGATTACCGAGGAAATGCTAGAGTAGGTTAGCAAAGCCACGACGAAGCACCTATTTTTCCCGCGACGAACCCACATGACATGGATGACAGCGAAGACCCGAATGCGGACGTACAGTACCACATCGAAGTCGGCGAGGGGGACGTTGCCGACGCGGTTCTCCTGCCCGGAAATCCCGAGCGCGTCGATAAGATAACGCAGTTCTGGGATTCAGCGGAGGAAGTCGCCTACCACCGCGAGTACCGAACCGCAACGGGAACCTACGATGACGCGCCAATCAGCGTCACATCGACGGGAATCGGCAGTCCGTCCACCGCAATCGCGGTGGAGGAACTGGCCCGAATCGGTGCGGACACGTTCATCCGCGTCGGGTCGTGCGGCGCGATTCAAGAGGAGATGGACGTCGGCGACCTCGTCATCACGACCGGCGGGGTTCGACAGGAAGGCACTAGCGACGAATACGTCCGCGAAGATTACCCGGCGGTTGCGGATTACGAAGTCGTCGCGGCGCTCGTCGCCGCCGCGGAGCGACTCGGCTACGACTACCACACGGGAATCACGATGAGTGCGGACAGTTTCTACGCTGGGCAGGGCCGCCCCGGATTCGAGGGCTTCAGCGCGGAGGGCGGCGACGAGTTAGTGGAGCACTTGAAAAACGCGAACGTGAAGAACATCGAGATGGAAGCGAGCGCAATTCTGACGATTGCGAACATCTACGGCCTTCGCGCGGGTGCGGTCTGTTCGGTCTACGCCAACCGCGAAACCGGCGAATTCCGAACCGAGGGCGAATCCCGCGCCGCGGAAACGGCCAGCCTCGCCGTGAAGTTGCTTGCCAAAATGGACGAACAGAAGGCGGAGGCCGGCGTTGACCGCTGGCATCCGGGACTGTCGTTGGACTAATCCGAACTGCTCGTTTCGTTTTCGATAACCGTCTTATTCACCTCGTAAATCGACACCGAACCGGAGCGATGAACTTGCTCGATTCCGGGGTAGGTTCCGAACGCCGTTCTGCCGTACTGCTGGCGCTCGCGCGGGCCGTAGTAGATGTATTTCACGTCGTGTTTGTCGAGTTTGTCGGCGCGCGTAGACCACGCAGTGTTCGACCTGAAAATTAGTTCCACGTCGCGTTGTCGCTCCGCGTAGACCGCTTCGCCGCGATAGATTCGCTCCTGATACCAGCCGAGAACGGTCGGCAGACCGGTGAGCGACGACCCCGGACTTCCCCACTGGTAGGGCTGTCCTTGTGCAGAGACGATGTGCGGCCGCCCCTCTCTTTCGTCTAGCCACTCGATTGCCCCGGCTTCGTCCGGATGCGTCGTCCAAATAAATGCCATTCCGTCGAGCGATGGGTCGTCCGCACGATGAACCGCTTTCTCCGACCCGACGTGCTCGCCGAGGGCGAACGCACCGTACACGGACGTCGAGAGGAGGAGGAGGCAGACGAAAACAGCCATTCCGGCGCGGCGCGAAATGGGCGCAGATGGTGTAGATGATGTTTCCGCCGAATCGAACCTCGTTTTCGCGGCGTAGCCGGGAACTGAATCCGTCACGAGTCTCGCGAGCGCAACGCCGACTGCGACGGCCCAGAACACCCACACTTGCATGTAGACCTTGAAAACGGTGTTAAACCGACCCGCAATCGCGTTGTCCTGCACGTACACGAACTCAACGAGGATGACGAGACCGGCACCTGCGACCAATAGCACCGTCTCGAAACCGAGGTCGGCATCGAGGCGGAGGAGGAGCCAGCCAGCGACGAGAAGCGGGGCGACTAGCACCAACACCGCAAAGCCGCTTTGCCAGCCAAGCAGGAACAGCACTCCGCCGAGGATACCGACACCTGTTGCGTTTTGCTCGTCCCATCGAACGTGGCTCCCGAGATAGAGTGCGAATGGGAGGAGGAACGCACCGTGAACGACGAGCAGTTCCACGAAGCTACTCCTGTCTGGGAAAAGAGCGATGCTCCGGGTGCTTGCCGACCCGAGCAGGATGTTCACCACGAACGGCCCGGCCCAGATGAACGCCAGCACGCCGACGACGGCAGCAATCGCCAGCGAAACGGCGATTCTGCCGAGTTCGTCGGCGAGTGCTGATTGGGATTCTGTCAGTCGCATTCCGCCGGGAAGGAGCGTTGCCGGGTGTTCCTCGGCGAAGGTGAGCGAAAGCCAGACGATACCCAACGCGGTCGGGAAACTCCAGAAGCTAATCGTGCCGAGAAACGCCACGGCCGGTGGGAGCACGCCGAAGACGAGCAGTTGACGCCATCGAATCTCTGCGTGAGAGCGATATGTCGCGTAACAGAGCGCGGTGATGAACAGCAAAAACGGCTGTCCCATCATGTGGGCGTGGAGGTCGCCGTTGATGTACGCGAAAAGGGGAAACTCGTTTATCGTATCGACCATGACGCGGCTGGCTTCCCAGTACCAGAACTCCATCGGGTCGAGCGGGAAGTTCGCAGGTTCCATCTCCAACGGAGTCGTGATGACTTCGACCAGCGCGTTCGGAGACACGTTTGCGAGCAACCGAAGCGGAGTGAAGATATTGCCAGCGAATCCGACAAAAAATCCGGCGAGGACGCCAGCGAGACGGGACGAAGTTTTGTGGCGGTCGGCCACTGCCCGAGCCAATCCGTAGGCCGTGGTGACGAGCATCCCGTAGAATCCCGCGAGTGCGAGGTTGTAGCTGAACTTCGGTGCGGTTCCCGTTAGCTTGGTCAAAATGGCGGCGATGAGGTGGCCGCCGTAGTAGTAGCGAATCGGTTCGCCCGCGAACCACATGTCCTCGGGTGGAAGTTCGGGGGCGCGCATGAGCGATTTCAGCAGTCCGAAATCGAGGAACTTCTCGCCACCGGTCGCCACGATTGCCGGGTCGATTGCCCGAACCAGAACGAGAAATCCGAATGCAACCGTGAAAACCATCATCGCTTCGGCGTAGCCGCGGAGGTCGATTTTGAGGGTGCGCCTCGTGAGAAGCCCGGAGAGGCAAACGAGAACGAGAACTGTAGCGACGACAACTGCCGTGTTGAATGCGAACTGGCCGAGCCAGTAGGTGATGATGGTCAGTATCGTCAGCGAAATCGGCAGTGCAAACGTCGCTCCGCGGTCGGGAAATCGGGAAAAAAGTGCGGACGCGACTGGAAGACCAGCAAGCGCGAGCGCGTAGTAGACGGTTAGCCAGAGAGCGATAAGCACGAACTCCATCTCTGCTTCTGTGCGTGCGCCGGAACGATATACGTCTTGGGGTCATGAAAGTAATCGGATATTTTCAATCGTCCAGTGAAATCACGGTACAAAACCGCATACGGCTAGTGAATCACAACCCTTAACTACCGGACGGCATTACGATGATACAGCGGGATGGGATAGCCAGGAGATTCCGGCGGGCTCATAACCCGCAGACCGGTAGTTCAAATCTACCTCCCGCTACTTTTGAAGAAACAAACTCTCTACTGAATTGTTCCTCCGACGTTCGCCAACGAACAGAATGTAAGACCTTCGAACGAAGGGAGAACAAGCGCATTCTTCCGGGGCCATCCGGTTTATTGAGACGGACACGCTAGTCCGTCGTATGACCTCCGTACTGTTCGTAGTCAGCGAAGAGGGCTATTGGGGCGAAGAGTGTATCGACCCGCTTCAGACGCTTTCGGACGCGGGTGCCGATATAGACATTGCGACGCCGAGCGGCTCGAAAGCGGTCGTAGACGACCGTTCTATCGACCCGGAAAACGTCGGCGAGGAAACCGCCGAGCGCGTTCGCGAGGCACACGAGAACGACCAGCGGCTACAAAATCCGATGCCCGTTGCGAATGCGGACGGCGACATGTACGACGCAGTGGTGTTCCCCGGCGGACATGGAACCGAGTGGGACGTGAATCAGGACAAACACGCACGTCGGTTGCTTCGGGACACTGTCGAGGGTGAGGACGGAAAGGCGCTCGTCGTCTGTCATGCAATCGGACTGCTCGCATTTACGCGAGACAGCGACGGGGAGTTTCTCGTCGCGGGCCGCGATGTAACCGGTTTCCCGAACGAGTGGGAAGAAGAAATCGTGGACGACCACGACCGCATGCCGGATGGTCGAAAGCTTCCCTACTGGGTCGAAGACGAAGTAAAAGTGGCGGGCGGCAACTGGGACGCGGAACTCGATTCGGACACCAGCGTTCGGGTGGACGGCGACTTGCTCACCGCACGTGGGCCGGGGTCGTCGCACGCCGCGGCGACGACGCTTCTCGAAGTACTTGATGTCAAATAGCCAAGATTTACATTATCGAACGTTGAACGGTCAGCAGAAAACGGACCATTTATACCGTTTTCGTTCGCAGTAGCAACGGAATGTTGGGAACGCGTGGCGTGGCGGCGGTTATGGCAGGAGTTACGATGACCGTCGCCATCATCGTTTTTCGCTCCGGTCGGAAGCCGCTTGGCCTCTGGTTGTTGAGCGCCGGGTTTTTTATGGCTAGTATCTGGTCGGCATTGAGTATTTTCTGGACGCAGGAGAACACAGGAGCGCTGTCATCGGAGTCACACCTCCTGCTGGGGACAACGGCGGTCGCCGCAACGATATACTACTGGATGTTAGCCAAAGAAGCTGCTGGTGAATGGTAACGATAAATTATCATACCGCATTTCTTTCCGTTATAAATCCCGGAGACTTGTTTAGAACTGCTCTTATCTTCTATAACACTATTAAAACTAAAACCTTTCGGCAATCAGTAGCTTTAAATACATCTTCTACAAGTCTTTGGTATGCCACGGCGACGCAACCGAAGTGGTACAGATGAAAGCCGACGGAACTTCCTGAAGGCGAGTGGGGCCGGCGCTGTTGCTCTCTCCCTTGCTGGCTGTTCTGGGAACAACGACGGCGAAGACCCACAGGGCACCGATTCGAACGGCAACGGGACGACGCAAGGCGCGAACACCGTTGACGTTAATCCCGAGAACATCAAACCGGGTGGAACGCTCCGTTACGGTCTGCCGGAAGCCCCTGACAGTCCGAGTATCATACTGCAAAGCAGTGTGTACTCCGCGGTTGGACTGAGCCCGGTCTACAACTATGGTGTCTCCCAAGACCCAGTTACGTTCGAGGTCAAGCCCAGCGTTTTCACTGATTGGGAACTCCAGAACGCGGACAGTGAAAAACCGGACGTCTACTTCAACGCCCGCTCCGACGGGTTGGAGTGGAATGACGGCGAGTCGTTCAAAACGGAGGACATCCTGTTCTCCTACCAGTTCATGCTCGACAACGAGCCGGGTCAGTACTCGGTTTACAACGATTACGAGTCAATCGAAGAGGCGAGCAACGACTGGGATTTCCACATCAAACTCTCTCGGCAGGTCGGTGTGTGGGACTCGAAGGTTCTCGGCTACGTTCCGATGCTTCCCAAACACATCTGGGAGAACGTCGATTACCAGAACTACAACCCGATGGACGAAAACGAGGAAGGGCCGGTCGGTACCGGGCCGGGTAAGCTCGTCCAGTACAACCCGGACACCTCGATGCAGGTCAAGTTCCGACGCGATTACATCGAGAACACCTACGCGCTCAACAACCTCGACTGGATCAAAGAACACAGTTCGCTCCTCCATGGCGGTCCGTTCCTCGACGGTGTGAACTTCAAGGTGTACGGCGGTGTCGCACCCATGACGCAGGCGTTCATGAACGGCGACATCGACACCCACTACGGAAGCCTCGACGTTTCGAGCATTCCGAAGGCGAAAAAACAGGATGGAATCGGCCTCGTTAAAGGCTACGACAGCGGTTTCTCCTACTACGGCTTCAACCTCCGACGCCAACCGCTCGACGACGTGGCGTTCCGACAGGCGATGGCGTTCATGTGGGACGAACAGTTCTGGGTCAAATCCCTCAAAGGCAACTTCGTCATCAAGGGCGACTACGCACAGTCCCCCGGTTACAAAGGCGTCCGACCCGAAACCGTCCACGACGGCGAACTGCTGACCGCCCCGGAAACGGAAGCGTTCAATTTCCGTGGACAGGACGGCAGCAAGCAACCCAACGTGGAAGCGGTTCGCAAATTCCTCACCGACGGGCAGGTCGTCAGCAAGTCCGGTACCTACGCAGGACAGGACTTCCCCGGTACGTTCTCCGGCGTCGAAGCCAGCCAGTCGGAAGCGAAGCACGAATACACGTTCGACTCCGTCCAGTCGTCGATTCTCCAAGATGCTGACGTCGAAGTGGACAAGGAGATTCGAGTCAACGGTCAGACCGTCCCGGAGATGATGGACGGTAACCCGATTACTCTCTTCATCGACCCGCCGAGCGAACAGCCGGACGAGGCGGAAGCCATTCAGCAGTGGGCGAGCAACCTCCACCGAGTCGGTATCCCGGTTCGCACCGAACCGATTGCGTTCAACACCATGTCCGGTAAGGTGTTCAATCAGGAAGACTTCGACATCTACCCGATGGGCTGGGGCGGAACCAGTGCATACGGAACGTCGCTCCACTCGTTCTTCCACTCCCAGAACGCGGGCGACGACACGGAACAGTTCGCCTACAACTCCACGGGATACGGTGTCGGCGACAGCGGTGCCGACGACCTCCTCTCGGACGCGTACAGCGAAACCGACCCCGAAGCACGTGCGAAGAAGTTCGCACGAGCGATGGAGAAAATCTACCTCGACATGCCGTACATGCTTCGTGACTACTCGAAGTACCGCTGGCCAATGAACACGAACAAATTCGGTGGCTACGTCGAGAACATCGTTGACCCCGGCTACGCGAACTGGAGCACCGAGTACGGCAACATGTACCTCAACGAAAACCTCGAAGGATAACGATAGGGTCTGCGACCCTCGTTGCCGGTTTTTTCACCGATTAGTTGGGGGTCTGGTTGTATTTAGTACGTAGTCGATACAAGAATCACTACATTGATAATGAATGTGTACCATGCATGGCATGGATACGCAAAAGTAAGCGATATGGTAAACAGTACACCGAAATTAATAGTTAGCAAACAATGAGTAGGATTAGCACACGCTATCTCGCAAAGCGTCTCGTCGTCTCCTACCTGACTCTGCTCGTGATAATGACGATTCTGTTCGTTCTGGTTCGGAGCATGCCGGGGTCGTTTATCACGAACATGATTACACCGGAGATGCAACCGTCACAGGTTGAGCGCCTGCGAGAGATTTGGGGACTCAACGAACCGTTGTGGAAACAGTACACGAACTTCATGATAAACTACCAGACTGGCGAATTCGGGCGCTCCCCGATGCACAAAGAACCCGTCTGGGACGTTGTCATTCGACGACTACCACGCACCCTCATCTTGTTCGGTGCAGGGTTCGTCGTCGCGTACACCGTCGGCCCACTCGTCGGCATGTATCTGGGCTGGTGGCGCGGGACGAGTAAGGACAAAATCATCTACACGTCCGGCCTGACGATGTACTCCATGCCCGCGTTCTGGATTGCATGGCTGTTCATCTGGCTGTTCGACTTCGAGCTTGGCTTACTAAAAAGCACGTACATGGTCGACCAGTTCGGGATAGCGGATTGGACGCCGTGGTTAGCGATGACGAACATCTTACATCACATCGCGTTACCGCTGTTCAGTATCGCGTTCGTGGGGTGGGTCGGGGCCATGCTCGTCATGCGCCCGTCGATGAACAACGTCACCGGCGAGGACTATGTCTTCCTCGCGAGAGCCAAGGGCCTCAGCGAGCGCACCGTGATGATGAAACACGCGGCCCGCAACGCGCTGATTCCAGTTGCAACGCAGGCAATCGTCGGACTGGCGTTCCTCATCGACGGGAGCGTCCTCATCGAGAGCGTGTTCAGTTGGCCCGGCATCGGAAAACTCCTGGTCGGTGCGGTGTTAGAACAGGATTATCCGGTCACACAGGCCGCGTTCTTCATCCTCGCAGTCCTCATCATCGTCATGCGATTGCTGACGGACATCGCGTACACGTATCTCGACCCGCGAATCAAGTTCGGGGGGGAATCATAAATGTCAACACAATCTGAAAACGCGTCAGCGACCAGTTCGGTCAAGGAACGATGGGAACCGCGTATCGAGCGCTTCAAACGGGGTTGGAGCCGATACACCCAGCACAAGATGGGCGTTCTCGGAATACTCATCTTGGTGATGTACATCCTGTGGGCGCTTTTCCCGTCAGTGTTCGCGCCACACAGTTTGGAGTGGCGGGCGTTCATCGGAAACGACCAGTATGCGTACCTAACGCTCCAGCAGAAACAGCAACTGCCCCACCCGCCAGCGTTCGGCGATCCGTTCTTCGCACCGCTCGGAACGACCAAATCCGGGGAAGGTGTCCTGACGCTGCTCGTCTACTCGGCAAAGAACGCACTCTACATCGGATTCGCCGCCGGAATCCTGTCGAGTTTGGTGGGCGTTCCACTGGGCCTCATCAGCGGTTTCTACGGTGACACATGGGTTGACGAGACAATCCAGCGAATCGTCGACGTGATGTACGGGATGCCGTTCCTCCCGTTCCTCATCGTCCTTGTCGCGATTCGGGGAATTTCGACGACGAACATTATCCTCGGCATCGCGATTACGTCGTGGCTCAACAACTGCATCCTGATACGCGGGGAGACACTCTCGCTCAAGGAACGAGCGTACGTTGAGTCCGCACGAGTCGCCGGTGCCAGCGACACGCGAATCGTGTTCCGGCATATCCTGCCGAACGTCGTTCCGCTCGCGTTCGTCTTTCTGGCACAGGACGCCGCGGCGGCAATTCTTGCACAGGCATCGCTCGCGTACCTCGGTCTGGCCGACTTCAAGGCCAACTCGTGGGGAATGATGATCGAGACCGTAAAAGCGAAGAATCACATCTACGACGCGCCGTGGTGGCTGATTCCGCCGGGACTGGCAATCACGTCCATCGCCGCGGCGTTCTACTTCATCGGATTCTCGGTGGAGGACGTTGCAAACCCACAGGAGTAATGATATGTCACTGTTAGAAGTAAACGACCTTCGTGTTCGCTACGACGCCGGAGACAAGCAAGTTCACGCAGTCGATGGTGTCACGTTCAACGTTAGTCACGGCGAAACCTACGGACTCGTCGGTGAATCGGGGTGCGGAAAAACGACGTTAGCAAAATCACTCATCCACCTGCTCGACTCGAACGGATACGTCGAGAGTGGTGAAATCTGGTTCGACGGAACCCTTCCCGAATGGGAGGACGAAAATGGAAACGCGCGACAAGAGATAATCAACGACGACCGATACCCGGTTAGAGCGGACGGAAAAACCGACCTCGCAAAACTGGACAACCAACAGATTCGAGACGTCCGGTGGCGGGACATCGCGCTCATTCCACAGAGTGCGATGAACGCGCTCAACCCGGTGTACAAAGTCGGTGACCAGATCACGGAAGCAATACTGCGTCACGAACCGGGCACTCCCGTAGAGGAAGCGGACGAACGCGCACGCGACCTCATCGAACGCGTGGGTATCGAACCCGACCGCGCAGACGATTATGCCCACCAGTTCAGTGGGGGGATGAAACAGCGCGCCGTTATTGCGATGGCGATGGCGTGCAACCCGGATTTGCTCATCGCGGACGAACCGACGACGGCACTCGACGTTATCATTCAAGACCGTATCCTTGAGGAACTCGAAGCGCTACAAGACGAGTTCAACGTCGCAATCCTCGTCGTGAGCCACGACATCAGCGTCATGGCCGAAATCTGTGACAAACTCGCCGTGATGTACGGCGGGAAGATGATGGAAAGCGGTCCAATGGGTGAGGTGCTCAACAACGCCGCAAACCCGTACACGCTCGGGTTGAAGAACTCGTTCCCGACGGTCGAAGAAGCACAACAGGAACTCATCTCGATACCGGGGTCGCCACCGACGCTGCTCGACCCGAACGATGGCTGTCGGTTCGCACCGCGATGTCCGTTCGTCGTGGACGAATGTCATTCGGCACATCCACCGGGATACGACGTTGAACAGGCGGAAGGAGGACGGCGAACGGAAGCGGTTTCTCCCGATATGCACCGGTCGGCTTGCTATCGAATTGACGAACTCGAAACGATGCGCACTGAAGCGCAAAAGGAGGAAACATGGCATCAGAACACAACGCAGACCCACTAGTAGAAATCGAGAACGTCTCGAAGTTGTTCGACCTGTCGGTGGGTGTCGTCGACCGACTGCTCGGAAACGAAGCACAGCCGGTTCGGGCAGTTCAGAACGTCGACCTCACCATCAACCGTGGCGACATCATGGGTATCGCTGGCGAATCCGGCTGTGGGAAAACCACGCTCGGCAAACTGCTGGTGAAGCTCTACGACCCGACGGAGGGAACGATTCGCTTCGACGGCAGAGACGTAACCCAACTCTCACGCGAAGACCAGAAGGTGTTCCGCCAGCGCGTCCAGATGATATTCCAAGACCCGTTCGAGAGTCTGAATCCGCGGATGACCGTCTTCCAGTCCGTCGTCGAGCCGTTGAAGATAAACGACATCGGAGACGGCTACCAAGACCGAAGGGAGCAGGTCGTCAAGGTGCTGAACGACGTGGGACTCTCGCCCGCGGAGGCGTACCTGAACGAGTTCCCGAAGGAACTCTCGGGTGGGGAGCGCCAGCGTGTTGCGATTGCGCGTGCGCTGGTCGTCAATCCGGATTTTGTCGTCTGTGACGAGCCAGTGTCGATGCTCGACGTGTCGATCCGAGCGGGCGTGCTGAACCTGATGAAAGAGTTGCAAGACGAGTACGGACTCACCTATCTGTTCATCAGTCACGACCTCTCTCTCATCCGATACATGTGCGACCGAACGGCCATCATGTACCTCGGGGACATCATCGAACAGGGACCGACGGGCGAAGTGGTGACGAACTCGAAACACCCCTACACGGAGGCGCTGTTCGACGCAGTACCGGAAATCGAACCCGACGCGGAACGACGCCGAGCGAACGTCACCGGAGAGGTTCCAGATCCGCGAAACCCGCCAAGTGGCTGTCGGTTCCACCCGCGGTGTTCGAAAATCATTCCACCGGAGGACTGGACTGGTAGTCAGGATGCGTTCCGGCGAGCGTTCCAGTTCAAGCGCCGCGCGGCGATGGGCGACCTCGGCGTCGGAGAAATCGATGCCGACGAACAACGTTCGGCGGTTGACCAACTGCTCGCATCCGGACTCGCGTTGGAACTGCCGGAAGAGCACCGTAACGAAGCCGAGAACAATGGGAAAGTCGATGTAGAGTCACTCGACATGCCTCGGCAAGCCGAGAACGCGCTCCGATCTGCCGCTCGTGACCTCATCGAGGGGAACGAAGAAGACGCCATGGAGCAACTCAATCGGGAGTTCCAGACGGTGTGTGAACAGCGCCACCCGGAACTTCAACAATCCGGCGACCAGATTGCGGCCTGTCATCTGTTCGAATCGTCGGCGTCGAACCCAGAAGCTGTTGCGCCGGACGCCTCCGACTGAGCGTCATCGACATCGCCTTTTCCGACACCGAGGGAAACTCTTACGGTACTGATACACATAGCCACAGTCATATCTTCATGTCAAATTCACGTACTCGCTCCGCCCTCTGGCCGAAACAACCGCTTCTCGTTGGTGCAGTCGTCGTCACTGCGCTAGTTACGGCGTGGTTGTTCGTTCCGACCATGCAAGGCCATCTTGCGACGATGAACAGCGGTAGTGTCGATGTGACACCGACGGAGTACGCCGTCACGGACGACGATGAGCATCTGTCTACGACGCTCCAGATACAGAATCCGACGGGACGGGACATCGTCTTTACGAGTAGCATTCTCCACGCACACGATGGAGACGTGCAGTTGACGGATGGAACGACGACTTCGTTCGACGAAATCCGGATTCCTGCTGGCGAAACGGTCGAGACGACGATACAAATCGGTTTGGACACGGAACGAGCGTCGCAAGCGAAAACAGCAGTCGAGTCGGAGTCAGTAGTACTCTCGGGAACGGTTCGGGCCCAAATCGGTGACAAGGACGTTTCGATACCGGTTCGGGCCGAGGAGGGTGGACGATGACCGAAACGGCAAACGAGTGGTCGGGCGACAGCGCCCAAAAAAACATTCGACGCCGATACTGGCTGTCGGCGCTCGCAAAGGGTGTCGTTACCGGTGCAATCGGGGGAATTGGAGCGTTTACGTACAACATGTCCGAGCTAATGGTCGCGTCGATTGACCCACTGTTGGTGTTGGGTATCACCGCGCTCGCGGGAGTGTATGCGCATCTGCTCGCGGACGGCCTCCACGAAAGCATTCGCGTCGGACTCATCGGCTTCTTTACCGGGAGCATCACGCTGGTCGGTGCGTGGGTGGCTCCGCTGTGGATTCTTTCGTACACCGCTGGCGCACGCGACATTCTGCTCCCGAAGCTGACCGGAACTGCGGTCACGGCCGCGATTATCGTCTACTCATCGGTGTTCCTCGGCGCGTATCTTTCGATGCTGACAATCGACGCGTATGCCTCAACGTAAGGGTTTTGTTCTGTGCGTTTGTAGACGGGTCTGTGTCGAAAGACGTTCCCACGCGCGAACGCTCGGTTCGAGAACGTGGCACCTTCGCAAACCACGGTGACGACCCGACGCTGGCCAGTTATCTCTCGTCGCTTTTCTTACTGCTCTCGGTGCCGTCGTTCGTTCTGCTGGCATACGGCGGCCACTGGTACGGCCTGTACGAATACGACACGATACTGCTCGTGTTCGGTGGCCTGCTCGTCGGGTCGATTGCGCTCACGTTCACCATCATGCACGTCGTGACTCGATAGCCTCAGACGCCGCTGTTCCGCAGAGTCAGATAGAACAGGACACCCATCGCCGCAACGAGGAGGCTAAACTCCAATCGGGAGGCTGACTGCTCGCCGGAAACGAAAAACAACAACAGACTCGACAGTCCGAGCAGTGCGGCAAGACCGAACAACAGCATCGTCAGGTTTGTCTCGTCGGTCAACCAGTAGAAAACCCGGTCACCAATGTCGTCCATGATGGTCTAAAAGAGCATCTCTTCGTAGACGCACTCGACCGGTTCGAGGATGAGTTGGAGCGCGAGCATGTACGTCGTGAGCGCGAGTTTCGAATCGGCGGTGAACGCCGTCGCTTCGTCGCGCCATTCGGCGACACTGGCGGCAAACCTGACGTGGGAATCGTGAACTGTCATAAGCCACTCAGTTGGAAGTTCGTCGTGGTTCCCCTTATACGTCACCCGAAAGAGATACTTAAACGTCGCATCCGTTCTCCCGCTAATATCTTCTCCTGCCTGTAGTTCGGGGAATTGCGGGGTTCCGAACAACTGCGTGAGCCGATAGTACGGAATCCCGATGTTGTCACTTTGGGAGGCGTCGCGCTCACCACTGATATACGCGACGACGTTCAGGTCGTCGCGTTCGCGGACGTTATCTTCGACTAGCACGTCACCGTCTGCTCGCCGAGCCTCGATTTCTGCCCGTGGAATCGACTCGATGACGATGTCCTGAAGTTCACTGAAATCCGGTGCCTCTGGGTGATTTCGGATGTCCATAGCTTAGTAGGCGAAGTAGTTGAAACCGCGCCAGCCAGCGTAGCCGAGGCCGAAGAAGGCGATTCCAGTAACGAGAACGATGAGCGATTCACCCGTACTCATCGTACTCTCCATCTGTGGAATCAGTTTGAAGTACAGCGAGATGCCGAACAGGACGTATATGTACCCGACAATGATACCCAACAGAGCTACCATTATCGACAGTAGCCCGACCGGGCCTCGAAGCGACCGAGGGACACTATTTTTTAACGCCATGGTTTGTGCTACTGTGGCACAAGCATAAAACTTCTGCAATGAGCCTTACTCGTTGTCGTCCGTGTCGCTTTTTCGGGCTTCGAGATTCTCCAGACCATCTTCGGAGAGTGGCGACATCTGTTCGTCGAACTCATCATCGTTCGATTTCTCGTTGGATTTCGCCGCCGCATTTCGCCCGGCGAAGTAGGCGGAGACGAACTTCTCTTTGTTCTCGCGCAGGGTGTAGCCCACCCAAATAAGCACAATGCCGGGAACGACCCGGAAAACGGACGCTGGCGAGGTTATTCCATACGTGTTCGTAACGATAGTCCCGTTGAGCGCGTCGCCCACGAGGAGCGCGCCCGTCACGAGCGTGAACGTCGACATCATCGCCAGGAACTGACGGGTGAACATCTCAGCCGTCGCCGTATTCGTCCGCGATGACGACCTCGCCGCCCACTACGTCCACGTTGATGAGCGTCTTGACCTGATAGCCGGTGTCGTCCAGTTCGTTCGCGCCGACCTTCTTGATGACGGCACAGACGTCCACGACTTCCGCGCCGATGTATTCGAGTGCCTCGGTGACGGCCTTCATCGTGCCGCCGGTGCTGAGCACGTCGTCCAGCAGGAGGACGCGGTCGCCCTCGTCGACGTTGTTGATGTACATCTCGTTCTCGGAGTAGCCGGTCTGCTGAGAGAGCGCGACCTCGCCCTCCAAGCCGTACTTTCGCTTGCGGATGACCACCAGCGGAATGTCGGTCATCAGCGAGACGGCGGTCGAGATGTGAATCCCCATCGCCGCGGGCGTGACGATTTTATCGACGTTCTCCAAATCCGCCTTGCGGATGATTTTGATGACGATTTCCCGCAGGAGCGTCGGTTCGAGCATCGGAATCCCGTCGCTGATGGGATGGACAAAGTAGTGGTATCCGTCTTTCTCGATAATCGGGGCTTCGAGAAGCGACTGCTTCAACTGGTCCATGCTGGGGATATTCAACCCAGCAGTAAAAGGTGATGGTATCGCCGCCGAGGGTGTGAGTTGGGCGCGGGCGAAGTAGTTTTTCTTGTCATATTGTGCCGAATGCGAGCCACGCTCTCGACCCTCAATTGCTTGACTTTCCACAGGGTGTCAGAAAATTAGTTTTCGCAAAAACGGCTGGCCGAACTTGGCTTGGCCGGGCCTGCACACAGGCCCGGTCTCCTGTGGCCTGGTGGCAACGGGCGAAGCGAGAAGTGAGCAACTGGAAAGAGCGAGCGACGAGCGAGGATCGGAGAAAATCGGAGATTTCTCGGGTGAGCAAACGCGAACCGTTTGCGAGCTACGGAAAACCAAGGGTTTTCAGGTACCGCGAAAGACTGCGTCTTTCGCAGGCGTAGCTTGGAGTCGGAAATTGTAACCAACACACCTTCACAAAAATCGAATCGTATGCAGAGCATACCTTCGGGTCGCCACCAGCAAGCAACACTTCGACAGAATCAGTGCTATTATGCCGAAGACGCTGTTTGTACTCGCTTCCAACCAACGCGTCATCGAACTACTTTCACTTTCACCGCGGGTAAGGCTCAGTTCTTTTATCATCCCGTTCCTCTGAGCAAATGCGGGTGGGAGAGACCCGCACTGCAGCAAATCGGTTGCCAAAACCCCTACTCTGACCCAGCAGGGTTCGATTTGTTTCCACACCCCCTCCCCGGGGGGTTCTCCTGAAATCATGGCTGACGGCGTTTTCCCGGCTGAGTAACGGTATTCGAGAGGGTCATTTTCCCCTCTTCGAGCGAGAATTTAAATACGATGGTCAAAATAGTCACTAGTGACTACATGGTGAGCAAACTGTCCGCCGACCAGTTGATTTCGGATTTGCAAGCGTTTGCAGAGAAGTTGGGTGAGGTGCCGACACAAACCGCAATGAACGACCGTGGGCCACATTCTTCGACGCCGTACTACAACCGATTTGGGTCGTGGAATGACACTGCAGGCCTCAGGGTTCGAAACGAACCACGAGAACGGAATCTCGAACGAGGAGCTAATTCGCGCGCTCCGAGAGTTCGCTGAGGAACTGGGTCGTCCGCCAAAGTTCGAGGAAATGAACGAACACGGAGAGTATTCGGCTCATTCATACTTCCGCCAGTTCGGTTCGTGGCCGGAGGCGAAGGAGGCCGCAGGGCTTGATCCGAAAACGACGACCAGCCGGAGGATTTCGCGTGACGAACTGGTTGAAGCACTAGTTGAGTTGGAGAGTAAATTGGGAAAAACGCCTTCTCAAGAGGATATGTGCGAACACGGTCGGTACTCACATCAACCGTACTATCGGGAGTTCAATTCCTGGGAGGAGGCACTCGTATCAGCTGGCATTGACCCAGAGCACGAGCTTGGGATCCCCAAGGAGGAACTTATAGAGGAATTGCAGAGATTGACAGGTTCGCTTGGAAAAACACCAACATGGATGGAACTAACGGAACATGGGCAATTTTCTATTTGGCCCTATCTTCGAGCGTTTGGTTCGTGGAACGATGCACTTCGGGCCTCAAACCTTGCAATCAACAAGGCGCACGGTGTTTTAGATGGTGCAATTGACTACGGGCCGAATTGGCCGGAACAGCGCGAACTCGCATTAGAGCGTGATAGATACGTTTGCCAAGATTGCGGGATTTCAGATGATGAACAGCGAGAAGCAATTGGTGAAGGATTACATGTGCATCATCTGAAAAAGAGGAGAAAGTTCGATAGCTACAAGAAAGCAAATCAATTGAAGAATTTGATTTCATTGTGTCGGTCTTGCCACTATGTGTGGGAAAGCAGTACATTGAAAAAGAAAACGTAGATAACCGACCCCGTTTATAAGTCGTGCGTTTCGGAGTAGATAACGGTTGAACGACCGTCTGCCTCAGCGGTCACGACAACCTTGACGCTTTCACCGTCAATCGAAGTTCCATCGACATCGGTGAATGTTCGCGACTGACCGATTGAGTCTAAGTCATCGGATTCATCAGTACTAGTACCAACAATGGTAGCAGAAACATTCAAATTTGTTCCTTCCTGCTGTTCCGAAGTAAACGTTACGTCAATCGTATCATCTTGTGCATTTGCATCGACGCTCACACCTGCCTGAACGTTGCTTTGAACGCTGTCACCAAGACCCATCACGAACGTCCCTATCACGGCGGCCAATATTACAGTGATAGCAACCATTAAAATTACACCAATAACTGGCGAAACTAATCTTGTTTCAGACCTGAATTCGTTGAATTTTTCTTTGAGTGTCATATGTTTGTGTTCTCCTGCGACGCGCGTTTTCATCACTGAGGACAAACGTACATGCTAAATATCTCGACAGGTAAATTCTAATGTCGAATTTAGCAGATTTCCGCCCCCGGTTCAATTCGCTTTCTTCGGATGGTAAGCGCGTTATAACAGGCTTTGATACTCCTACCTAATAAAGATATGGCTGTCTATATCCATGTATTAGAATATGATAATTCATCCGTAGGAAATTCTATTATAAATATGGGATTATTTACATAATTCTGTCTTTCTGTCTTTTGACCGAACAACCGGGGTTTCGGTGGACACTCACTGTGAGAGGCCAACCAATTGCGGTTGCTGTGTAGATGGTAAACGAGCCAGGGTGTGTTGTATGTGCTTTCCCCTGCCCCTGTACTGTTGATAGAATCGGATACCCCAGTCGATTGCACTTCGATTCGTTGCTAAAAGTAACCCCGAGATACCATGGACTCCTTGAAGCACTACCGCAACCATCCGATGAGCGTCGTGTTGACTGATAACTAATTCAAACGGTGGTTTACTAGGCGACTGAAATATCGTTGCTTGCTCTGCATTCACCGCAGTTTGTAATTTATCTGGATATTTCGCTATTAGAGTTTGAATACAGTCTTTCGATAGCACGAACTCTAATTCGGTCGATTCGTCGATTATATACTCGTGATACTTGTTTACCGAATTTTCGAATAATGCGGGAGAGAGTATCTTTATACACGACGCTCCCAGAAATTTCTCGTGTAGTCGGCGGAGAGGTTGGTTAGGTGTGCTTTGTGATGGAAATGTGAATTCTGGATTCCGAAAGAGAGCATCGTCTACAAGTGCGACATTTTGAGTTTGTTCAATCATAATCTGTGCCCGCTTCATCTCTTGACAAATTGTAATTGTATCGATAAAATTTCGATACACTAATCGACCAAAAGCAGTGCTTCGATAGCCGTTTGCAGTACGCTCCGCAAAACCGTTCGATACCAACTGCCGAATTCCCCGATCAACGGTTGACCGTGGCTCATCTAACTGCTCAATTAATTCGGACTTTTGTTTTGGTTCGCCAAGGATTGGTGACAGATATTTCCCCGTCTCGGGATAGTCTCGATTAACAGGTGGAGGGCTTAAGATTCATAGTAGTAAATATTATTTTATATTAAATAGATTTCCACATAATAGTAGAAAAATCAAATATTAGTTGTTAAAATAAATAATTCAATTACTAGTTATTACTTATTGGTAAGATCTGGATGTATAGACGGTGTCAAAACCAATGGCAAAAGAAGTCGACAGGACCCGTCGAAAAATTCTCAAATCCAGTGCGGTTGCGACTGCAGGCCTTGCTGCAACGATGAGTGCATCGGCATCTGATGTAACAGTACAGCTCCACAAGGATCACTGAGTTACTGATAGTGATGGCGACGACCGTGTTTCGGTTTTCGTACAGCCGGATGCAAGTTCAAATTGCCTCGGAAGTGCAACTGACGGTGTGAACGGCCTTACGGAACGACAATTTTTGGCGAAGTCTATGATTCCGGTAGCAACGAGAACATGATCGAAGTCAGCTGGGATAGTGGCGACGATCCGGATGGCTGGTGTTTCGTTGCGGGTCTTAGCCCAGTTAGCACACCAATATAAACAGACAATAACCATTTTTCTCGGAAGATGAATAGTAACTATTTTATGAATATCTGGTTTACCTAAAACTATGCAACGACGCGCTGCCGCCCTGTATGCGGCGTTCTTTTTCCTGATCGTAACAGGGTCGTACATCATGCTCGCAACTGCAGCACAGCCTGTGGCCGAGGTAGACAACCCAGACTATAGTGCTACCTCCGGAGACACGTTCTCGGTTGATAATCGCGAGTACAACATTTCTGACATTAGTGCAACAGTAAACGAGGACGGCGAACTCGTTCGCTCCGCTGAAGCGACATGGACGAATCAATCCGCGATGTTTTCCGCGTCGTTGGAGAACAACTCCACCCTCCAAACAAACGACAACGTAACATATCGCGTCCTCATCCCGAACGAGTCGAACCCGACGACTGCAACGCTCAGCGAAGTCCAGAACCTGAGCGAGGACACGCAGACGGTTAAGCAGAATGGTGTGACCTACGTGGTCGTCAACGAGACGAGCGACAATTCCAGTACCAACAAGTCACTGGTTCCAGTTGACGAGTACAAACGCCAGCAGTTCGACCAACCCGATACGCAAGAACTTCGAGAAGGTAATCAGTTCCAATACCAGAACAATTCCACGACTGTTCAGAATATCACGAATCAATCGATGACGCTCCAATGGACTGGGCCAAAAACGAACTCGGTTTCCCTCGGTGAAACGACCGCCATCAAAACGACGCTGGTTCGCGGCGGAACGCCCGAGAAGTTCCAGTTCCCGGCAGGAGGAACAGCGGAGTTGAACGGAAAGCAGTACGCTGTCCATTATCCCGATAACAGCACGCTCGTCCTGTCGAGCGATGTTGATGGCTATCAGACACAGTTGGACGATGTTCGCCACCAAACGGAACGATTCGCCGGATTTTGGGGAATCGTGATACTCGGTATGCTTGCTGCAATCCTCCTTCTCGGTATGGCATTCCTCCCGAATAAGTCGTAAATCGTGCTGTTCTTCGGTTATCTCCGACGTTGCATTCCGAATTATCGCCTTGCCGCTGATAACTCCTCTGCGACTTCTTTCGCTACGCGAGTTCCCAGTTCTTTTTTGCTCCCGCTGTATTTCCGAACGCTGTTGTCGCGGACGAACAGCGTTCGCGTTTCGTCTTCGCCCATCACGCTCGCGTCGTTCGCCACGACGAACGAACACTCCGCACGGACGAGCGTTTCGCGGGCGGCGGCGACCATCGCTGTGTCGTCGCCGCTCGTTTCGGCCTTGAAGCCAACGATTGGGATATCAGGGTGACTCTCACGAACCGTGTCGATGAGTTTCCGCGTCGGTTGCAAATCGAGCGAGAGGTCTTGCCCAGAGCGAATCTTTTGATCTGCCGTATCTGTCGTGTAGTCGCTGATTGCGGCCACGGAAATCAGGGCGTCCGCGGGAAACGCCGTCACGAGGTCGTTCACGGCATCCGTCATCTCCTCGGCAGTTTCGACCCGCACGCCGGTTGCGTAGGGCACGTCCGGCGCGTCGTGGACGAGCGCGACGTTCGCGCCCGCGACGTAGCAGGCGCGGGCGACCGCTCTGCCCGTTTTTCCCGAGGCGCGACTGGTCAACACCCGGACTGGGTCGATGGGTTCGCTCGTCGCGCCGCTGGTGACGACGATTCCTTTTCCGGCGAGGGGTTGGTCGCCGGTCGCTCTCGCCACGTCGAGCGCAATCATATCCTCGGTGGCGATTTTCGCTTTCCCCTCTTCGATGCGCGGTTCGACGAAATCGACGCCCCACGACTCGACGCGCTCGATGGCGTCGAGGACGCCGGGATGGTCGTACATCGGCTCGTGCATTGCTGGCGCGATGACGACCGGAACGTCCGCGCCGAGGGCAGTCGTCGCACAGGTCGTCACCGGGGTGTCGTCCACCGCGCCCGCGATTTTCCCGACCGTGTTCGCCGTCGCCGGAGCGATGAGAAATACGTCGGCCCACTCGTCGCGGCCACAGAGTTCGACGTGTTCGACCTTGCCCGTGATTTCGGTGACCACGTGGTTGTCGGTTGCGAACTCGACGGCCCACGGGTTGATGATGCCCTGCGCACTGTTCGACATCACCGCCCGGACGTTTGCGCCTCGCCTGCGCAGTTCGTGTGCCAACTCGACCACTTTCACCGCCGCGATGCTTCCCGTCACCCCCAACGCCACGTTCACTCCGCTAAGCATTACCCGCTACTGGGTTCGGTAGCCCGTAAAAGGTAACTGGTTCGAGCCTTGATTCAGTTCGACCCCTGATTTACCTGATTTGCGCTCGCCCGTCGGGATGCTTCCTTCACGAACTCGGTCGAAAGCGCGTCTATTTCGCCCGCCTGCACCCGCCAGAGGTCTGCGTAGAGGCCGTCGTTGCCCAGCAGTTCGTCGTGGGTACCGCGTTCTACGATTTCCCCGTTTTCGACCGAGATAATCGTGTCCGCTCCTTTCACCGTCGAAAGTCGGTGGGCGATAATGAACGTCGTTCGGTCTTCGGTGAGTTTGTCGAGACTGCGCTGGATGAGCATCTCCGTCTCGGTGTCCACCGCGCTCGTCGCCTCGTCCAACACGAGCAGTTCGGGGTCGGCCAGAATCGTTCGCGCGATGGAGATTCGTTGGCGTTGGCCGCCGGAGAGTTTCACGCCGCGTTCCCCGACTCGCGTGTCGTAGCCCTCGGGGAGATTGGTAACGAACTCGTGGGCTTCCGCGGCTTTCGCGGCGGCAATGATTGCTTCTTCTTCCGCGTCGAACGCTCCGTATTTGATGTTCTCTTTCACTGTTCCGTCGAAGAGGAACGTGTCCTGTCCGACGTAGCCGATGTGTTCGCGGAGGCTTTCGACGGTCAAATCTCGAACGTCGGTTCCATCGACTCGAATCTCGCCGCCCGTCACGTCGTAGAGGCGCGGCAGGAGTTTGCAAATCGTGGATTTTCCTGCGCCGGTCGGCCCGACGAGGCCGACCGTCTCGCCGGGGTCTGCGGTGAAGGTTATGTCCTGCAGGACTCGCTCGCCGTCGTCTTCGTAAGAGAAATCCACGTGGTCGTAGTCAACTCGGCCTTCAACGGAATCGAGTTCGACGGCGTCCGGACTGCTGGTAATGGCGGGCGGAATCGACATCAGACCGAAGATGCGCCGCGAGGAGGCTTTCGCGTCCTCGTATCTGTCCACGACTTCGCTCATCTGGGTCAGGGGTTCGACCATGCGCTGAGTCAGGAGGAGGAAGGTGACGAGTTGGCCGACGTAGAGCGTCCCGGAGAATCCCAGTGGCGGTTCGGAGAGATACCACAGTCCGCCGACGATGAAGGTGGCGATGAACGCGATTGACGTGAGCAGTTGTAGTCCGGGGCGGTAGATGAAGTTCATCCGAAGCGCCTTCCAGTCGCGTTGGAAATATTTGTATGACGCTTTTCGAACTCGCTCGTCCTCGAACTCCTCCGTTCCGGCGGTTTTGATGACTTCGACGCCAGCGAGGTTGTTCTCTAATCGCGTGTTCAAATCGCCGACCGAGGAGCGAATATCGGCGTAAAACGCCTCGACTCGGCGCATGAACCACCACGTAAACAGCGCCGCGATGGGAATGACCGAGAGGGTGACCAGCGCCAACTGCCCGTTGATGGTGAACAGAACCCAGCCAATTCCGATGACGAGAACGACGAGTTGGATGGCGCTCCCCATCATGTTATCGAGGAACAGTTCGAGTCGGTTCGTATCGTTGTTCAGGATGCTCATGAGTTCTCCCGTTTTGTGGTCGTCGAAGAACTCCATATCGAGTCGTTGCATCCACTGATACGTCTCCGTCCGAACCTCGTGTTTCACGCGATGGGAAAACAGGTTTAGACTTGACGACCGCGCAAAATTGCTGAAGGCGGCGAGAACCATCGAAACCGCCATGATTTGAATGGAAAGCCAGAACTGTCCCATCGTACTCCCGGGAATCCACGCCTCCGGCAGAAGTGGAAGCGAATAGGCCTTTTCCTCGTAGAAGACGGCATCCAGCGCGACACCGAGGACGACTGGGGGAACGAGCGCGAGAAACCTCGCGGAGATGCTCGTCAGCAGGCCAATGATAAACCAGTGGATGTGGTCGTCGCCATACTCGGTGAACAGCCGAAACATCGGTCGTTCGACCGACTCTCCCAATTCGTTCGGGTCTACCTCGTCGTCACTCATTTCGAGCCCCATTCATTTCGTAGACGGTTCAGAACAGATTGATAAAGTCACTTGGATTTCGGCAGGGCGGGAGACGACCGCGACTGCGAACCGAAACGGAATACACTCCACGTGTCCGTTCCAAGTCGAACCAATGTCGTGGAAAATTCTGATTGTCGCTGGATTGTTCGAAATCGCGTGGGCTATCGGGCTGGAATACTCGGACGGCCTCTCGAAATTCTGGCCTTCCGTCGGCACCGTCGTCGCCCTCGTTATCAGCATGATACTGCTGGCGGAAGCCCTCAAAACGCTTCCCGTCGGAACAGCCTACGCGGTTTGGACTGGCATTGGCGCGGTCGGCACCGCGACGCTCGGCATCGTCCTGTTCGAGGAGTCTGCGGAGTTGGTTCGGGTCGCCTTCATCGGCCTCATCGTCGTCGGCATCGTCGGCCTGCACCTCTCCTCGGGTGGACACTGAGTCGGACAGGTATTCGAAACAGAAACGAAACAAACCACGGTGGCGGTGCGGAGCGGTTTTATTGGACTCGGCATCAACTAACGGCATACTAGTGAATGAGTGAGCCGTAGCTAGCTACTTCCGGCTCCAAAATAACCGCAACCGCACCTCGCCCTCCCCAGCCTCTTCCCTCATTCCGGACGAGCGAACCTCGTCCGGGTTCTCGTTTCGCATTCGCTCACGAGAACGCCATTCGGTCATCCCTCGCGCGAGTCGTTCACTTCGTTCACTCCCCCGCGCCGAACGGGAAAACGCAGTTCTATAAAGTCGCACTTTCCCGCCGACTCGCGCACGCCTTATTCCATCTCTTCGACGAAACTCGGATGCGGAACGGGCGTCTCGTCCTCCCACTCCTCGACGTACTTCCGAAGGCGGTCGTGTGCCTTGCGCGCCCGACGCTGGCGTTCGTCCTCCGAAATCTCTTCGCAACCCACCGGAACCTCGCGGTCGCGGTTGGTGAAGTAGCCCTCCGGGGCGACCCAGTCGTGGTAGAAATCGGAGTCGGCGTCGTGAACCACGGTAAGTCCGACCTGCGACCCGTGGCCCGCAGAAACGATTGCTTGGTGGTACTTGTCCGCCAGTCGTCCGGCGGCGTAAAGGCCATCGACGCCGGTTCGTCCCGTGTCGTCCACAGAAACGAACTGCTTGCTTCCCGACCGCTCGAAATCGAGGCCGAGTCCGTCGAGGTAGCCGGAATCCGACCACGACGCCGCGATGACTCGATCTGCGTCGATGGTTTCGTCCTCGGTTTCGACCGCGAAGGCGACGGATTCGCCGTCGCCTTCGCCATCGTTATCTTCGTCCGCGTGTCGCACGTCCGAAACCGTCGCGTCGAGTCGGGCGCAACCGGCGCGTTCGGCCTGCTCTTCCAGCATCAGGCAGAACAGGCGCGAGTCGATTCCGGCAGGGAAACCGGGGAAGTTCTCCAAAATAGCGTTTCGGTAGAGAATCGAAACCCCGTCGTTCACGACCAGCGTGTCGAGGTCTGCGCGGGCGGTGAAGGTGCCCGCGGAAAGTCCCGCGACACCGCCGCCGACGATGACTACGTCGTAGCGTGTCATGGTCGGGGGTTGCTCGTGGGGCAGTATAAACTGCGGTGTTGGCCGCCGCCGCGTTTAAGAACCGTCTTCGTCAGAATCGGAATCCGAATCGCCGTTATCAGAGTCCGAATCCGAATCATTCTCGTCCGAGTCAGAGTCAGCGGTTTCAGGACGAACGTCCGCATCACTCTCGGACGGGCCAGCGGCCTCGGACGGCTCCGCCGCCGACGGAGAGTCGTTCGTTTCCTCGGTGATAGACCCAGTCGATGCACTGGCATCCGACCCCGCCGCCGCGGCATCTTCACTGGCTTCGTTCGGGGCGACGCCGTGAGATTCTTTCAGATGCTCGTTCAACTGTTCTTTCCGTTCGAACGATTCGTCGCACTGTTCACACGAAAATTTGTCTGCTTCTGATTCTGCCATGCTCTACGCTTTTCGCGGTAGCGTTGAAACGATTCTACTGGCACACGCAACCTCGGTTTTACATGGTTGCTTCGTGTACCGACTTTCGACTGGTACGCCTGACCCAATACGACCACCGGCCACTGTTCGCCGGAATATTTACTTTCAGTCCCACAGAACTGAACGGTGTGGATTCAGTCGAACTCAGCACCGTCGTCTACGTGCCGCCGGAGGAGGCCTACGAGTTCCTCATCGACTTTCCGGGCTACGCAAACTATTCGGAACACCTCACCGGCGTCACCCGCGAGGGCGACGGTGGGCCGGGGACGGAGTACGACATCCACCTGAAATGGTGGAAAGTGCAGTACACCGTGCGCTCCGAAGTGACGGAACTCGATCACCCGAATCGCATCGACTGGAAGATAATCAAAGACATTCACGCCCACGGCCACTGGCGAGTCGAAGAAGTTCCCGAGGAAGCCCCCGAGGGCAAAGAAACCGCTTCACGGGTGTGGATTTCCATCAACTTCGACGCGGATTCGGCCGACAGCGGCATGCTCAACTTGCCGATGTTCGTCTCGATGGGCTGGGTCGTGAACAAAGTGAAACCGCTCGTGCTGAAGGAAGCAGAGCGCGTCGTAGAGCGAATCGTCGCGGATTTGGAGGGCGAAAAACGCGACGTGAATCTCGTGGTTCACGACAAACCGGATTCAGTCTGAGTCTCGATTTTCACTGGCGTTTTGGTATCACGTGCTTTCGAGTCGAGTGATTGGTTCAGCAGCGATTTTGCCACGACTAGGTGTAAGAAGCTGATTTATCCATACATCAATTATTTATGCAATTGCGGTAGTATTTATAGAAAATGGATAGAAATCGACGGGCATTCCTCACGGCTGTGGGGGCGGTGTCGGTTGGAGGCTGTGTAGGAAACTCGAATAATTCGCCGTCCACGGACGGGACTCGTTCGTCCGATACTAATCCCCCGTCGGGCAATGGTAACACGACCGATACGACCGAGCTGCCCGAGAGGCAGACCACGACCCAAGACGAACACCGCGAGACAACGATCGGATTCGCGGGTGACACGATGGTCGGACGGGGCCTCAACGGGATTTATGGTGATGGAGACACCAACCCGGCAACCATTTGGGGCGACTTTCAATCCGAACTCGAATCTCTCGACGGTGTCTTTTGCAACCTCGAATGCTGTCTCTCGAAGCGAGGCGAACCGTTTCCAGACCGCGCGTACTATTTCCGAGGCGACCCCGATTGGGCAGTGCCCGCACTCAACGCCGGGAACATTCGGTTCGCAACGCTATCGAACAATCACTCGATGGATTTCGGAGCGGCCGCTCTAACCGATACGATAGACACACTCGACGAGGGTGGAATCGCAAACGCGGGGACTGGTGAGACTCCGACGGAGGCGTGGGAGCCAGCGACGTTTTCCGTCGGCGGCCTCGACGTCGCCGTCGTTTCGTTTTCCGACGAGTACGAAGTGTACGCCGCGACTGACGACCGACCCGGAATTGCGTGGGCAAAGACAGACCCCGAAAATCCGAGAACTCAGCGGCTCGTTGGAAACGCAATCGAGCGCGCACAGTCAACGAACCCAGATTTGCTCGTCGTATCGCTCCATTGGGGAGAAAACTGGATAGAGCACCCCAACGACCGACTCGTCGCATTCGGCCACTGGCTCGTGGAACAGGGTGTTGACCTCGTTCACGGTCATAGCGCGCACGTCGTCCAATCAGTCGAGCAGTACGGCGACGGCATCATTCTCCACGACACTGGCGACCTTGTTGACGATTTCGGCATTAAAGACGACCTTGGCAACGACAAGAGCTATCTCTTCGAAGTCGTGCTCAAAGACGGAGATTTCGAGGAAATACGGCTCGTTCCGTTTCACATCGACGACGGCGTCCGTTCCGCCACCGAAAGTGAGGCGGCATGGCTTCGAGAGACGCTACACGCACGCTCGAAGCCGTTCGAGACGACATACGAACGAGATGGCGACGGCCTCGTAGTTCAACTCTAACGTAGTTCGACTCTAAAGACGACGTGATTTTCGTGGCTTTCGACGATGATGGCTACTCAACCTGCACCAACAACACGCCGATGAGCACCAACCCACCGCCGCCGACCGTCACCGCAGTAATCGGTTCCGCGAGAATCGCCGCCCCGAGAAGAAGCGTCACGACGGGTTCGACGGTGCTGACGATGCTGGCCCGACTTGCACCGATTCTGTCGATTCCGGCGAAGAACGTGAAGATGGGAATCGCGGTTGCGATGACGGCGATGGCGACGACGATTGCCCACTCGGAAATCGCGCCGGGAACCGACAGTTTACCCGTAACCGAGCCGAAAAACAGGTATGCACAGGCTGCCGCCGGAAGGACGTGGGCCGTCAGTTGGTCTGCCGGAACGCTGTCCAGCGCGACCCGACCGACCGTGATGTACCCTGCGTACACCACAGCGCCGACGAGAACGATGACGATTCCGCGCGGGTCTGCGCCCGCCGGGTTGCCACCCGTAATGAGCGCGACGCCGGAGAGGGCGAGAACTAAGGCGAACGCGGTTTTCGAAGTCACGCGCTCGTCGAGGACGAGCGCGGACAGCACCACGACGAAGACCGGATACGTGTAGAGCAAAATACCGACGAGTCCGGCGGTCATGAACGACAAGCCCCAGAAGTACAGACCGCTCATCAGTGCGTAGCCGAACGCGCCGAGGCCGAGTCCGATGGCCAAGTTCCTGCCGGAAAACCGGTGGAGTCGTCCTCGGGCGGCGAGTCCCATCCAAACAAGTACGGTGGCGAGCAGAAACCGAAAGAAGAGGACGGTCGGAATCGACAGTCCGGCGTCCGCCGCGAGTTTGCCGAAGATGCCGAGAGTGCCGAATCCGACCGCGGAGACGACGACCAGCAGAACACCGACTCTGTCGCTCATTCATCCCGGGTTTTGCAGTTCGCCGATAAAACAGATTCGCAAGCGGAAAGCGGGAACGCTCCCCGGGGAGCGTTCCCGCCGAAAATAGATGTCGGACGAAAGTCGGTCAGAGCCGAGTGACAGTTGGTCGAAATCGAATGAAAGCGCTCGGAGAAAAACGAACTCGGCGGTTTCCAAAATCGCCGTTTTCAGGCCAAACTACGACCGTCGAGCTCGCTCGCGGAGTATTCGACACCCATCAGGTCGAGAATCGTCGGCGCGATGTCGAGTAGGTCAACGTCCTCCGGAATGGTCACGTTCGAATCGTCAACGAACAGCGACGCGTTGTCGAAGCTGTGCATACCGTTTCGCGGGCCGACGCCGAACACGTCGTCGTGGCCCTTGAACCCGGCTTTGAGGTCGAAGCCGTGGTTCGGGATGGCGACGAGGTCGGGAGCGATGTCCTCGTGGTCGCCGTGGAAGGCGTCTTCCTTCTCGACGACTTGGGCACAGACCTTCTCGCCGTTTGGCCCTTCGAGGTTTTCGAGTTTCTCCTTAAGCTCGGCGCGCACTTCCTCGTACTCGTCTTCGGGGACGCTTCCGCGCGGTTCGCGCCCTTCGAGATTGACGTAGAATCGACCCGGAATGAGCGAGTACGCCTTCGTCTCGTCGGCGATGTCACCGAGTTCCTCGTGGTCGTCGTCTTCGTAGGAGAGCCAGCCCTCGTCCGCGAGCCACTGGTTGAAGTGAACTTCGTGGTCAAGGCTGGTGAAACCGTGGTCGCTTGCGACGACCATCGTCACGTCGTCCGCGAGGGCGTCGCGGAGTTTGCCGAGGTATTCGTCCACCTTCTTGTAGAAGTCGATGAACTCCTGTTTGTACTCGCCGTCCTCCTCGTAATGTTTGAACAGGAAGTGGTTCACGCGGTCGGTTGTCATGAAGACGCCGAAAAAGAGATCCCAGTCGTCCTGCTCGATGTAGTGGCGGAACGCCTCGTAGCGCGCTTCGAGCGTCTCGTGGGCGTTTTCGATGAACTCGGATTTGTCCTCTTTGTGTCCCAACTTCGCGTTCGCGTCGATGCGATAGTCGATGGAGTTCAGGTGATTTCGCAGTTCGTCGGGGTACGCCGCCTTGTCCACGCCGGGCGACAGGAATCCCGAAACCATCCGCTGGACGTTTCGCTGTGGCGGGAACGTCACGGGGACGTTCATCACGGTCGCGTCACGGCCCGATTCTGCCACGCGGTCCCAAATTCGCGTCGCCTGCACGTCTCGACCCATCGGAACGTAGGTGTCGTAGGAACCGACTTCCCGGTCTTGGAAACCGTACACACCGGTCTCGCCGGGGTTGACACCCGTCGTGAGGGCGGGCCAGCAGGCGGAGGATTCGGGGGGAACGATACTGTCTATTGCACCGGCGCTTCCCTCCTTCGCAAGAGACGCAATGTTCGGGAATTCCGAGGCGTTGTTTTTAAGAAAGCTATACGGCACGCCGTCGATACCAAAGAAGGCTACCCGGGGGTCGTCATCTCCACGGAGCCTATCGAAGAGACCCATACGCGGCCCTACCACAGGCGACTACAAGAACCTTCGTTTCCGTGGTACAGAGTGTCGAACCTACGAACACCTGCTGTCAAACCTACGAACTCTCGAACGCAGTGAACAACGCTTTGCGCGTGCTGGCGTCGATGAGCGAATCCAACGTGGTTGCGTGTTCCCCATCGACCTGTGCGAAGATTCCCAGCGGAACGCGGGCGGTTGCGGCGTCCGTGTTCCCACCGGTCGTTTCGCTCGCGTCGAACGCGCCGTCGAGGATGTCCACTGCGCTGGTTCGAACGTCTTCGGCCCGGCAGGAGATGACGATGGTTTCCTCGTGAATGCCGAACACCGCCGCGGTGGAGACGCCTTCCAGTCGGAGCAGGGAATCCGCGGCCTCTTCGAGTGCGCTTACCGAAGGAACCACGCCGACGTTCGTCACGGCGAAACTCGCCCGGCGTTCTCGGTTTGCAATGGCCTCGCCGAGTACGTCGAAGGTGTCACCGCTGACACCCGGCGAGCGCAAATCCTCGATACGGCCCAAATCCGCGAAGGCGTGGAGGAAGCCTGCGGCGTCGTAATCGTTTTTCCCGTTCGCGCGCCGGAACTCCCGGGTTCCCGCACGGATACCGTACAGCAGTGCCGTGGCGACTCGCTGGTCGGGAATCAGTTCCGCGTCCCGAACGAGTTTTGTGACGACGGTCGAAGTCGCCCCGTCGTCGGTTCGCGTAACGGTTAGAATGTTTTCCTCCGCGGTCGGGCGGTGGCGGATGACGCCGACGACCGGCGGGTTGTTCGCCAATCGGGGAACCGCACCGCCGCCGCCGACCGCGATTGCCGCGTCGCAATCTTGCAGTTCGTCACCTCGCTCGTCGATGGTCGTCAAATCCACGTCGAAGATGTTGCAGAACGCTTTGCTGTCCTCGCCGGTTACCTCGCCTTCTGCGGCGATTCGCCCCGCAACGCCCCAATCCTTACAGAGGGCTTGCAAACCGACTGCCGACGCGAGCGAGTCGATGCTCGCACCTTCAGGGACGACGAGTGCGACCCGGTTCTGTCCCGCGACGGTGTCCCGAAGTCGGTCGATGGGTGCTCTCTCGGTTGTGCGGCGAAGAGAACGGAACTGAACGGCGTAGAGGATGCCGCCGCCGGAGAGAACCAACAGCACTGCTGTGAGCACGACGGGCAAGTTTTCGGTGAGGACTCCGACGGGCATTAGTATCACACAACTGGCGTATGGAGTAAATCATCTCGGCTGGATTACTGTAGCAGTTATAAGACAGGTCTGTTTTGGGCGAAATTCGAGTAGCGATGTAGTTCGTGTCACTAGCGAGATACGCCGTCGAAAAAGACGAGATTGGAGAGCGACGATTACGCGAAGTTTTGGTTGTACAGGTCTTGTGCGTGTTCGATTGCGTCGAGTGCGGACTGTTTGTCCTCCCAGCCCTGCGTCTCGACTTCCTTGCCTGCTTCGAGATTTTTGTAGGTCTGGAAGAATTCGTCGATTTCGTCTTTCTGCTGTTGGGTGATGTCGTCGACGTCCTCGATGTGGTCGAAGCGCGGGTCTTCGATGGGGACGGCGATGACCTTGTCGTCCTGTTCGCCGTCGTCGTCCATCTTCATGAGGCCGACCGGGCGAACCTCGATGACACAGCCGGGGAACGTCGAATCTTCAACGAGGACGAGCACGTCGAACGGGTCTTCGTCGTCGTAGTAAGACTGCGGGATGAACCCGTAGTCGCCGGGGTAGTGAACGTTGCTGTGAAGTACGCGGTCGAGCATGACGCCGGGAATGTCCTTGTCGTACTCGTACTTGTTCCGGTCGCCTTTGAGACACTCGACGACGGCGTAGATTTCTTCAGGGGCGTTCGGTCCTGTTTCCAGGTCTTCCCAGAGATTCGTCATGGGTCGTTTGCGACTGCACGGGAAGACCAAAAAGTCCTTTCGGCATCGACTCAAACCCCATTGCATCGCTCGATGAACCACCCAAAAACGAAACACACCTCCGTAATCGACTTGTGGTATTCCCGAGTAAAATCGAGCGAAAGCGGAGAGAAACACCAAGAAACTTGAGAAGGGTTAAATATCTCGGTTACATATTTCGTCCTGTCAAAGCCAATGTCAGAGGCACAAACACTCACCGAAAGCAGTACCGCCCGCGACCTCACCGCTTTCCAGCGTAACATCCTCATCGTCCTTACCGAGGAACCGATGTACGGACTCGCCATCAAGCGTGAACTCGAAAACTACTACGACGAGGAAGTGAACCACGGCCGTCTGTACCCCAACCTCGACACGCTCGTCGAGCGTGGATTGGTCGAGAAGAGCGAACTCGACAAGCGTACCAACCAGTACGGTCTGACGCAAGCCGGTCTCGAAGCGGTCGAAGACTCCTTTGCGTGGTCGCTCTCGAAGTTCGTCACGGACGACGAACGCGTAGAGCAGGTTCGTGCGCTCATCGAGAAACACAGCTAAACGCAGTCGAACACGAGTTCGACCGACGTTTCGACAATCGATTTTTCTTCGTCCGTGGGCCATGCGTTTCGCGGGAAATACTCGGTACAGAACTCAGTGACCTCTTCATCCGTTGCCGACTCTACCGGCCGGGCGTAGTGGTTGCTCATGAAATCGGCGAAGGCTTCGGCATTTGCACCGTGAACGTCGCCGTGTTGCTCTCGAACCGTCGCCGCAACCGCACGGTTGTGGGCGTCGATGTCGTCCCAATCGTCCGGGTCGCCTGGACCGTCTAACGGGATTTCGACCGCTCGTTCGGTATCCTCGATTCGTTCGACCTGAATCGTGCTGTCTTCCAGCCAGTCCGCTGGATGGAGGACGAGAACGCTTCGTGCCTCGTCCTCCCGCACACGCGCGACGAAATCCTGTTCTGCGAGCAGTTCGTCGCGCTCATTGCGGTAGGCGTCGGCCTCGTCGCCCTCTACATCGCGCGCGAGGTGGGTCAGTCGCTCCGCCTCTTCGACGGTTTCTTGCGGAAGTTCGGATTCGTCCGGCGATTCTGCTTCGTCTCTTGATTCTAGTTCATCAGATGCTTCTGTCTCGTCCGGCAAATCAGCCATCGTCTAACGCCTCGTTGACCAACTTGTCCGCGCGCTCGTTTACCTCCCGCGGAACGTGTTTGAGCGACCATTTGTCGAAGCCGTCGAGGAGTTCGCGGGCGCGAACCCGCCGTTCGCGGAGTTCCGGGTCGTTCGTCTTCCACGCGCCAGTGACCTGCTTGATGGCGAGTTGTGAATCTCCCTTCACGTCCACCGAATCGAAGCCGTAATCGCGGGCCGCTTCGAGGCCCGCGATGAGCGCGTCGTACTCGGCTTGGTTGTTCGTCGCGCGCCCGATTCGTTCGCTCCCTTCCCCGGCGATTCCGTCGCTGGTGACGATGACCCAGCCGATGGCCGCCGGGCCGGGGTTCCCGCGACTTCCGCCGTCGAAATAGAGGTAGGCGTGGCCGCCGGAATCGCGGAGCAGAGCTTCGATAGATTGCGGATTCGACCCCTGAATCACGAGTTTGTCGTCGTAGGCGATGGCGATTGCATCGTTATATCTGGCCCGCCAGTGTTCATATTCGCTCTTTCCATCCGAGATAACCACCCCGGCGTCGGCGAGCGTCTCGCGCGCCTCGTCCACGTCACACTCGATGACTGGCATTGCAAGTCATTCGTCTGTGGGCGAGTAAACAGGTTCCGGTGCGAGGAGAAACTGTGGTACCGGTTGTCAAGTATATATGGCTTTTGCCCAAGCCTTTAAGTGTGAAGAAGTTACTACTATAAAAGTGCGATGACACGGTCTACTCGCCAGCGGGAGCGCCAACTTGAAGGGGAGCAAACGGCGAACGAACGAGAGGGAGAGCGTGCTTGTCCTGAATGTGGGTCCGAAAATTTAGTAAAAAGCAACGACCGCTCCGAACTCATCTGTGACGACTGTGGGTTGGTCGTCGAAGAAGAAAAGATAGACCCCGGCCCGGAATGGCGTGCGTTCAACCACCAAGAGCGCCAGCAGAAATCTCGCGTGGGCGCACCGACCACGCAGACGATGCACGACAAAGGGCTGACGACGACCATCGACTGGAAGGACAAAGACGCCTACGGTCGGTCTATTTCTTCGAAAAAGCGCAGTCAGATGCACCGACTGCGCAAATGGCAGGAACGAATCCGAACCAAGGACGCGGGCGAGCGAAATCTCCAGTTTGCCCTGTCCGAAATCGACCGAATGGCCTCCGCACTCGGCGTACCGCGGTCGGTACGCGAAGTCGCGTCCGTCATCTACCGACGGGCGCTCAAGGAGGATTTGATTCGGGGGCGTTCCATCGAGGGGGTTGCGACAAGCGCGCTGTACGCCGCCTGTCGAAAGGAGGGGATTCCGCGAAGTCTCGAAGAAATCTCGGAGGTATCGCGCGTCGAACGAAAGGAAATCGGACGAACCTATCGCTACATCTCACAGGAACTTGGCCTGGAGATGAAACCGGTTGACCCGAAAAAATACGTCCCGCGGTTCTGTTCTGAACTCGAACTCAGCGAAGAAGTGCAGTCGAAAGCGAACGACATCATCGAAACCACCGCCGAAGAAGGATTGCTCTCGGGGAAATCCCCAACCGGGTATGCGGCCGCCGCGATTTACGCCGCTTCGCTTCTCTGCAACGAGAAGAAGACCCAGCGGGAAGTCGCCGATGTGGCACAGGTGACCGAAGTCACCATCCGAAATCGGTATCAAGAACAGATAGAAGCGATGGGAATCCACAGCTAAGCACGTTCACTTTTTTGCAGTCTGCTCCCCCCGAGCGTCTGCCACTGGCAAAATATTTTGCACCACTTTCAGTCCGCTGTCCGAACGTTGAAGCCACTCCCCTCCCTACATCGAGCGAATGCGGTTGGACGACTACATCGAGGATTTGCGCCCGGACGAGGAGGAGCGCCGCCGCCAACTCGCCGAGGAAAAATCCTACGAAATTCTGGATTACGTGGACGACTTCCAAGACCGGTTTTCGGAAGTCGCCCAAGGTGATTCGCTATTCGGAAGCACCTCGCCTTCGGTGTTCGTCGGTCGGTCGTCGTACCCCAACGTCTCGACCGGTATCCTCTCGCCGGTCGGGGAAGAAGAGCGCGCGTCGGAGTTCGCCACCAGCGGCGACTGGTACCAGCGCGGCCTCGACATCGACAACGTCCTCCAGTATCGAACCGGCCTGCTGAACTCGAATCGCTCCGCGAAGGTGAACGTAGAAGACGTGTGGGACGGCTTCGTCGGCGTCCAGCGCGAAATCGCCATCGCCGACCGCCCGGTTGACGTGGAAATCGGGCTCACGGAAAAGCTAGATTTGGACGTGAACGTGGACGACATCGCAACGCCGACCGGCCCCTCTGCTCGCGCAACCTCGGCAAATCTCACCGAAAACCCGCACGTTCCGCGCCACGTGAAGAAAACCTTGGAGGACGACGACTGGCAGGCCCAAGGCGCGATGACCTACCTCTACCGGCGCGGATTCGACGTGTACGACATCAACAACGTCCTGTCTGCGGGCGCGCTCGGGAAGGGACAAAACCGAAGACTCGTCCCGACGCGCTGGTCGATTACGGCGGTTGACGACACCGTGGGACAGTATCTCCGTGGTCGAATCCGCAACGCCCCGAGCATCGACGAAACGCAAGTTTGGGTGAACGAGTACATGGGCAATCGCTACTGGGTCGTCCTCTCGCCGGGGCAGTGGGAATTCGAACTCGTGGAGATGAAAGCGCCGGGAAGCATCTGGAATCCATCCGCAACAGGCGACATCTGGATGGGAAGCGCCCACGAGGGATTCGAAGGTCGGACGAAATACGTCGATGAAACAGCGGGCGCGTACTACGCCTCCCGACTCGGCGTGCTCGAACAGCTGGAAGACATCGGGCGACAGGCCAAAGCCCTCGTCCTCCGCGAGGTCAGCGACGACTACTGGGCACCCGTCGGCGTCTGGCAGGTGCGCGAAAGCGTCAGAAACGCCTTCGAGGGCGAGTTCGGCGAATCCGAATCGTTCCACGCCGCGGTTCGAAACATCGTCCCAGAACTCCCGATTTCGATGAACACCCTCCGGCGGAAATCCGAGATGGTCTCCGGCGTGCAGGCCAACTTGTCCGACTTTGGGTTGTAGACTGGAGGGAGGAAAGGCAGTGCGTTGATTTTGGTGAGGCGCGGACTGATTCTCCGTCACGCTACCGAGACAGTGATGTTAGTGACGTGACTTCTGTGGTCGCCGCTCTGTTGAACCAGGCTTACTATTCGGAACCGGTCAGTATCGATGTCGAAAACGAAAACCGCAAACTGAACCCCGACCGTTCAGTCTCAGTCCTTGCGTTTGACGACGTCGCCGAGCGTGGTGCCGCCGGTCGAACTGCCGCCGCTCCACTCTTCGTCGTCTGCCCCGGCGCTTCCGGCGGTGAGGCTGATTTCGAGTTTCTTTTCGAGTTTCTTCTGCACGCGGTCGCTGGGGAGCATGTCGCCGCGTTCGAGTTTTCGGATGAGACTGGCCTTCTCGTTGAGTTCCTTGGCGAGGTCTTCCTGACTCAGGCCGGACGATTCACGCGCGTCGCGGATTCGGTCGTCGTAATCCTGCACGATTTCGTCCATGTCGTCGAACATGTCCGAGGGGCGCGAGCGCGACCCGCCGGAAGACGGGCTCGAAGTACCGGAACTCCCGCTCGATTTGCCCGACGACGAGGAGGTAGAGTATTTGGTTGACGTGGTTGAGGACTGCTGTGTCTTTACTTCCGTCCCGAAGTCAACGCAGTTGTCACAGACATCCAACTCCGCGCCTTCGACCTTGATTTTCTTCGGCGAGGCCGTTTCGGCACCGCACATCTCACACTGAACCATGTGTCAACGTTTACCGTCTCGACTCATAAATGGCACGCCACAGTGGCTATATCAGGCCAGCGCGCGCCACGAGTAATAGAACCGCTGCAGCGCGGTGAAATGACCGATGACCGCGAGGAAACCGAGCAGAAGCACGACGAGCGAGTAGCCACCGACTGCACCGACGAACGGAGCGATTCCGCCGACGAGTCCGATGAGGGCCAGTCTGTCCGCCCGTCCGACCAGCCCGCCGTAGACGCGGTCTAAACCGACCGCTTGGGCTTGCGTGCCGAGGTACGAGGTCATCAGCACGCCCGTCACTGCCGCGAGTCCGAGGGCGTACTGCTCAAGTCCCGCCGCCAATCCCGCAATCAGCACGATGTCGGCGTAGCGGTCGAGGACGTGGTCGAGTAAGTCCCCTGCTTTGGAATCAGTTCCGAGTTCGCGCGCCAAGGCACCGTCGAGCAGGTCGAGCCAGCCGTTCAAAAAGACGAGTACTGCGCCGACGAGGTACCACATCGGAACTGAATCGCCGAGATAGAACGCCCAACCAGCACCGCCAGCGAGCAGGAAGGCGATGACGCTGATGGAGTCCGGGGTCAGTCCGGCTTGTTTCGATACCGAGACGAACGGACGGAGCGCGCGGTCTGCGATGGGGCGAAGTTGGTCGAGCGTCATAGATAATCGAGGTAATCGACGGTTCCAGCGGAAGGCGCGCGCTCGCCCCGAATAACCGCTTCGATGTCAGTTGACACGTCCTCCGGTGTTCGGTCGGTGGTGTCGATTTCGTACACCGATTCGGTGCCGTGCTCCGCGACTGCCTCCGACAGAATTACGTCGAGGGCTTCGCTTTCCGCGTTTTCTTCGGCTTTTGGTGCCGTCTCCCCGCGCTCAACCAATCGTTCTGCCAACTGCTCGGGATGGCATCGAAGAACGACGACCTTGTCCACATCGAAGTGGTGGGCCAGATGCGAGTCGATGAGAACGCCGTTCTCGTTTCCATCTTCATCCTCGCGCTCGGCCAACCACCCCCGAATCGCGTCGAAATCCGCATAGAGGCTATTTCGTTCCTCGTCCGTGCCCTCGTCCAGTCCTTCTTCCCGAATCACGTCGTTTAGGTGCACGACTTCGAGGTCGGTTTCGACCAGTTCGGTCGCGGTCGTTTTTCCGGTTCCGGGCGTGCCGGTTACGGCAACTTTCACGCCGTCAGCACCTCGTTGAGTTCCTGAACCGCTCGCTCGGTTTCGTCTTTCGTTCCGCAGGTGATTCGCACGCATTCAGGGAGGCCGAAACTCGTGCAGTCGCGGAGGATGACGCCGCGTTCTTGAACCGCCTCCGTGACCTCGCTGGCGTTTCCGACCTCCGCGAGGACGAAGTTCCCGTGGCTTTCCCACGTCGGGGCGTCGAGATTGTCGTAGATGTACTCGCGCGCCCAACGCGCCGTTTCGACCGATTTCTCGACGTGTTCATCGTCAGTCAGTGCGGCGAGGCCACCCCGACACGCCAGTTCGCTCGCCGCGAACGGCGTGTTCACGCAGGCGTAGGCGTCCGCCCAGTCGTCCGGAACGACGGCGTAGCCGAGTCGGACGCCCGCCAACCCGAACGCTTTCGAAAAGGTTCTGAGGACGGCCACGTCGTCTCGCTCGTCCAGCAGGCTGATTGCGCTCGATGCCTCGGCGTACTCTCCGTATGCTTCGTCCACGACGACGAGGGTTTTCTCGTCCGTTTCGTCCGCAATCGTGTCCACGGCGTCCAGTGAGAACATTCCGCCGGATGGGTTGTGCGGACTCGTGAGATAGACGATTCGCTCGCCATCGTAGGCCGAGAGAACCGCGTCGGCGGCCAGTTTGAATCCGTCGTCCTTCGAGAGGGAGTACTCCGACACCCCGCCGTGGTGGTACCGCGCGCTCATGCCGTAATAGGCGAATCCGGGACTCGGAACGAGAACTTCGTCACCGGGTTCGAGCATGGCGCGGGAAAGATAATCCAGCGCGCCATCGCCGCCGTTGGCCAACCAGACCTGTGCCGGTTCGACGTTCCAGCGTTCGGCGAGTTGAGCGGTCAGGTCGGTGTGTGACGCTTTCGGGTACGAACTGGCGTTTCCGGCCCCGTTTCGGATGGCATCGACTGCCGCCGGACTCGGGCCGAACGGGTTCTCGTTCGACGCGAGTTTCACGAGGTCGTCCGGGTCGAATCCGAGTTCCCGAGCGACCTCCTCGATGCCCCGTCCGGCTTGATATGCGACGTGCGCGGAGAGGTCTCGTGGTTCCATATCGGGAGGAAGTGACCGACTAGCCTTAAGTATGGCCACCTGAGGCCAACACGCCTAAGGAAATCTGCGGTGTTCCCTTGGTGGGAGTTGAATCATGACACACCATCAGCACGACGAGTCGCGTCGCAGTGACGAGCAGAAATCCGGAATGGAACGATACGGTGGCCCGCGACGGCGTGAGCAGGGCAGGGAGCAAGGACAGGACGAACAAAGACGAGGCGGGCAAGAACGACGAAGGCACGGGCGACAGCGAGGCGACCAGCGAGGCGACCAGCGACGATACGGTCGTCAAGAGCAGAGACAACAGGAAATACAGAAGGGCGGTCAGCACGGGCAACAACAACCCGAACACGGTCGGCAGGGACAACAAACTCAACAGCGACGGCCGCAAGGTCAACAACAGCAACAGGGACAGCGAAAATCACAGTTCCGGCAGCAAGGACAGCAACGCCGGTATGGCCAGCAGCGACAGGGACAACAACAGAGCCAACAGCAACGCCACCAACGGCGGCAGGGACGACAAAAACGGTACGGTCGCCAGCAGGGTTCACAGGAAACTCAACAGCAGGGTCAAAGTGGTCACCAACACGGCCAGAGCCGTCAACAGGGACAACAGCAGGGACACCAACAACGGCAGGGGCACGGCCAGCAGTCACACAGATACGAAGAACATCAAGGTGAGCGCCTGCAAGAACAGCAGGGACGACAGCAACGCCGTGGTCGCCAACTGCCTCAGCAGTAGAGTCGTGAGGAGGTGCGGTACGATTTCGACCTTGCTTTTTCAGCCAGTGCGTTCATGCGAACGACTGGTGTAGCGTGGATGCTATGAAATTCGAACCAGTGGAGGGAAGCCGATGACGCAACTCGGCTACACGCTGTCGAGCGAGGAGCATCATCCGAACGACTTGGTCGAACACGCCACCCGCGCCGAAGCGGTGGGGTTCGATTTCGCGTCGATTTCTGACCACTTCCATCCGTGGATTAGCCAGCAGGGCCACAGTCCGTTCGTTTGGTCAACTCTCGGCGGTGTTGCCACTGCGACCGACGACCTGCCGGTAGGAGTGGGTGTCACGTGTCCAATTATGCGAATCCATCCGGTAATCGTGGCGCAGGCCGCCGCGACCGCCGCCACGATGTTCGAGGGAAAGTTCTTCCTCGGCGTCGGGACGGGCGAGCGACTGAACGAGCACATCACCGGCGAACATTGGCCCGAACATCCGATTCGACTCGACATGCTCGAAGAGGCGGTCGAAATCATCCGGAAACTCTGGCAGGGCGGACAACAGAGCTATCACGGCGACCACTTTACGGTCGAAAACGCGCGTCTGTACACCCTCCCCGACGAACCGCCGGACATCGTCGTCTCGGCCTACGGGCCTCGGGCGGCGAAATCAGCCGCCGAAATCAGTGACGGCTTCTGGAGTGTTGGCCCGCAAGACGTGGTCGAGACGTTCGAAGAAGCCGGTGGTTCCGGGCCGAAGTACAGCCAGATGTCGGTTTGCTACGCCGAAGACGAGGAGGAGGCAATCGACACGGCGCTGGAAAACTGGCCGAATACGTCGCTTCCGGGCGAACTCGCCGCCCAACTGTCCACGCCGACGCATTTCGAGCAGACCTGCCAGATGGTCACCAGAGAGGACATCGCGGCGGGAAGCATCGTCACCGACCCCGACCCGGAGACGCATCTCGACAACCTACAACAGTTCGTGGACGCGGGCTACGACCACGTTTACGTCCACCAAATCGGCCCGAATCAGGAGTCGTTTTTCGACTTTTACGAAGAAGAGGTTCTGCCCGAGTTCGGGTGAGCGACTGCAGGAAGCGAACTGGAACATATTTTTTGAACGTTTCGATTAGGGAAAAGAGTACAAATCACAGACACCGATTTGGCGGAGTGGGAGCCACAGCAGTCATCACAGTACCAAAGTCACTGTCTCGCAGGTGTGGCTTGCAACATGTGTGCGCCCCACTGCCAACCAATAGCCACACCAACACGAGAGAGTCGTCTTCTTCCTCCCTTCCACCACGGTTTCGCGCACTCGGAATCTATTTGGGCGCGCCGACAGTCGATTCGGACATGTTCGTACTCGTCAACCTGAAGGCGTACCCCTGCGACCCAATCGAAATCGCGGAAGCCGTCCGCGACGTGAGCGACGCGAGCGGCGTGGACATCGCTGTCGCGCCCCAGACGGCCCACCTCTCGCAGGTCGCGGAGACGGGCGTCGAAACGTGGGGGCAGCACGTCAGTCCAGTCGAACACGGAAGCCACACCGGAAGCACCCTCGCGGAGGCAGTCGCCGACGCGGGCGCGACCGGAACCATGCTCAACCACTCCGAAAATCGCCTCAAATTGGCGGACATCGACGCGGGACTGGACGCCGCAGAGCGCGCCGGACTCGACACGACCGTCTGCGCGAACAACCCCGAACAGGTCGGTGCGGTCGCCGCACTCGGCCCGAATGCCGTTGCGGTCGAACCGCCGGAACTCATCGGCACCGGAACGCCCGTCAGCAAGGCCGACCCGGACATCGTCACCGACGCCGTGGCCGCGGCGGAAGCAGTGGACGAGAACGTGAGCGTCTTCTGCGGCGCGGGAATCAGCACGGGCGAAGACCTCGTGTCGGCGCGCGAATTGGGTGCCGAGGGCGTCCTGCTGGCCAGCGGCGTCGCAAAGGCCGATGACCCGACGGCCGCGCTGGAAGACCTCGTTTCCCCGCTCTGAGCCGGTTTAGTACCTCCTCGAAAATTAGACCGGAGTGATGACGAAGTGGTCTGCGTCCTGTTCGACCAGCACCGACCGTTCCCGCATTTTGACGATGTAGCCAGTCACGGTTCGGTCGAGTTCGTGTTCGGCCCGAACGCGGACGAGGTTTCCAATGACCTGCGCAGACGGCGGTTTTTGTGCCGCTCCGCAGTCGTAAATCGTGAGGAGTTCGTCTCCCTTTTCGGCCTCGTAGACGATGATGTGGGCGTGTTGCGGGAGATGCCAGCGACCCTCACCGGCCTGCGCTAGCTTGTTCATATCGAGCGTATGGAGTCGATGGTAATCAAAAGTCGGAAAGCGACACCTGACCGGAACGGGAGTTTTCAGTTTGGGATTCGTCCGTTTCGGCGTTCTTCTCCTCGGCATCGCTCTCGGTCGATTCTCGCTCGGTGTCCGATGGTTCCTCTCCATTCCCTTCCGATTCGACGCGCTTTGGCGCGTCGAATCCGTCGAGACTCGTCTGGTCGATTTCGGTAAATTGGAGATTCGAGACGCGCACGCCGACTTTTCGAACTCGGTCGTCTGCGAACTCAGAAAGCAAATTGAGCGCGACGGAGACGACGAGTTCCGGGTCGTCAACCGGGCCGGGAAGCGACCGCTCGCGGGTGTGTACGTCGAATGGTGGCGTCACGACCTTCACGCCGATGGTTCGGTACATCGCGTTTCGGTCGCTGGCGCGCTCCGCCACGGCGGTTGCGAGGGTTTCGACACGCGAGCGTTTTTCCTCGGAGTCGCTCGTCGCACTGGTAAACGCGGATTCGCGCGAGAGACTTTTCGGTCGCCCCCGCGGCGTAACCTCCCGGTCGTCGTCGCCGCGCGCTCGCTGGTGAAGTTCGCGTCCGCGCTCGCCGAATCGGTCGGCGAGCGCACGGGGGTCGCCGTCGGCTAAGTCGCCCGCCGTCTCGATGCCCATTTCGTGGAGTTCTCGCGCCGTCACGGGGCCGACACCGTGAATCTCGGCCACGCCGAGTGGGGCGAGAAAGTCGCGGACGGTTCCCGGTTCCACGACGACCAAGCCGTCCGGTTTGTCGTAGTCGCTTGCGATTTTGGCGGTGCTCATGTTCGGCGCGACGCCGACGCTCGCCGGGACGCCGACCTCGCGCTGAATTCGGTTTTTGACGTGCCGGGCGAACCCCTCCGCGACTGTCCACGCGGTTCGGTCGGTCACGTCGAGGTAGGCCTCGTCGATGCTCACCTCGCGCACGGTATCCGCGCAGTCGTGGAGAATGGCCCTCACGTCTTCGCTGACGGATTTGTAAAAGTCGATGTCCACGGGACGGTAGTAGCCCGTCGCATCCGAATCATCGCCAGCGGTCTCCGCGACTCCTTTCCGCGGCAGTCGTTCGAGTGCTTTTCCGATGGCTTGTGCGCTCTCGACGCCGTGTTCTCGGGCTTCGTAACTCGCGGTTGCGACTGCGCCATGTGATTCCCCTTCTTCGTATCCCATGCCGACGACAACCGGTTCGCCTTCGAGTTCGGGTTCGCGGAGGCGTTCGCAAGCCGCGTAGAAACAGTCCATATCGACGTGGAAGACGATTCGCTCCTCGCGCTCGTCGCCGACGCCGGGTAAGCGTGAACCGCCGCGGTTCGACATCAGTGGTGCGTTCTCGCGCCAGTCGAATTAAACTGTGCAAACCGCGGTGGAAGTGTTCGGGTAAATTCTGCGCGCGAGGATGGGAGAGGCCAAAAGCACTAAATATAGGGGCTTTGGGCGCTCTATAGCATGTTTCGGCATATTTATTGGGGGATGTGTGGTAGCAGAGGACGAGATGGATGATTCCACCGAGCGCGAGTCGAGTATCGACGACCGGCCCAGTATTCGGGTCGTTAACGCCATCGCCGAACACGAAGGGACGATGCCCACGGAAATCAGACCAGTCCTCTACGATATTATCGACCCGGACGCGCTCGACTCCTTGTTTTCGAAAACACAACTCGGAAACCCTCGCTCGGATGGTCACGTGAGTTTCGACTACGATGGCCACGAGGTAACGGTGTACAGCGACGGGCGAGTCGAAATCGAACGTCTTCGAGAGCGTTCGACCGAGTCGCCCGAATCAGTCGGTTCTATGGAATCTTTCTCCTCGGCATCCGAATCCACTTCCGGTGACAACTGATAGATCACTCCTGTCTCACGGACAGATAGTATTTCAACCGTGAATGTCTCCGTTGAATAATATCTCTCGGATTCGAATATTGTCGTCGTGTTTCAGTGATACTGGACAATTCACCAGTGGTATCCGCAAGTCGTCGATAGATATATACTCATTGCGCCTCTGAATCCGTAGTAGTACAATCGTGGTTAAACCGCCTACTGACAATCGTATGGGAATCGAAATAGAAAATCACAGTGGCGACGATTCGTCCGAAGCGTCTTCGACGTACGTCTTCGACATCGAATCGGAGATGGCCAACGGACACACGTGTGCAGGTATCGTACGCGTCCTCGCAGAGGTGATGGACGAGCATCCGAACGAGATGCGCCCGCTTCACGCAGTCGTGAACTGTGACGCCATCGATGCCCTGTTCCGTACCCGACGGTACGGCGAGGCGCGCGACAACGTCTCCATGACCTTCCACTACGACGTGTACGAGGTAACCGTTGACGCGAACGGGAAAGTCGTCGTGAAAGAGTAGTCGGAGACAATTATACTGTACCGTTTACTCACCTCCGTACTGCCGAGGGTAACCGATACAATCACATCCCCATACGGAAACAATCGGGAACTTCTTCGGATTTTTATTCCTCGAACTGCTACCCAAAGCCAGATGAGCTACCCGTGTCGGAGTCCGATGCGAACGATTGGTTCCCTCCCACGTCGCACTGCCACTGCATCCCCTGCGGTGAGCAGGCCATGATGCCGTGGGGTCACGCTGCGTTCGGCTACGTCGTGTACTCACTCGGCCATCGCATTTGGACGCGCGCGCCGCCCGCCGGACTCGCGGTGCTCGCCCTCCTTTTCGGAACGCAGTTACCCGACCTCGTGGACAAAACCCTCTCGTGGGGTCTGCATCTGTTCCCGCAGGGCTACTCCGTCGCTCACTCTGTGTTCGTTGCGATTTCAGTCGGCCTGCTGGTTCTTGCCGCCGCACTGTTCAAAGGCCGAACTGCGGTCGGTGCGGCGTTCACGGTCGGCTACTGGTCACACTTGGCTGGCGACGTGCTCATCCGAATCGTCGGGCGCGACGAGTCGCCGTTCGCACCCGTCCTCTGGCCCGTCGTGACGTTGCCGCCCTACGGTCACGAGGTGTCCCTGTTCGACCGCGCGTTCAGCATCATCGGCGCGTTTCTGTACTCGCTCTCGACGGAAACGCAGTTGATGGTGCTCGCCATCTACCTCGCGCCGTACTCGCTCGTGTTCCTCCTCTGGCTCGTAGACGGCGCGCCAATCGTCGCGGAGCTCCGACAGGCGGTCACGGGGCGATAGCGGAACGCCGCCACGGCCGACCGACTCAACTGTTCTACTTTCTCGTCGCCAGTTTGAACGTATACAGCCCAGTAAACGTATCACTCACGACGACGAGTTCGCGGTTCGCGTCGTACCGCGCCGTCCACGCCATCGGTGCCTCGCCGAACTGTGCAACTTTGTCGTTCGGCGTGAGCGAGTTCATCCCGTCGTCGGTCGGATACCGGTCGACCGGATTCGGGTTCGTCGGGTCTGTAATGTCGTACACCATCACTCCTTCGTGCCAGTCGGCGCTGACGATGAACGTCCGTTCACTCCACGGGACGATGCTGAAATGGTGACCTGTCCAATCGAAACGTTTCGCGAAGTCGTCCTCCGCCATACGCTGTGCGTTCGGCGAAACGGTAAACCCGACCGGAATCGGATTCGATAGCGACCCGTCTTTCCATCCGACGTCGAAAACGTGTTTTCCACCCGGAATCCCCTGCGGTCGCTCGTCACCCACGATGAGCAACTCGCGGCGGGGGTCGAAATGTCCGTGGTGTGCGCTCCCAAACGCTTCTTCTCCGACGTTGGCTGTGCTGTACGATTTTCGCCGCTGGTAGTCGAATCGGCCGATTTCGCTCGGCTTTCGTGGCTCGCTCACGTCGTAGATGACGATCCCGATGAACTCTCCGGACTGATAGAAACAACAGAGCACCTCGCGTTCCGGGTCAACCGTAACGTCGTGGCCCGCTCCCCGCGGGCCATGCTCACTGATTTTGTTGGGATTCGTCGGGTCGCGCACGTCGTACACGTCGAACCCACTCGTCTCTAACCGGTAATTCACTGTGTAGAGAACCGGCTTCGTCGGATGCGGTGTCACGTTGTGTGATTTCCCATCCGAGGCGGTGCCGACGACCGTCGGGTTGCTCGGTGTGCCGACGTCGTAGCCGTAATCGACGACTTCGAAATTCCCGGGATGATGTCGCTCGATGGCTCGATAGTACAGTCCGTCTCGGAAGTCGAACTTGACGTCCAAGTTCGGCGCGCTGTTCGGATTGCCGAGATGATGAACCTGGTTCGGATTGTCGGGGTCGTCGAGGTTGATGAGATACGAACCACTAATTCCCCACTTCGAACCGAGGATGGCATATTTGCCGTCCTCTCGGATCGAGACTTCCGAATAGCCACCGCTGGGAGGAGCGTTACCGGACGGTTGCAGTTGACCCACTTTCTGTAGCGTCAACTCTCCGGAACCCTTCTTTTCGCTCGTGGTCGTTTGGGTGTTCTTGGTCGTTTCGCCCTCGTCATCCATCAAACCAGCACAACCAGCGAGAACAGTTCCCATGAGGGCAGTACCGGAAATTCGGAGTAGCTGTCGGCGGGTTCGTGGACGGCGTTTCGAGGGCATCAGTAGTCACTTGTGTGGATGCCTGCACGGCAGATTCACACTTTGTTATGGATGGTCTGAACGGGCTACGAAAACGACAACTGATTCCTACTGCGTCGGTTCGACTGAAATCCGACGCGGACTCCTCGCTTCGCTCGTCAATTTACGTCGAAATAAGAATGGGGTCGGAGGGTCATCAACTAGTAACTGCGCGATACTGCCGTCTATCGATTTCTGCCGAAGGAAACTGTAATTCATGGTCGGTTTAGAACGGACTCGTGAGGATGTCGAGATTCTCTGTTTCGGGACGCCGCCGCTCCAGTTCCTCGTCGTAATCCGGCTTGTCGTAGTATCGCCGAATCGTCTCAGGAGACGCCGCCGCCCGCTTCGCCACCTTCACATACGAGATACCGTTGTTCAGTTGCCACGTAATCGAACCAGTCCGAATCGCGTGCGGGCCTCGGCTCGATGGACACTTGCTCGAATGCTGGCGTTGCGTGTACGAACAGGATTCACGGTCGCTGTTGTGCGGACAGCCAGTGTACAAACACGGCTGAGTCGCCTGATACGCCCAGCACCGAATCGACGAGTCGGACGCACGACCGTGGGATGTCGTCAACAACGGCCTCCGCCCGTTGTCATCTCGCTTTTCCGGGCGCTCACGTTCCCTCCAGAAGTCAAGCGCCTCCGCGACCGGCTCGCAAACCAACACGTTGCGCTCGTGGCGGCCCTCCTTCTTCAATCGCGTCGGCGGCCGATGCCGAAACTCCAGCTTTCGCTGGTCAGGATACCAATCGCCGTAATCGAGCGCACGGAAACAACTGATTCGGCCACCGATATGCCAGATGAGTTCCAGCACGACGTGCTGAATCGTCCCGTAGTGTTTCGTCGAGTCGCGGTAAAACGCGAGGTACTCCTTCGCATCCTCGGACGCCAGCAAATCGTCGCTCGTCTCCTCCTCCCTCGTGAGCTTCGGCGGCTCACACTTCTCGGGGAGACGCTCGTCCACGACCTCGATAGATGCGCAGTACTGGAGCAACTGGTTCAGCGCCGACATCTTGCCCTTGATCGTGGTGGGAGCGTTCTCCGTCGTCTCCAGATAGCGCTCGAATTCGTCGAGCCACCAGCCGTCGAGGTCACGCATCGACTCGATGTCGTTCTCTTCCGCCCACGCGACGAACTCGTTCAACCGATTCCGATAGCTTCGAACCGTCTTCTGGCTGTTCCTGTTCTCGCGCGCCGCGATGAATCGCTCTGCCGCTTCGACAGGCGAGAGATTTCGAACTGTACTTTTCGTCTCGTCGATCTCACTCACCCCAACCACCGTCCGTTATCGACTCCGTCGTTCGATAGTCGATGGTTACGATGACATCGCGAAGACACGGGCCACGCTGAAGGAGGTAGACATCCGACCGCTCGAATGCGGAAAATGTCTTCATCCCCCACGAGTTCCAGCCGAACGTGATAACCGTTTCACTGGGGCGGATTAACTCGTTGAAGCATCGGAACGCAGCATACACATCCTTCGCATGCAAACCGTCGTACTTGTCGTCTGCCTGCGTGTCGTCGAACGGTGGGTCAAAGATGATGGTATCGAACGACCCGGAATCGAAGTAGTCGGCGATGTTCGCGACGTCGTAGTTCGTGTCAGCGTCACGGTCGGGATTCAAGTCGTTCCGGACTATCTCGCCGTCATATTCGAGTTTCGTCTTACCCGCGCACGCATTTAGAACGCGCCCGTGCATGTGCTCCTTGACGAGTTCGCGAGCGGGCGTGTATTCGAACGTCCACCGTCCGAGTGTCCGGGGCGTTCCGTCCCGTTCGCGACCACCATTCGCGATGGTCGTCATCGTCGTGCCATCCGACTCTTCGCGAACAATACGTTCTACCGAATTTTCCGTATCTACTTGCTCACTCATCGAGAATCACCCTCCGTCTCGGCGGCCTCGGATATTCGAAGGTCGAACGAACTCCCGGTCGCGTCCACATGTTCGACGAGTTCAGCGCCGCACTCAGAACATTCCCATCCGACGATGTGCCCATCATGCTCCTCGGTGCTCGCGGTTCCGAGATAGCGCACGTCAGCAACGTCTTCACAACTCGGACAGTCGAGCCGCGTCATCTGTTCCGGCGAGGTCATTGGCCGAGCAGTGCCTCCTTCGCGTTCTGTAGCTCTCTGAACTCTTCTTGACTGCCACCGTGGTCTGGATGGCGCTCTTTCAGAAGCTCTCGATACGCGCCTTTCACAACCGCGTCTGGAGCGTCGGGCGACACGTCGAGAACGTCGCACGGAGCAGTCGAGGCAACGACAGCGCCCCCGTCGGCGCTTGGGAGTTGCAGTTTCTGGTACTCGCTCTCTGCCGTAACAGTCCCTCTCTGTTCCTGCATCCGCGTCTCGTGCAAGTAGTGGTACAAGTCCTGCGCGTTGTCGCGTGGGTTGTCCCAGCGGTCGCACGCGGCGGCCATCTGCTCGCCGCCCTTCGTGAAGTAGACCACTACGCCGGGGTCATTGAACGACGAATCAGCATACGGCTTGTTTGGATTCCGCTTCTGGTGTTCCGCGCCACTGTCGAGTTGCACGTCGGTCACGCCGTCCCACGTCGCCAGCTCGTCGAGGACGTTCTGGAACGCCGTCGAACGAGTAACGCGGAAGCCACCGGAGTACGATTTACGGTCGTGCGGTTCGGTTCGAGGAAACGTCTCCGGCCAGTCGATTTCACTCATGACGACCTCCAGCCGTCGAAGACAGCGTTAGCTGGCGCTCGCTGGAGTGCTGGAGTGCTTTCACACATTCGTGGTTCGCTCCGTTTTCCGGTTTCCGCACTGGTTGCACTCCGCGATTCGATACGGCTGACGGGCGTAGGTCGAACCGGGAGTCTCCGTGCGAATTTCGACGTGAATTTCATGGAGCGTTTCGCACTCGCAATTTTGGCAGGGTTCGAGGCGGTCGGTGGTCGTCCTTGGTCGTCCGTTCTGGTTCACTCTTCGACACCTCCCACGGTTTCGTCGGAGCCGAGAATTTCTCGCTCGTCCACGGAAATCTGCCAATTCACGATGTCTACGACCCATCGATTTTCGGCGACAGTTGCCTCTCGCCAGTCGAACTGCTCCGGTAGTTCCGCGCCGGAAATGTGGGACGCGATTTCGCGGGCGCGTTCTTCGGCTTTCTCCATCCCGAGTTCCTTGGACGCGACGATGTACTCGTCGCCCCGGCCCCACGCATTGTAGATTTTTGCGAGGAATGCGTGCGTTGGAATGTCGCTCATTCCGCCACCTCCTTTTGGGCTACTTCCAGGTCGTCGATGACGTGACCCAACGCGGAGACTTTCCCTGCGTCCGGAATTTCGTTCCAATCTTCGACGATGTGAGCCAGCATATCGCGGGCGGACGCCATCTCGTGCGGGAGCGACGAGAAGGAATCATCGACGAAGTCGGCGAACCACGAATCGTCCAATTCGATGAACTCGCAGCTTACGTCGCCTTCGGTGTGGATCTCGGTTGTCGTCGCTCGGAATCCTATCGAACCACTGTCGGTCTTTTCGGCGATGAGAATATCCGTGAGACCGCCGCTACCGAGGTCGGGGAGGACGTGGATCTCCCGGCCACTCGGATACGTCCAGCGTTGCGGGCGCGTGACCAGCTTGCCGTTTTTCGTAATGCGGCGGGTTAGTTCGACTTCTGTTCTCGGTACGTCATCCTCGGACGGTTCTTCGTGGTTGCTCACGCCTGCTCACCTTCCGAAGGGAGCGCGCAGTCGTCGAGTCCGAGTTCCCTGAGTCGGCGTTTTGCTCTCGCTTCGAGCATCCGGCGCGTCGGTTCAGTCGTTTCGTACTCGTTAGTACGCTCGTCCTTCTGGCCCTTGTCGAGCAGGCCGCTTTCGACGAGTTGGTCTAAGTTCTGGTAGAGCCGGGAGTGGTTGATTTCCGTGTCGTAGTCGGCTTCCAGCGCGTGCATGACGGTGAGGCCCTTCGGCGGGTCGTCGCGTTCGAGGGTGCGAACCGCGTAGAGAATGTCGCGCTTGAACGCGTGGAGATCGGTGAACGTCAGGTCGTCGCTGTCGTTCATCGGTTCTCACCTCGCTGCTTGGTCGTCGTCGGTGTCATCGCCTCGGGGCTACTCCGGCCCCCTATTAAATGGGTTTTCGACACCAGAGTGAAAGTGGAAGTAGGATCTTCGTCGGTCGAAACCGCTGAACTCTCAGTTGAAGTGTCGCCTTCGGCGAAGTTGCGCGCGGTGAGTGTCCCGACCGGACACCCACATGGCGAGAGAACGTGGGTCGAGGGGCCGCGCGTCACGACCGCGAAGATCGACGTGTCGCAGTAGGGGCAGTTGATGGTCGATTCGTCCGCACAGTCGGGGCTTTCAAGACCCCGCGAATTGTTGTCGTTCATGGCTTCCGTACCTGTTTTACGGGAGCTATCGCGGATCCGATGTCCTTAGCATCGGGATCCGCACGTTTTCAGAGTGGATCCATCGAGGAGCGACAGATCCGCGTGTAGCTTCCGTTACCAACAACCCTGTAGGTCATTTACTTAATCTTTACCATCAAGACTGTTTGTTAGACACTTGCTTTTGTTTGTCAAGCGAACTTCATGAAAATAGTAATGCGGCCTGAATCCGCTGGTTGACTATATGAGACCAGACCTTGCCTCGTGGATGACTCCCGTAGATAGGAGCATTCTGGAACTACTCCGTAATGAGGAGGGTCAGGAACTCGTGCTGACTCCCGGTTTGATTGCTGAAAATACAGACTGGAAACGTCAAACCGTTCGAGAGCACGTTGCACTCCTTCTAGAGCATGAGCTCGTGGAATATCATGATGAGTCGAGAGCTATTTACCGCCTTTCAGATAAGGGAAGGCAGTATCTCGCTGGGGATCTGAGCGCGGACGAGTTAGAGAACGACTAGCTGCTTACTGTTTTGCTGGTATTGAGTGACCACAGGTCATTCAACAGTTGGATGGCAACTTGATGATGTATGCTCGTCCTTTTTCTCAGTAGACTGGAAAAGTCAACATTTATACTATTCTGTTCGTTAGCAATCGAGTACGTATGTCCGGTGATGAAGTTAAGAACAACGATTCGGTTACAAAGCTGATTGGGAGTGCCACCTTGTTTCAAGAAGCGTCTAATTATAACCGCTTTCTTGCATGGAGTGAGGAAAATCATGATATTCAGGGATTAGCTGAAGTTCTGAGTGGTTACCGTATCCTAACCCGGTCTTCCCTTCATGTTCTCGGATATTCGTACTTGCAACAGAGTGGCCCAATCGAAATCGAAAAAGACTATCATTTCCTCAAAAGCCTCCGCGAGTTGGGCAACATCGACAAAGTTCAAAGTGATTGCGAGGCTGCAGCGCTCAGTCGTAATATCAACCAGCATAATCGCCAAGTAGCTCTTGCGACGTCTCCAGAGGAACTCAAAGAGCGGCTTGATCAGGCGACTGAGGAATTAGCACAGCCTCTCACGCAACAACTACCCGGCAACATCCATACAGTCTCAGATACATTAGATATGAATCAGGCAGCCACATGGGCGGCCGCTAAGCAGTGTTTCACGTACCTTGTTGATCAGCGTGAGAATATGCCATGGGGACTGTACTCCAGTGACTTCGATATTCTCCTCTCTAACCAAGCAGAATTGGATGCTGGAATCCGAGGGTACACACTCGGTCTAGAATTCCTTTGGCGACGATTTGCTGAACGACTCCAAATCGATGATTCACTATTTGATGGACTACATCAGATTAAGGAGTGGGAGCAAATTGATAAGCAGTACTATGGAGAGCTACAGAACAAGTTCTTCCAGCCATTTAGTGAAAGACACGACGTAGAACTCGGCGATTCACCACTAAGACTTACCGAACCAATTTCCAAAGAAGTATTAGCACACTTGTTTGCTGATGACCGAATACCCGTTATTGGAAAGGAAGAGCAACTGAAGCAACTCTTGCTCTGGGAACACGCGAAGCGACTTGATCAACATAGTTTAGATAAGGGTGCGCTCTTCATTTCGATAGTAGAAGGAATAGCAAGAATACGAGAGCAACTTGATACAGATGAGCCTGTTTTTGTCCGTAGGTTTGTACATCCTGATCCGGACGTAGACGGTAACAATTTCTCATATGCGGTGCGAGTTGATCATCCACATCTGTTGGGGTCGCACGGAATGAGGGGTTGGGCAACGTTCGTCCGTCTCGGGACGGATTACTCTGGATATGGTTCTACGCAGTATGAACTAACAGAGAAGCGACTTGAAATGCTATTATCTGACGATTTAGTCGAAATTGAGGAGATGGGAATCCCGGAACAGCAGTTCAAGAAACTACTGAAGAAGAACCATGGAACCAATTTGCCAAGTATTGAGGAGCATGAACAGGTAAAACGGGAACCAAGGTACGCAGGTCTAACAATAGAAGAAATATTATCTGGAGAATCCGAAAGAGTTGAGTTTAAACGTCAGTTCACTGATCCAGACAAAATGGCGAAAGAGATTGCTGCACTTGCAAACACCAACGGTGGAGTAGTTGTTGTTGGTGTGAACGATGATGGATCTGTTTACGGAGTTGAGGATACAGAGGCTCTCCAACTCCGTGTCGCAAACTTAGCTACCAGTGAGAAGTTTCGTCCCCCGATCTATCCCAATTTTAACGTTGTTGAAGTGTCTGGAGAGGATATTATGATTATTGAGATTGGAAAACTTGATCGACCTTGTGCAGTGAGCTATCGTTACTATGCTCGCGTAGGCACAAGCGTTGAATCTCAACTATTTGAAGAGTTAAAGCAGCGATTCGATTACTGAGCGAGGCGAGCAGTATCTCGCGGGTGAGTTTGACGCCAGCACTCTCGAAGAAGGTCATGAGTGATTGACGATGGCGAGAGGGGCAGATTGGGAAAACAGCGCTACTAGACCTGTTCTCAACTTTCTTGCTGAGAACGATTTGGCCCTCTCTGGAAGTGCGATTGTCTATAACCTACAACAATCAATGCAGCGACCTCCTTCACGTGCCACTGTAACTCGTGCACTGAAGGGTCTTCGAGAGATGAAATTGGTTGAGCAACCACATGGTTCTCTTTATCAGATCACGGAGAAAGGTCGGCAGTATCTCGCTGGCGACCTCGACGCTGAGGAACTCGAAGACGAGGAAGATTCGTAACGCTACGACCAGACCCATATTATTTTATATAAATAGAATCAGATATGAGTTCATGGACGAAAATACCACGAAGTATGGAATTGGAATCGGTCTCGCACTTTGGGTTATCGCAATCGCAATCCAAGGCATCTACAACGGGATAATCGGAATCATAAATCCGTTCCTATGGCTTTTGTCTTCGCTCGAAGCAATCGAGTTTTTTGTCTGGTTGTTGTCTGGTGGTTCGATTCAGTTGTTCCTCGACAATCTCGCGTCGTCTGAGGCTGGACTGGTTCTCGCGGGGATAGTCGGATTGCTTGCGTGGGTCGTCACCTTCTTTTCGGCCTTTTCACACAGCCGAGAAACCGGGAATCCGAAACGCTACGCATTGATTCAGATAATTTACAATCCATTTGTGGCAATAATCGGTAGCGCGTACTATCTCCGGAAAATTTAGCTCGGATTCTCGCTGGCCTGTACGCCGAGGACTTAGAAACTGCCTTAGAAAACTTTTCGCACCAGACCCACAATTGGAACCGTCGTACTATCTGGGTCGTTGAATCGAATAGCGAGATAAGGGAGCATACAGATGACACTGACCAAGAACATGCCAACTTGAAGCCCGATAGCACTAAATACCGTAGTGATAGTGGCAAAGAAGAACAAAAGCGCCATCATCGGACGAAAGAGCTTGTCAATAACACCGTCTCCACCATACGGCTGCGGCTTGAGGTCTTCTACTGAGATGTCCGAGATAACATCAGTTTCGAACGCTTGCAACTCGTGGTCAAACTCCTCTTTAGAGATTTTGTCACTCTCATAATGCTCGGCAGCACCGGAGAGTTGTTTTGCTTGCTTGGCTTCTGCTCGTCCATCAAGTTCGAAACTAACGTTACATATCGGGCAGACGAGGTCGTAGGTTCCGAATCCAAGAGGAATGAGGGGGATGAAAAAGAGCGAAAACCAGCGTCGATGCTTGAGAAGGTGGAAATAGTTAGCGTTCTCACAGTGCGGGCACTCTATCGGATATGTTGGTCCGTACTCCTTTGTTCGGGCTGACCATCCGAATATGATGAAGAGCATACCCTACCAAAATATTCTGATAATATAAATCTAATGTCTATTCTCGAACGCTGTCCGATTCAATCTGATTCAGCGCCGCTTGTCGTAGTTCACGAGCGACCTCGACGCCGAGGAGTTAGAAGACGACGAAAAATAACCTTCTAATCTGGTTGGGTTACGCTGATGTGCTTGCTTCGTCACCAGTAGCACAGCAAGGTGACTGATTGGTCTGTTCTATCCGAATTTCTCGATTCTACTAATCCCAATGATTAACTACCATTAGTATGATAAATTCGATGATGGCCAAATGTACAATATGTGGCGAATCTAACGGCCTTACTCGGACGTGTAATTACTGTAATATCAAAGTATGTTCATCACATACGCTCCCGGAAAAACATAACTGTCCTTCAGTTCGTCGGGCGAATAGCGAAGGAAAGTACTTCGAAAATGCTTTTGAGGAAACAGTAAACCAATCAACAGAATCGAATACTGCCTCGTCTGAGGATGCAACAATTAATACATACAGCACGCGGGATGCTGTTGACAATTTCGAGTCGAGTCCTCCAGTGGAGACGAAACCAAAAAATAACGCTGACGAAAAGCCAGATCAGGTTCAGAAAAAACCTCGTTGGCAGAAGGTAACGAGCGCATCCCGAAAAGCGAGTGGATTAGCCAAGTCGGCTGTTTCTCTGTCACTTTCGATACCGGTACTGCTTGTCCTCCTCGTTTCGGTAGCGACCGTCGGACAGTTGGGCGTGGCTACAGTACCGGGATTCCCAGTCGATACGTCCCCGGTTGACTCCGCTGTAGAGGACGTGCAGGGTGCTGCCGCAAACGCAACTAACGACGATTCGAACAGCGAGAGTTCTGGTATCTTCGGAAACGACCTGAACCGGACTCAAATCGAGTTCTTAGTTCATGATGAAATTAACGAACAACGGCAGGAACATGGACTCAACCCTCTTAAGTTCGATACTGAACTCCGCCCTGTTGCTCGGTACCACAGTCGAGATATGGGCGAAAATCTGTACTTCGACCATACTTCGCCGAGTCAGGAAACGATGGGTGACCGTTACGACAAGTACGGTTACTCGTGTAAAGTCTCGACCGGCGGAAATCGATATGCGACAGGGGGAGAAAACATCGCATATACACATGCGTTCGTAGACGTTCGTAAACCGAATGGAGAGACGGTACACCACACCACCGAAAAGGACGTTGCTCAAGGACTGGTCAACGGCTGGATGAAATCGACTGGCCACCGAGAGAACATCTTGACCGATTACTGGAAGAAAGAAGCTATCGGAATTTATATTGTTGAGGTAGACGGAGAAACACGTGTCTACGCGACTCAGAACTTCTGCTAGGTCTATTCACAGAGAAGGGACGGAAGTATCTCGCGGGTGAGTTTGACGCCAGTACTCTCGGCAATAGCTAATAAAATCCTCTACCCTACTTATTCCCAGTAAACTGCTGTTGCATTGTCATAACTTGCCGACCAGTTTGCATGCACTGAAATATCTTCTTTGGCTGCGTCACTGGGTATCTTGTAGATTACCCACCCTTCTTTGGTTTTACCAGAACCAAGCGTTCCAACATATCTGGGATACTCGTCCCCACTAACCGGCGATACAAATCCGTCGTACACGTTGGCATTAGTATCTGTTAGGTCGTACGATGTGCCCTCAACTGTCACCGAGATATCTCTACCTGAAGGAATAGATTGAGCTGTGTCAGTTGAATTCTTCGCACGGAATTCGACAAACAGGAACTGTTTGCCAGAGTCCGCAGAGGTGGTCTTATTGCCGAAGTACGTCTCGTACGAATACGAATCCGAAAAAACGAGGTCACGAACGGAGAGCTGTAGCCCTTCTTCGAATTGGAACGATTCACCAATTTTCCGGAGTGCGGGTTTGACGGAAATCGTGGTGTTCTTGTTCGGTTTAGAAAGCGTCACACTGGCCGTCCCAAGCACTTGAGGTCGTAGTGTAATCTCTTTTGTAATCGTCTCACCCGCTGGAACCTCCTTCTTCAGAGTATACTCTTCAGCGGCATCGCTCGGAGTCGCAACAGAATACGAGGTCGAGATGGTGCCCGCACTCCCACCCGTGTTATGGATGGTAATCGTCGCGGTGAACTGCTCACCGATCTGAACGCTGTCGGGTGCATCGATGGACTTTACGGAGATATTTGGTAGTGTGCTGGAATCGATTGTCGCCTTCCAATACGCCTCCTCCCCGGAGAGTTCGAGATGTCCACTCCACGCTATCGTAACCTGTTCCGTCTCTCGTGGAACTGCAAAGAGAAGCCACCCATCTTTGGCGATCTGTGGTCGTGCCTCCTGTAGCCCCGAATAGAAATTACCGGAGACTGGTGCCGTTACCTGACTATCGCTCATGTACGTAGCATTGCGATAGTTCTCGTATTGGCTACTGCCTGTAATGAGTGCGAAGCTTGACGTAGAAGGAAGTTTGTGAGGCTCATCATCTTTGTTCTTCGCACTCACGTGCGCGAGCACAAACATCCGATCGTTTCCGGGTTCAAGCTTTCCTGAACCCATCTGCGTAATTGAATTTGCGAGATGGATCTCGTCCACTGTAATTTTGACATCCGTGGAGGTCTCGAACGATTCTCCAATTTCTCGGTATGAGTCTTTGTTCTTCTTCTCTCTCGTCTTTTCAGCGGCGTCCGAATCATCCGATTTTTTCTCTAACTTCCCGGAGGAGCAGCCGGCGATTGTGGCGAGCGTTCCTGATCCGACTACCGCAAGGTAGTTACGTCGATTCATGTATGCAAATTTAAATCCACACTGATAATTACATCGGAGATAGATTTTTATATAGATATAACTGAGCATGCTTTCTTGAGTTCATAGCGAAACATGGTCTCCAACCGATAGCAAGAAGTAATCCTAACTGACATTCGATTAACTATGATTGAGAGGATTCGCAAAATATTCCGATCTGAGCGGAAGGAGTCACATAAAAACAAAACAGAGGATTCAGAAGATATTCTTAGAGAGTTCGAAGTTTTTGATTTCCCTCCCGAGATAACTGTAGATAACCTCGTGGTCTCACGACAATTCGTTGAACAGTTTCTAGAGTTGGATCAGCTTTTGGCAGAAGGAACGGATCATCTCTCACTATATGACCAAATTTTAGATTGGAATGATTTACCCGATAATCCAAGTCAAACCGAACTTAGAGAGGCTTGGTATGAAACAAAAGAGAAAATGCGGATGATAGAGCGGGCAGATGAGCGCAGCTATCGCCACTCTAAGAAATACGAGGAGATACTTGGTGCTTTAAGAGAAATGATGGGAGAAGAGGAAATATTTTCAAGCACTCTGATAGAGGAGATTGAATCGATTGAGAATGCTAACAGAATAACATCGAGATACTTCACATTTTGCTCCTGGAAAGCAACAGCAAATCGAACAGGATTTGAACTCTCGGCAATTGATGGTCACGAGAGGAGTTTTGAGCTACAACATCGGATGAAGATACAATTTTCGAATCTACTCCTCACAACCACGGCTGTCATCGAAACAGGAGCATTCGAGATCCTAAAATGGAAATACTCTCCAGTTGCCAAGAACACTTCGTTACGCGACATGGCTGATTCTCTTTTTTCTCATGGAGAGATATCGAAGGAGGAGAAAGAACTCATATGGGAAATAGTTGATATACGAAACAACGTTGCTCATGATGTTTGGAAGCGGACTGAATTAGACTGGTCAGAAGACCTCAGTTCAGTATCAAAGAAGTGCTCTCGTGCAATGAATGTAATTGAATATCCGTACGCTGAACAGCTTAAAGCGGAGTTAGGAGAAGAAACAGCAACCGAATGGTACAGTCAGTAAAGCCTAAATAAGAGTAAGGTATTGACGAGGAACGAAAGAGTCTTCTAAGCGTGGAGAATGGCAACATTACTTCTACCCTAATAGAACGCGATTACGCCTTCTGCAGTCGCTTGTAGAGATAGTACCCGACACCCAACCCACCCGTCACACCGACAAGCAGCGGCCAGACACGCGTCAGTTCGCCACTGCTCTCCGAGCGACGCGTCGCCGTCACGTTCAGAGACGTAAAGTATGGGAGGTAGAACACGCCCATCGTGCCAGCGATGACCACCGACCGCCTCGACTGCAACACGAACTACGCCGGAGAAATCCAACGCAAGTACGAGAGCAGTGTCGATGAAGAGCAGATCAGCGGCGAGTTGAACACCGTCAGTGGCTCTGCCGATTCGTCGGGCGGACTCGTGAGCTTTCTCATGTTCCTGATAAAGCTCGTTATCTGGATGATGGTGTTGCCATTCAAGATTCTTGGAGCGATACTCGGTAGCAGTTCGTAGATTGGGTATGTTGGCACGAACAGACCTCGCTTCGTGGATGACTCCGGTAGACAGGGACATCCTTGAACTTCTTTGGAACGAAGCAGGTCAAGAACTTGTTCTGACGCCCGGTTTAATTGCCGAGAATACGGACTGGAAGCGCCAAACAGTTCGAGAACACATTTCGCTCCTTCTGGAGTACGACCTTGTCGAGTACCACGATGAGTCGAGAGCAATTTACCGGCTTTCAAAAAAGGGAAGGCAGTATCTCGCTGGCGACCTCGACGCCGAAGAGTTAGAGAACGACGAAGATTCGTAACGCTACTCCCTTACCCATATCGCCGATATGCGATAGATTGATACTCTATAAGCTTAAAGTGATTTAATAATAGTAGTAATGTCAGAATATAGTGGCTATCTTGTTTTTAATCAAATTCATCAATTAGAATCGGATTTCGAACTTTCAAATATAAGCAGATGTTTTGATGACGAGACCAATGAGCAATCTGATCCCCTTCAGTTAGAAGATTCAATAAAAGAAGTACTACTGCCGGCACGAACGGTAGACCAACCAGTTCCGAGAGAATTCCTCCGAATAATGGATGACGAGGTTCGTTGGTTCCGTTACAAAGTTCGTGAATTTACTGAAGAAACAGGAATTGACAGCGATGGTGAACAAACGACGGTTCATATACCAAACAACCGAATATGTGATATTTTCATCACCTCCAAGGGATATGTATTTTTCAAGGGCACAAAATCAGATTTGAATAGAGTCACAGATGGATTTTATACAAAACTTAGAGACAATGGGTTGGATAGTACTGCCACAGAATTAGAATTTGATCCTGATTTCTTCCTATGGCTCATATATAACCAGTCACAGGACATATCAGGTAGTTTATTAATATCTCGGCTGACTGATGCTGAAGTAGTTGGTGAGCAAGATGCAGTCGGCCGTGTCAACCAAGTATCTGGCTCAGATAATGTTGCAAGATCTGCACCCGTTTTAACCGGATTACTTCGTGGTAAAAAAATTACAATGGTTGGTGGGATTTTCGAAGTTGGAGGTATTCAAATGAGTGTCGATATTCGATCTGAAGGCAGAATACATATAAAATCAGATAAAGATATTAGCAAGCTTGAATCGGAGGGGAGGATTGTTACCTCCGTATCCTTTTTACATGAATTTTGTAATTTATACGACAGTTGGAAATCCCTACCAAATTCTGAACGTTATCCTCCTACAGCATTCTTTAATCAAATTTATGAAGGTTTAGGAGAGGCCGGGTTCAATCTAGAATTTTCAGTAGAATCAGTCCTTGAAGAATACAAACAAAAACGAGGAGAGTGATTTAACCGTGGAGATTTATGAACAAGAAGAAGCTTCAGTTGAAGTTTCTGATATTGAATATGCCATTGACAATGGACGAGGAGACAAAACCGAGTTTTACGAAGACATCTCTGGTGAGAATGACGGATGTCTTGCAATCACTGCATGCAGCCTTGCTAATAACGGTGGAGGTCAAATCCTCCTGGGAGTGGATAAGGAGGGAGAAAAGAAAGGTGTTCAAAATACAGCGACAGAAACAGTACGTGAAATACTCATTCGTGATCTAGAGAGAAGATGGGATACCAAATTTGTGATTTCTGAGGTTGAAATAGACGGAAAAAGAATAATTATAATAATAATTGATAAATTCAAAAAATACCCGCTTACAGCAGACGGCCGATTTTATCTTCGACATCAAGATGAGGATTTACTTCTTCCCCCTCATGAGGTGTATCGGATGATGAAAAACATCCAAAGTGAATTGGATGATTGAAATTCGTTATTTACAATCATTTTTACTGATTCGGCTATTGTTGTAGCTATACCCACAATTAACCCAATAATCAAACAAAGTGTAATTACCCAGAATACATAAGATAGTGTATTCTTTAAACGAATATAGAAAATTTGTTTGTCTATTTTTCGAATTAACCTATGCTCTTTCATCGTAATCTTGTGTAATCCTTTCTTATTTTTATGACCATATTTATCAATCATCGATAATATTTTGAAATGCCTCACCTCAATAAAATCTCCCAAACATGATGTCTTTTTAAAAGATGATTCAAATGGCTCTTTATTCCTAATACATTCTCTAATTCGACGGTATTCAGTCTTAATCAGGTTTCGCCTATTTATATTTGACCAAATATTTGGAACTAATTCCACAAATATATCTGAGAAGTTCATGTTAGGTGATAAGAGAGATCGTTATAAGATTTTTTCGCTTTTGTATTTATATGGCCATAAGAAACAGACCACACAACCAATAGCTAAAATAGCGAATAGGAAAAGAGATACAACAAAGTTTATGTTTTCTGTCTACTATATTCCCGTAACAACAAATGTCGAAACAGGAACAACGCCCGGATTTCGACTACAATGGCCAACTTATCTTTAATGGCATCCGTGCAACGACTGTTCAAGCAGATGATCCAGATGAGATACGGGATGATTTGCTCACCGGCCTCTCTGAGTTCAAGAGAGGGAAACCCAATAGCGAAAGCGAGGGATTCTCTGATATCGAATTAGCACGACTAGCGAATGGTCAAGAATACCTCTTGGAGGGAGATCTAGCTGAAGTAGCAAGTAGGATCGTAGACAAGAAATATACGTGGGAAGACTTCAGGGGAACAAAAAATCTCGAATTTGTCGATAACGACGGTCAGCAAACTAGAGCCTGGCTCCGGCAAACAAATGAGGCGTATGTATATTGGGATTATCCGAACTACATGTTTGTGCAGGGAGCACAAGGGAAAGTTGAGGATACAGAAAAAGCGATTAATGCTGAGCTAGGAGAAGACGTTACTGTAGATGATCTTGGATTTGATCCAGATTTCTTACTGTGGTTCTTATATCGCTATGGCTATGCGGATGAAGGTATTCCCGGACCAATCACTCCGCTCAAGTTGAAATCATCAGAAGTCTCTGGAGATTTGGACCAATATGGACACACTGGTCGGGTAGAAGATTCCAGAAATATTGGGGAATCTCTCCCGATCATTCTCGCACTCCTCCAAGAGATGGACTTCCAGATGATTGAGGGGATGTTTAAAGTGAATAGTTATACGGTTAATGCCGAAATCCAACAGGAGGGACGGATTCACGTCAAGGTAGCTGGCTCAATAGAGAGTGCGGAAACACATCTCAAGCGTGCCTTAATCGCTATATTCTTCGTGTCGGAATTTGTAAATTTATACGGAGAATGGAAAGCGATGGGTGACAAAGAAAGATATCCCCCGTTCACCTTCTTTGACGATCTTGCTGGAACGGCCGCAGATAATAATGTTGAGCTCAACTTTGACTTAGACAGTCTGATCGAGGACTTCGAAGATAAACGCGGTGAGAGAGCAGACCCATCCGACTTTGACCACATCGGATAAGAGAGTGATAAACAAAAAAACGTATGATGAGCCAAAACGTAACTCCAAGTAGATAATATGACGGTGGAAAGCGTCCGCGAGGCATCCATCCAAAATGTGGACAGCCCATCGTTAGAGCAATCTGAAGAAATCGAGATTACATTTGACTTCACTACTGAACCACAGAGATTCTCTGACCTCAGTTTGTATCCCTTCCCCAATCAGAAAATAATTCATGGGTCATATCAATATGAGTCGAATCCTCGCTTCGGAAGCTCTGAAGCAGCAGAAGGATCTTTCCAGATCAGGTGTGGTTCAGGTCTAGTTATTCTCCAAACAGAGAATGACCGTCCTCGCCCCAAGAGAATACTTACTGCACTTGATGAGGCAATAAACAGTGGTTTTGAGATAAAAGAGGACTTTGTTCCGAACCAGCGCAAAGCATGGGAATTCATAGAACAAGCGGAGGAGATTCTCAATCTACAATTGTTCACATCCCATGGTTCTGTGAAACAAGCAGGAGAAATGAACTCTGCCTGGGAGGAAATGAAAGAAAGAAACCCAATTAAGAGTGCATACCTGGAATTTGAGCGCGATACTGGAGAAACAATCCAAGTTGAATACCAAGACGACCGGTTACTTATCGAGTCTGATGCGGATGAAGCACGAGAATATATCCTCCAGATATTCGAATCAACGGTAATATCTAGCAGATAGTATGCAAGATGGTTCTAAATGGGGTGAGTATCTCCCTAAAAAGCTGTACATCTTTTTAAAAGCGTATACTAGTACGCTATTGTTCAAGATATCCCCTATAGTCTCAACGGTATTTTGGATCATCTCTGTTGTTGTCAATAATTTCTCAAAGTCAATCCGCTATTCCAGTGCCATATACCTTATTATGGTTTCTTTTGCCCTTCTAAGCTTGATAATACCCGGAGTATATTTTTACCTGAAAAATAAGCCGTTCCATATATTTCTCACATGGACCCCCATTGAACCGGAAGCAGTTGATAGGCGGTTGAAACATCGCGAACTTGTCCGTATAAGAGAGGCAAAAAATGGAAGTGCAAAGCCATGTGCGATGATCCATGCATATGTTGATAAGAAAGTCAAAGAATATGAGCTTGTGATTGATGCTAGAGGGCCGCTTAAGGCAAAACCAACATTTGCTCCTGCTGAATCAGAACATGAAAACAGGAATAAATTAGTGTGCGAAAATGTAGAAACATATGATTTTTATTTCCCAGTAGAGATAGACGAAAAACAAGGGCATGAAGGAGGAGAACTCAGAAGGGAAGTACAAATCACTGATGGTAAACGTGGAGGAATCGAGTTGTTAACTCTTGATGTTCTGTAGATTTCCGCCCCACCCGTCACACCGACGAGCAGTGGCCAGGCACGCGTCGGTTCGCCACCGCTCTCCGAGCGACGCGTTGCCGTCACGTTCAGATACGTAAAATACGGGAGGTAGAACACGCCCAACATGCCAGCGATGAGTCCCAAGCCAGGGTTTGCAAGAATGTATGCGGGAAGTTCCTGAGTGATCAACCCGAATCCAACAGCCCAACTCCCTGCCCAGAACAGCACTGCGACGATGAGCGCACCAAAGGACGCTCCGGTATTGTTCGCCAGCCCCCGATGGATGTTTGCGACCGCGCCGAGCAGGTTTCCGACGATGCGGACGATTTGACCGAGAATTTGTTTTGGGTTGTTGGCGTCGATGTCGAAGCTTTCCGTACTCGATTCTGTACTCTCCACGTCCAACTCCGGTGCGTGTTCGTCCACGAGGTCGGAAGCGTCCAAGTCGTGAACGAGCGCGGCGAGATCCGGAAATTCCCGACTAGCGAGATAGAGGAGTTGAGTTGTCTGTACTAGCGATGTATGAGTCCTAATATCCGGCGTCGAACATCATTCGCGGAGTCGTACGTTTGGTCATCAGTCGAAGCAAGCACTTCCTCGAGGGAGTTCGTTCCACCCTGCGTTTCAATCTCATAGTCGCCATAGGCCTCGACCAATTCATTCGTCGTGGTTGGATAGCTCTGGGTTTCGAGTGCTTCATCAAGATCACCCAGTTGCGCACTAGGGTCGCCGTGCTTCTGTTCCTCTTCACTGGCACGGTTACGTACCTCCTCTACCTCTCGCTCTGGCTGGTGTCGCTCTTCGTCATCCGCTTTCTTATCTCGATTCTGTTTCTCATCCACCATCGTTATGAATAGGAGACCGATTCGGTTAACGGTTGGGCCGCCATCGAAATCAATTAGGATACGAACCGGCGACGGCGACCGCTGAGGTTGACCTCCTAGTTGTGGTGGTGCTCGGTGTGAGTTGGGTGCTCTACACCTGGCCAAGTCGCGGTGACCGCCGACCATTTGGATAATGACCAGTATTTAGCAACTCAATTGTGATGGTCTCTTGGGCCCTTTTTGCCCTTATTTTCATCAGTAAAGTAGTTTATCAAATATTATAAAATATGAATACATTCAGCATCAAAAACATTATCAGTGAGTGCTTGCTAACACCCATACACATGTCAATTTTATCTGGGAAGGAGGACAAAATGTGCGATACAACAGTCACGCAAAGTAACGACACGGTCGTTCCCGCACCGGTTCGAACGAATCTCGATCTGACACCGGGAGACAAACTGGAGTGGCACAAAATCGAAGGTGAGTGGATTCTCCGAAAGCAGGAGGATAACTGAATGGCCGTTAATCAACGGCTGTCAGAACAGAGTGTCCTCACTGTGTTACACGGGCGCACCTGTGAGTACTGTGAAGCGGGCATCCTCACCCATGAGGAATACAAGGGAAATGAAGCAGCTGTCTGCGACAATTGCGAGACACCGGCAATGCAGGTGTGGTGATCGTGGACGAGTCAAGTGTCTCTGTTATCATTCCGACATACAATGAAGCGGATAACATCAAGCAGATCACGACTCGAGTCTTAGATGCGCTTCCAAGTTACTACACTACAGAAGTCATCATCGTTGATGACGACTCACCGGATCGAACCTGGGAGATTGCAGAGCAAGCGTACAGAGCAGACGGTCGCGTCCGTGTTATTCGACGAACGAATGAAAAAGGGCTGTCGACTGCAGTCACTCGTGGATTTCAAGAATCTCGCCACGAGTTCTGTGCCGTAATTGATGCCGATTTACAGCACCCCCCAGAGAAACTCTCCGACCTGTTCTCGGCACTCGCAGATGGGGCGGATATTGCCATTGGGAGTCGAAACGTAGCGGGTGGCGGCGTAGAAAACTGGCCGCTTCACCGGCATCTTGTAAGCAAGGGTGCAACGCTCTTTGCTCAAATCGGGGTGCCTGCAGCACGGCGTGTTTCCGATCCAATGAGCGGGTTCTTTGCGGTTCGGCGGACGCTCGTCTCCGACGTGGAACTTACCCCACGCGGGTATAAGATTCTACTCGAAATTCTTGCAAAATGCGACTACGAAACCGTTGCTGAAGTACCGTACCTCTTTCACGACCGTGAACGCGGAGAAAGCAAACTGACTCCGACGCAGTATCAGCGATTCGTCGAACACGTACTGGGGCTTGGTATCACGTCTTCACGACTCTCTCGGTACGTTTCGCCCAGCAAAGCGGTTCGGGCCATGGAATTTGGCCTTATCGGTGCGATTGGTGCGGTATTGAATACGCTTCTCTTTTCGGTACTTCACCTGGGAAGTGGAGTTCACTATCTGCTTGCAGGTGCGATGGCATTTATTGCGGCACTCAACTTCAACTTCGTCGGGAACTGGGCAGTGACTTTCAACCGACCCACCTCTGGGATTTGGGCAAAATACTACCGCTTCAACGCGGTGTCACTGGCAGGCTTCTTGCTGTATACGGCGGTTCTCATCACGTCAGTTCAATACCTGCTCGTTCCTGCGCTCATCGCTAACGTTCTTGCCATCTGTGGAAGTGCCCTCTTTAATTTCCTTGGAACGGACGGTTATGCGTTCGATACGACCGATGCCGTCGAATCGTAGGATATTCTGACACTTAACACGCAGAAGGCGATTCGTACTCAAGGTGCCGAATACTGTTGCCCTCTGCATGGCGACAGTACCCGGAACGTGGTTTTCGACATGGCCTGAAATTCATGCGTTCGAACTCGGCCTTCTTCTCGGAATACTAATTGTACTCCTCCGTCACCAATACCGACCCCTTTCACATGGCCTTGCGGCCGTTGCACTGATTGTCTGGATTGTTCCGCCAACGGAAATCCTTGCGATGACAATTGCAGCGAAACCCTGGTACTATCTACTCGCTCTCATTGGTACCGAGGTTACTGCGTGGTGTTTTGAGCTGTATCTCAGTTCGGTGTCACAGCACCCCCCAAAAAGTATCCTCAAGACGCTGATTAGTACACGCCAGTCTGTTTGACTTTGTCTGTTCTTGTTCGAGTCCCTATTCGATTTTAGAACCGTGGATATGATTCTATAGTTTTATAAGTTCATATCATCAACTTGAACAAGAATGGCGAATCGCTCGGAAACGACAACGATTTCGATTACTGATGAAACATGGACTCGGCTCGATGCTCGGAAAAACCGCGGTGAATCGTTCAATGATGTCGTAAGTGACCTTCTCGATCTTGCTGATACAGTAGCTCCAGCAGACCCCAAGACGACCCCTCCATCCAACGAGTAAGTATCCAAATGGTATCCTCCAAATATCTGTCCCCCCGACTAGGTTCCTCGCTCTTTCTGCTTGGGATAACCCTTGCGTCCTGCCTTTTAGTCGGTGAGGTTATCCTTTCTGGGTCTGTTGGATGGTTGTCTCCTTTCGGATGGGTCACTTCACTGCTCCTCATGATCGGCGGTATCGTTCACTACCAACGAAATCATCAGTCTACTCTAGAGGGTACAAGTAAGCTTCATCATCGTGGGATTACCCGAATTCGGGAGAGCACAGCCAGAGAACGGTACGTCGCCTCGATGGCCGTTGCCGGAGTAACACTCCTCGTGAGTTCGCCGATTGCGTGGAACTACTACGATGTTCATCTCTTCATGCTCACGTGGAGCGACAGTCTTACCGAGAATTGGAACGTGTACGCGAACTCAAACAGTCAATACCCTCCACTTTCGACATACCTGTTCATCGCGTTCGAACTTCTCGGTCGAGCGACTGCCAACAATATCTTCGTTCAAGTGACGCCGCTGACAACTCTCAACTGGATCCGAATTATCGCTCGGATCCCGCTCATGGCCGGATTTTTCGCAAGTGCACATCTTCTGTATCGACGATGGGGCTGGTCAGTTGCTCGATACTGGCTGTTCACTCCGCCCGTCCTCGCAACAGTTGTTCTCGCCCAGTATCACATGGGCCTCGGTCTGCTCGCACTTTTCTCGTGGACATCGGTCATTCCACTCTACACGTTCTGGGGCTTTCAGTTCGAACTCGTTACCGTTCCGTTGGTGTTGCTCGCTTGCTACAGTCTGCTCGACGAAAAGCCGGGCCGATTTGGCGCGTATCTTGCCCTCGGAGCGATGGTGAAAATCTATCCGATAATACTGCTCCCGTTCGGTATCGCTCGCTTTGGCAGGCGTGATATGCTGAAAGCAATCGCGACGGCGGGTGTGATTGGCAGTGCGATTTCGCTCCCGTTCCTTCTCTCTTCCCCGTTCAACTACTATTACCAGCTCGTCGGGTTCCAAGGCGTTCGATTCCCACAGGGCCTCTCGTTGTTTCACATTCCACTGCTGTTGCTCCAGTACGACGTTGCTGCATTCGACCAAATTGGCTTCGTTAAGTGGCTGTGGCAACTCGTCTGGCTCCCTGTCTACGCCTATCTCGTGCTCCTCGGCTGGCAGACCGAAACCGACGAGGCCCTCATCCTCGCTCTCGGTGGAGCGTTGCTTTCCATGGTCTTCCTTAATAAAATCGGGAACCTAAACTACTTCCTCTGGTTCTGGCCGTTCGCACTGTTCGCTCTCGACCGAGGAGTCATCTCGTGGCGACACCCCACGGGGATTATCATGACAGCCACATCCTACGTGTTGACGATGCAGACAGCGGCCGCCGTGCTGGATGAACAGGTGCTCATCATTCAAGAACTCAAATGGTACGATGCTCGCCACCTCGTCGTGAATAGCTTTCAGGGAGTCGTCCAGCAGTCGATGATTGATAAACTCGCCTACCTCAACACAAACTACGGATGGCTTGCACAGATCGTTTACTCACATCGGCATACGATTGCAGTCGTCATCATCTCGCTTCATCTAGTCGTTCTTGGCGATCTCTTACGACGGATGGTCGATGCAATTCAGGAGGATTCCTCGATGTCTCTTCAAAGACTTCGTGAGTGGATGTGAGGTGATTTGCAGGAATTTATGAGTATTCTATGCTAATTACTTTCTCACCACCAACTCGGAGTATTCGATGGTTATCTGTCCATCTTACATCACTATCAAAACCATTATGGTGGCGGGTTCAGTAGCATTTGTCAAATATAAATTTGGTTTGACAAAATTGACAAAATATCGAACCAGAGTGCAGATACGGGCGAAAAAGACACAGAAGACGTTAAAATAGTCTATCTAAATGAGAAATAAGAAGACAGCAAAGAGAGGCGAATTAGACGGGAAGTTAGTAGAGGGCATCGGGAGAGCACTCTTGGTCGTAGCGGGTGCAATCTTTCTTGAGTTTGGACTTACCTTAACGAATCGTCTTCCTTCATTTGAAAACCCCACTGTTCTCGTAGTCGTATCTCTGACATATGGAACTGGTATCGGAATGATTCTCACCGGTGCAACAAATTTTATAAATACAAGAAAACATGGAAAGACGGTTGCGTACGCTGTTTTATTGGTTAGCTTGCTTTGGTTTGCCGTCGTGTTCTTAACAAAAACGGATGGCCAATATTTGGGAACCGATGGCATCCTCTTTAGTCAGTATTCTGTTGACCTACTACTTAGTGGAAAAAATCCATACATGCATTCGATGCGACCTGCCTTTGAGAACTATCCAATTAATAATCGCTTCATGACGTACCGTACTGATGGAAGTACAGTAGCGTCCCTCTCGTACCCTGCTCTTTCTTTTCTATTGTTTGTTCCGCAGGCGCTACTTGGAATCCCGAACTTGAATCTCACAGCTATTGTTGTACTGGTTCTCACGCTTGCCTTCTTAGTTCGAGAATCTCCCGCAAGTCTCGCACTTGCACCGTTCGCCGTCGTGTTCACAGATCCGAATGTAACACTGTTCAGTTTTGGTGGCGTGTTCGATATTTTGTGGGTTCTCCCAATTCTCTTCTCGATGAAGTACTGGCACCGTGAGAACTATGCAGTTGCCGCCATCTTTGCTGGTCTTGCGTTCTCAGTTAAGCAAACACCGTGGTTTATCGGTCCCTTCCTTGCCGTATGGTTGTATATGGAGAGCGAATCGTATCGTGCATTCGCTCTTCGGGCGCGTACCTGTCTAATATACGGTTTTGCCGCATTTTTACTCCCGAACCTTCCGTTTATTCTGTGGAATCCGAAGGGTTGGGTTCGAGGAACGCTTACCCCAATTACGGCAGGCGGAGCACCGCTCGTTAAGCAAGGTGTCGGTCTCTCACTTCTCAGCACTACTGGGACGTATGTGCTTCCCAAGTCGTTCTTTACGTTTCTCCTCTTGCTCGTCCTTATAGCCGGATTGGCACTGTACGCGCTCTACTTCGGCCAAATAAAGTGGATCGCGTGGATGGCACCTGCGTTTGTTCTGTTACTAAATTATCGGAGTCTTCAAAACTATTTCATTTTCTATGTGCCAATTGCCTACTATGCCGCATTATTGCAACTAGATGCGACAGAGTCCACACCAATACCACTTATCAAAAGAATGACTACAGACATTACCAACACCAATCATTCGAATAGCAAATCAAAAGCTCGCCATTCAGAGGAGGTAGACGATGCGTAAACCGAACCAACTCGAAGGGCGGAAAAAGGGGCTAGTAGCTCTTTCCATCGTTGGTATCGTCATCGTTGCGGGGGTAAGCGGTGCAGTCATTCTCCGAGATGAATCGACACTCGATGCTGAGTTCGAAGTCGTGTCGTGGTCCGACCCGACGGATGTTCAGCGAGCAACCCAAATGCAGGTGCGCGTGACCAATACGGGTGACCAGTCAATCTCCCCTGTGTTTAATACCCTTCACGGAGGCCTTCAAACACGGAACTACTGGAATATCGAATCGGGTGCTGAAACGTTAGACCCCGGCGAACGCTCGACCTATCGCATCAGTGCTCAAGTTCCTCAGTTTGGCCCGCCATTTGGGTCGGAGACGGTGTTATCCCTCAATGACATCGGAACCGATGTCCAGAAAAAGAAGATAGTACCACCGTTCTCCTCTGATACCGCGCCGAAAATTCTGAACCCCCAGCTTCAACATTGGCAGATTAACCCGGGAGAGGACTTCTTCCGGCCATATAGATGGGGCATCTCGACGAGCGACCATGGAACTGAAGAATTAACAATCGAAAATAAGAACGATTCTGCTCATCTTCGCGTCGATTATGCGGCACGGAAAGAAGGTCCTTGGGCGATGGCAGGTATCCAACAGCGAACCGATTTTCCCGAGAAACTTCATATCGAGGCAACTCCGCACACTCTCGTAGAGAACCCAATAAAACATCCGAGTCACGCAACAGGGGTTGAAATCGGCGAACGGAATCATCGTGTTTGGGTGGTCTATGCAGACGTCGATGAACGACAAGTCGTGTACCGTCCGGGGGAGTATCAGTATATCCTCGTGTACGTCCCTGCAACTGAGGGAGAACGAGTAGAAACGACAGTGGATATTGCAAACTTGTATGACCAGTATGGCTGGAGTCAACCAGAATCTGAAACACGACACATCGACGGTCGTGAGTATGACTATCAACCTGTTAACACACTCGCGTTTGCAGCAGCATATCCGTCGTATCAGAATGAGACGGTAGAAGTTGTATTCCACGAAATCCGGAGTGAGAAATGACGCCTGTCCAACCTCCAGAATAACAACACAGCCTCTCCGTAGCTTTTGTCTCCGATACTGTCTCCTGATTTCTCTTCTATGATTATTTCATATCTATATACTGGTTACAAAATTATGACGGGTTATAAGACAGGAAAGACTGAAGCAGGTAGTAGACACTGAACACAGGCAGACATCCTGTGATACCGACAGCGAGAAACAAATGCAACTCAACAATAAACGAATCCTCGTTACAGGCGGGGCAGGCTTCATCGGATCGAATCTTGCAAACAACCTTGCGACCGAGAATGACGTGGTGGTCGTCGACGACGGCTATCTCGGAACACCCGAGAATCTCGACGACACCGTGGAATTCCACGAAACAAGCGTCCTCGATGATGACCTCCCAACGGACGTAGACGTCGTCTTCCATCTCGCAGCACTGTCGTCGTATGCGATGCACGAAGAGAACCCAACGAAAGGCGCGCGAGTCAACGTCGAAGGGTTTGTCAACACCGTCGAACAAGCACGCGACGACGGCTGCGAGACAGTCGTCTATGCCTCGACTTCGTCCATCTACGGGAGTCGAACGGAACCCTCCCCAGTCGAAATGGATGTTGCTGTGAACACGGGCTACGAGGCACCGAAACTCGCACGCGAGCGCTACGCAGAATACTTCGCTAACCACTACGACATGAATATGGCCGGAATGCGGTTCTTCTCGGTGTACCAAGGCTACGGTGGTTCTGAGGCACACAAAGGTGAGTTCGCAAACGTGATCGCTCAGTTCGCGGATGATCTCGCAAAAGGCGAGCGTCCGGTACTGTTTGGCGATGGGTCGCAAACTCGTGACTTCACGCACGTGGACGACATCGTCCGGGGATTAGTGCTTGCGGCTGAAAACGAGTTGACCGGCGTCTACAATCTCGGAACGGGTACTGCTGTCTCATTCAACGAACTAGTCGAGATGCTCAATGCAGAACTCGGTACCGACATCGAACCGGACTACATCGAAAACCCGATTCCGGACGAGGTGTATGTCCATGATACGATGGCGGATTCGTCGAAGATGTACGAAGCAACGGGCTGGGAACCACAGCTGAGCTTAGAGAACGGTCTCTCGCGTGTGTGTGAACAGTACCAGTAAGGAACGTCTCCCCATTCGGTTTTGTGACAATCCGACATTAGAGTGTGCTGGAGGACAAGACATCTTTTTTTTGAGGCTGTGCATAGTCGAGACGACTGGTGGAGCTGACGATTAACCAACACGCAGGTAGTGAATAGAGATGTTCTAAAACCCGTTTATAAATTGTAATCAGGGATCGAAATTCATCACCAAATGCTCCCGTGTTTTCTTCGCACTCCCTGATTTCCCGTTCCCCATATAATTCGAATCGCCTCGCCCAACGACTCGAAACTCTTCTAACCCTTCTGGTAGCTCCGAGTACGACACGATCCACTTCGCATCCAACTCTCGCAACGCTTCGACGAACTCGGAATGGTCGATATCGCTCACTGGATAGTACGACTCTTTCCCGACGTAGGGCGGGTCGCAGTAGAACACCGTCTCCTCGCCGTCGTACTTCTCGAACACCTCCTGCCAATCGAGGTTCTCCAGGACGACATCGTCGAACCGCGCTCCGAACTCTTCCAACCGCTCGATCTTGTTCGCGTAGCTAAGCGCTCGACTCGATACCTTGCTCGTCCCGAAACCGCTCGGACTGTCGTATGCACCACCCCATTGCGAGTATCGCAGATAGAAGAACTGCCCAGCGCGGACGATTTCGTCGCCGGGACGATACCCGCCATAAAAGGCGTCGGCCCACTTCGAGTGAATCACTCGCGAGTATGGAACCGTCTCCAGCCATTCGACCAGCTCGTCCGGGCGGTCGCGCAGCACTTCAAAGAAATGCACGAGATCGCCGTCGCGGTCGTTGTACACCTCTACCTTGCTGATGTCTGGATCCTTGTTCACCAGCACACCAGCTGCACCGCCGAAGACTTCGACGAAACACGTGTGTTCGGAGGCGTGCTCAAGGATCCACGAGGAAAGACGCGACTTCCCACCAGGGTACGGGAACACCGCGTCAACCACGGAGAATCACCCTCGAACCGCAAAGCGTTCGAATTTCGGTACACCGGCCATTCGGGTAGTGTCGTTTCATCCCACTCCTCGAGAGAGCCATGACCTACTTCAATGGTTTTCGACACCGTACTGAAAGTGAAAGTAGTCCGTGTATCTTCAATATATTATACGTCGAGAACGAGCCGTTCCCGAGGAATTTTCTCTTGAGTCTTCGCGTCGTACACTGCCCAGAACTCCGGATCGACGTCGAGCTGTCGTGCGCAGGAACGACACCACAGATGGTTATTCGTCGGCTCCCAGGTCGTGTGGCCATTCGGACAGCGATAGCGCCACTTCTGGGACTGCTTCGCAATCTTCACTTTGACAACTGCCATACAGCCGTTCATACCACAAAGGTAGTATTGAAGCATTCCCGATAGCACACTGAAAGTGAAACTGAGTAGTTGAGCTTCTAATAGAAACGGGCATTACTAGAGATTGCAGCGACTTCAAGGTCAGCGATTCGATTTCTCAGGAGAATTGATATAGGATTTATTAAATCCATACCAAAATGAGACTCACCAATGATCGTTCAACAGGTAAATTACTAAGGATTAGTTAGTAGTCCTATATTTATGAACCGAGTTCTTGATAACCAGTTCCTGTCAGATATTCTGGTTGCAGCAGTAGTGATAATCGTCGTATTAGGTTCAACATTAGCAGTTGGATTAATATTGATTGGAATTTTAGGTCTTGATTTTCAGGTGAATAATCAAGTAAGGGTTGGAGACTTTTTTGCAGCTATCTCAATTTTCACAGCGACACTCCTCGGTGCAATTGGATTTAAACGAGCAAGAGATACTGAAAAGCGCGCTCGTACTTCCGAACTGATCTCGGAAACAGTATCTAATCCTGTGCTAACGGAATCGCTTTTTGAAGTAGCAAAGATGGTCAATAGAGGATACCTACCAGAAAAGAATTCGGATAAAAGGGGAGTTAGGATAAATAATCAGACAGATGAGCACCTAATGCGTGTTCTGAATTATTACCAATTTCTTGCTGTATCTTGGAAAAAAGGAGATACAGACGAAGCTGTACTTTACGAGGCACGTGGTACCTCAGTAATCAGGACGTACGAAGTTGCGGAAGATTATATTAATGAACGACGACAGATTTTGCAGGATGACAGCATATACGGGACCCTGAAAGAGTTTGTGGACAGATGTGATGAAATGAGGAAAGAACGAGAGTCGGTGCCGGTAGCCGCCAATTTCAATCACTAATACCAAATTGGTTATCATCTGTTTCCTCCCCACGTTTGGGGATATATCGCAACTTTTCTGACTTGTTGATGTCCGGTTCTCCACTCAAACGCGGACATAATCCGGCCACGACTCCCACCTGAGAGTACGTATTCACCCCAAAATTCTAGAAATATGACCGTGAAGGGAGTTTACCGGACATGAACTTAGTAGACTACGAGAACGACGACGGGATGAAAGTGTGGCTGTCCGAATCCGAAGTCGGCCAGCTCCTCGACGAGTTCGAAGACACCGAGAAGCGCATCGCGGTCGGGCTGGCGGTACGGTGCGGCCTCCGGTCGGACGAGGTCGTCCGGGTCGCGCCGGATCGCGTCGCCGACACCGACGCAGGACAGATGCTTCGCGTCTGGAAATCGGCGAAGACGAACCACTACCGCGAGACGCCGATTCCGCCGACGCTCGCCACGACGATTCGAACCGTCGGCGACGTCCGCGACGCCCCAGCTGACGACCCGGTCGTCGGCGTTTCGACGCGAACGCTCCGGCGCTGGATGGAGCGGGCAACCGAAGACCTCCTCGACGCGACCGACGAGCCGGGCTGGGAGTTCGTCGGCTTCCACGACTTGCGCCGAACGTGGGCCACGTCGTTACGCTCGGCGGACGTGGACGCGATGGTGGTCTGCGACTGGGGCGGCTGGGACGACCTCGACACGTTCCTCGATCACTACCGAGGGACGCACAGCCCGGAAGCACAGCGACGTGAACGTGAGAAGGTGTCGTGGCTATGAGCACTGAGTAGCTGAAGCATCTTCGACGATGGCTTTGTTGAAACCTGCCGCACGTGATAGGTTTCGGCAGCCGTGCTGAATGCACCGCGTGAATATAGTATGAGTCGGTCACTCAATACAGAATGGTGATTGTACAAGACAGATGGCATATAAATCGTAACAGTTGAGTATACGTCAATCAAATAAACAATGATGCCCTCCCGTCGAGATGTTTTGCTCTCCAGTGGATGTGTTCCTTTGTCTATACTTTCTGGATGTGCAGATATTCTCGGAACAAAGGCTTCCCTTCAAGAAGTTGGGGTAATAGTCTACAATGGAGATAATCAATCCCGGACATTCAACGTCGCTCTCGAAATCGAAGAGGGGATGTTAGATTGGCAATCACAGACAGTTGCGGCTGACAGCGAGGAGGTTGTGTTTGTCGACCCACCAGAAGGTGCCTATCCTGTCGCATTCCATGGAACGGTTGGTGAATACCAAGAGACCTTTGAGTTTGATGGCCTGGGAGATTCGGATGACGAATTTTGTCTCTATTTATATTTCTATTATCAGCACGTCTTTTGGGACAATCGAATCTCAAGAGCGCCACAACTTGAGTGTAGATGAGTTTACTAGTAGATTCTCGCCCGGTAGTGTTCTGAGCGCACACTGTATCGTCATCGAAGATACGTCTCAAGTGAATCAACGATGCGACCGACGAATTCCTCCGTAACTCGGCCCTGCCACACCACCAGATCTTCGATACGAGGGGAGTGGACTGCCCATGGAGAAATGAACGATTCGTATGGTACACCACCTGTTTTCCAGACAGTTGACTCCAGAGGAATCGAATCACCGTACTCTTTCGTCGAGATAGCAACAGCCACGTACTGCTCGTCGCCGAACGGATGCGATTCGTTGTTGACGATGAGCCACGGTCGTTGGCTATCTTCGCCCAGTTTGAACGGGTTCGAACTTCGAACCACATCGCCACGTTCCGGTTGCATTTATCCGTCTCTCTCGCTTGGATGTGGTTCGTCCGGAGCGACTGCGTCCCACTCGTCAGGCTCGATCGCTCCTTCGTCTTGATTGAGCCGTTCCGTGATCGTGTGAAGAGCGTACGCGTCTGCAACCCGATCGAGATCGTTCGTTATCGCCCAGTACTCTCCTCTGTGTCGCACGAGTTCGCGCTGTTTCAACCGTGAGAGGGCTGTCCCAACTGTGTTCGGATCCTCGTCAATACTGGTAGCGATTTCCGACCGGGTGAATGCTTTGTCCCGGTTTGTATAGAGATAGCCAAGTACCTGTTGGGGCACGCTTGGGCCACTTGGGAGATCCCCGGCTTCGAACTCCTCGATGCGTACAGGCATACGCTGTACTTGGTGTGCTGACGTATTCAATGTACGGGTGTGCTGAAGTTGTGGTTCAGTAAATGGTCATTATTAGCAGGTACCCTTAGCTCGTTGGCTGAAACCGACCATAGCTTTAGGGATGAATTCCTCGACGAGAGTTATTCGAAGAGAGCATCGCGTTTCTACTCACCATTCCAGTCGCAAAGCTTGACCTCGGCGAGTCGCTTCACACCTATGAGAACACATAGCGAACTAACCTCAAGGGAGTTCAGCACCCGAATTCGGCGCTTCTGGCGTGTTTTGCTTGGTATGGACATCTGGTTGGCCACATATGATGGGTCAAAGCCCAACAGCTATGATGATGGGGATAGTACCAACAGTTGAAGATGGCAGACGATGACCTCGAAGTGAGTCGGACACGGAAATTCGACGGCTACGTTGAATCCATCCTCATTCGAAAAGCCCCGAATCACCCGCGCTATCCATGCGGGTGGAAGTACCGACTCCACTTCGGGGTTCTCGGCGGCGAGACCGTCGTTCGATACGACAACGCACACGAAACGACGAAAGGCCACGAACGGCATACAGGAAACGAAGTTACAATCATCGAGTTCCCCGGAATGGCCGACTTGTATCGTCGGTTCGTCCGGGAAGTCAACGAGTATCGCTAAGAAACGCGGCAAAGGCAAGGCAATGAGCACAACACTCCACATTCGGGTTGAATCGACTGACGACTTCCACGAGGACACCCTGAACGCAATCGAAGCAATGGAACAGGGCGAAGAACCGGAGGAGCGTAATGTCCTCAGTCTTCAGGACGAGGCAGACCTCCAGCGATTATTCAGTGAGAAGAACCTCGAACTGTTGCGGACGATTCGCCAGCATAACCCGGCGAGTATGCGAGAAGCCGCGCGGTTGGTCGAGCGCGACATTAAGGAGGTCAGTCGCAATTTGAACGAGCTGGCGGAACTGAATGTCGTTGAATTCGTTCAGGAAGGTCGGTCAAAGCGCCCTGTCGTCACCTATGATGAGTTCGACATCCACGTTCGGCTGGTAGCGTGACCCACGTTCGATAGACAATCGCTACTCAATGAGTTGGTTCTCTTATTTTAATTGTCTCGAGTAGGGGTACACGAGACCATATTTTATCGACTGAACTCTACAGTTAGCGTGCCGAAAACGGTTTCAGAACTCCTATCCCGCGAATTCAAAGGAAGCGGAAGGGTCTGGTCGATTGGTGTCCAGTTCTTGGTTAGACCCAGACAGAATTCAGCCTCGACATCATTCTGAGCGGCCGCATTCACCCCAAATTTCTAGGAATATGACCGCAAAGGGAGTTAACGTCTCAAACGTAAGTACAGCGCATTCGTCTGCTCACGGCACTGGTGGACACAGTTTCAAGAACTCGCTATCACCTGTCTTGCTCATAAACCTCGACCGATCCCTCTAATTGGTAGATACAATCGCTTATCGCTCGCGACGAAACTCCACGCCATGCTTTCCTCGCCAGCGAAGTCTATTTGCGCACTCCTCGCTTAATTTTCTCAGACTATGGCGATCAAGCGAATGGACAACGTCCTCATCGTGGTCGAGGATCTCGAAGCTGCGAAGGCGTTTTTCACGGAGCTCGGCATGCAGTTGGAGGGCGAGATGCGCGTCGAGGGAGCGTGGGTTGACCGCGTTGTGGGGCTCGAGAACGTCCAGAACGATATCGCCATGATGCAAACTCCTGACGGCCACGGCCGCATCGAGCTCGCGAAATTCATCACGCCCGAAGCCACCCGCAATGGATCCGAGGAACCCGCGGTGAACACCCTGGGGATCCGCCGTATCATGTTCGCCGTTGACGACATCGACGAAGTTCTCGACCGCCTCCGCTCCCACGGTGCCGAACTCGTGGACGAAGTCGCCCAGTACGAAGACGAGTACCGCCTCTGCTATGTGCGCGGCCCCGAAGGCATCATCGTCGGGTTGGCCGAGGAGCTCGACGTTGACGAGTCGCCATTAACCGCCGAAGAAATCGACTAAAATCACCTCTAAAGGGGGAAAATCGGTTTCAGACCAGAACGAGCGTCGCGCGCACCCGCCCGCGTGCAAAGCGCGAGCGCGCGTATATCATGATTTTCCCTCACCCGTGGGGGGTGGGGTGTCTGTCCCATCGAGGTCAGCGAGTGTTTCAGGGTCTGCCTCACGAGTCAATGCCGACCGGACTTGGTCTGCCTGCTGATCGCTCAGGTCTGGGTAATCGTAACGGAGCAACGACTTCGAGTAGTACGCTCGCTTCTGAAACTCATTCACTTCGACGTACTCTTCGAGTGCGTCCTCGACGACGATTTTACCGACGACGTCCTGCGGTGTCAGTTCGGCGTCGCTGTCGTCATCTTGCTGGAGACGCCTGCGTTTGCGCTCTTTGTCAACTTCGTCGAAGCGCTTCCAGAGCCGCGTACCTTCGAGCGACGGAAACGTGTCGGTGAGCGCGTGGTCGGGCCACTGCATGTCGTCGAGTTTGTGGTACTTCTCGTCGAGTTGGCGGCGGTTGTACCCCTTGATCGTTCCCCGACTTGGCACCTGAATCACGTTCTTCGCGCGTCGTTTTCGCAGTTGGTCGGGAATGTCGCCCCAGTCCTGATACCCGAGGAAGATAACGTAGTTTTCAGTTCGAATGTCGAGAAGACTCTTTTCGACATCCTTCTGGTCGGGCATCATCACGTCCTTGTTGTACAGGATATGGGCGGCATCCATCACACCGATCGGGTCGCCAGCGTCTGCCGTTAGCAACTTCTGTTTAAACGCGTCGCGGTCATCGAAGACGATGTAATCGAGGACGCTCTCCGGGGTCGGGTCGTTGCCACGAATCTGTTCGTAGAGCCAGATTGACTGAAGGATAAGCGTGCTTTTCCCGGCCCCTTCTTCGCCGATGACAGGCATGAGACGGTCCCAATCGCGTTGGACGTGCTCGTGTAATTTCTCCAGAAATCGCTTGTAGCGTTCCATCTATGCTGTTACTCCTCGAACATCGAGCGTGCTTGTTCTTCGTTCGGTTCAAGAGTCGATTCGGTGACGGTGCGGCCTGCTTGCAGGTAGCCAATTTCCCAGCCCGCTTTCCGGATGTCTTTGACGAGCTGGTGAAGCCAGTCGGGACACTCCTTTTGGAGTTGGATAGTTTGGAAGCGGTCGAGAAACCCGTCTCCGCCGTCGTAGGATTTCGTCCACCGCTGGAGGATGTCGCGGTAGACGTCGTCATCGTCTTCTGTGTCGGAATGGCCAGCGTTCGCTTCGAGCTCTGGGAGGAGCTTGATGGTAACTCCGAGGATTCGGCTTCGGGCTTGCGCGGCTTCGCGCTGGCGGATGCGCTCATTTTCGAGATGGAGCGACTGAATGTACGCGAACGCATCGATGGCGTCGTCGATCGCGGCCGCGACTCGGTTGCTGACAGACTGGTAATCGGAATACCCTTCCCAACGCTGGGTTGAGGCCTCTTCTGGGGTGTTCGTGCTCATTCGTCCTTGGGTCGCACGACGTATCTGTCGCGGTAGATTTCAATGGAAACCTCTGTTCCGGTGGCGTTCTCGGCGCGGGGAAAGCCGATAATGTCACAGGCTTCCGTAGCGACGTTGACGTTCACACTCCCGCCACCTGTGACGGTGAGGTTGCGGTTCAGTTTGAGGAGTGGTTCGCCTTCGGGGGTATTCTGTTGACGATGTGTCATAATTTTCTCATTGACCGTACTACTTGACATATATCATTACAGGTATTCTATCCACATAACTACTGTGCTGGATACTTAGATAATTCATTAAACACCTCAATAACTCCGACAATTCTTATTCATATCCCCCTTTAACGGGTTGGTAATCAGGAGGTGAACACTACATGGACAAACTACCCAGCGGATTTATCGAAACATTGCTCACGCGAATGCGCGATGACAACCGCGCACAGGCACGAGGAAACCTCGTGTCGCTGATCATCGGTATTGCAGTCGCTGTCATCGTCGGTGTCGGAGTGGCGATTCCGATTACGAACGACGTAATCGAAAGCTCGAATATGACTGGTCTCACCGCGACAATCATCGGTTTCATTCCGGTGATGCTCGGTGTCCTGATCTTCGTCGCAACTGTCGGCCCGATTATGGCACGAACCTAATGTCCATATTTAATACATGGCATCGGGAACTGCGAAAGTCGTAATCACGCTATCAGTTTTCGCAGCAGTCGGACTCATCATGCTTTCGCCGGTCAACTCGACCGTCACGAACAACACTGGGTCGCAGGCAGTGCTCAACGACTCTCACGGGGTCGGTTTCGACGAGAGTATCGACCTCCGGGGCTACAACATTGACCCGGGGAGCGAGACGGTCTACGGCTACAACGACACGTCCGAAAGCTACGAAGTTGCGTCTGCGTCCGACTACACGCTCGACGACGGGTCGGGCACACTCGACCTGAACAGTTCGAGCACCCTCTTCGACGAGGGCGAGGACGTGAAAGTCAGCTACGACTACCAAGCCAGCGACGACCTGACAACGCTCGTGGTTGGCTTCATCCCGGTCGGGATGGGGGTTCTGATCTTCTTCGGAATCGCCTCCGCTGTGGAGGGGATGGTCTGATGACCAGCCTCGAACCCGACGCCACCGACACGATTCACCTTCTTTTATCGTACCCAGAACAGCCTGAGGTGACCAATTAATGCTATTCAACGTCGTGGCCGGTCTGGTCGTTCTTGGCCTCGCAGTCTGGCTTATCGGCCAGCTTCTGCGCTACAAGGGCGTCGCCATGATCGGCGCGGCCATCATCATCATCGCGGGAAGCGCCATCGCGCTGACGGGCGTCGAAATCCGGACTGGAGAGACTCGTTCGTACTCCTACAGTGAGTTCAACGGCACTGCGGTTCGGGACAACGCCACCGTGAGCTACGACTACCAGACCAGAACACTCGCACAGATACTGAACATCGGCGTCCTCGGGAGCCTCGGCCTCGGTGGCCTCGTGATGCTCCTCGGGGCAGTGCTCATGAGCCAAACACTCGCGGAGGATCTCTAACATGGAAGCACAACCACACCAAGCAAGTGGCAACGACACCGAGCCGCGCGACGACCTCGACGTCGCCTTCTCCATCATTCGGAGTTCGGAGTACAGCGATTTACTCGAACAAATCAACCTCGGAACCGGCTACTACGACGACGAGGACATTGCGATGCAAATGCGGAGCGTCCGCAAGGGCCTCGTCACTGACATCGCGTTTAGCGAGACGCTCCGGAAGCGCGCAGTACAGGAAACGAAGGTCAAACTCGCCGACGAAGGGTTCAGTTTTTACAACGAAATGAAAGATGAGCCCCAGATCTGGAAGCCACTCGACGACGACGACATCGACGAGCATGGCCGCACGACGGCGTTGTTCGAACGCGGGAACGAGATTTGGAACGCGCTTGCGGACTCGCGCTACTCGTTGAGCGTCGAGCAGGCGGCGGCAATCGACGAGAAGACGAGTCTCGATCCGTTCAAGCCGATTTTCAACTCGCTGGCGGCGGCGTACCACGAGACGACGAAGAGCAAGGGCGCGCGATTGCAGGACAACTACTTCGGTCGCGTTCGCCGCAACGAGATACAGGACGACGCGGACACGGATACAAGTCCGTTGCTCGGTCGCGGGAGGGCGAACTAAATGATCACCCTCATCGTCACCCTCCTGCTCAGCGTGGTTGGCATCGCTGGCGCGGGTGTCGCGTACTGGTACTACGAGGAGCATCGGGCAGAACGCGAAGCAGAGTTCGACGAACTCGCCGAAGAGTTCGAGGAAGGCGAACCTATCGACTTCTCGCCGCCTGATGTGTCCACGTCGCCGCTGGACTATCTGCGCGTTGCTCGCCACCTCCAGCGGGGTAGTCGGCTCGCTAAGAAGGGGTACGTGAAGTGGTATCGACTGGACTCAACGCTGACGAGTCCGCAGTGGGTGAAGCCAGAGCAGGACGGCTCGGGTCTACCGAAAGTGACCGTCGACGGCCAGCCATACTACTTCCCGCGCAAAGCGATGGTCGCCGACGGCGACACTGGCGCATGGGTTGCACTCCACCGGGAGGGTGAAGCAGACCCGATCAATCTCCGTGACCCGGCGTACCCCGGCATCGAGGTTGACCTCGTCGAGCGTACCATCAACCTCGAAGCCGAGGACAAACCACCGGGATTCTTCGATAATCTCTTCGGCGGGATGAGCCAGACCGCGCTGATGTACGGATTGCTCGCCGTGACGTTCGTCATCTACGCTGGCTACCGATTCACGGCAGGTGGGATGTAATGCGGGGCTTTGGACTCGAACTCATCGAACGCGAAGGGCACCGGTCGAGCACCGTGATGACCGCGAGTGATTACGAGGAACTCTTGGAGAAACTCGCGGAGCGAACGGGCACCAGCGGGCGTATCGAGAGCATTTGCACGGACGGCGGTGAGGACGAATGATGACGTGGCAGAAAGGCGTGCTGGCGTCTCGACTGCTGTTCGTTGCGACCGCCGTGTTCGGCGTGAGTGGCGGCCTCTTCGCATCGGGGATAGTGCAACACGCCCTCTTCGTTGCTGCTGGTGTGTCGGTGGTCGGGGCCTTCAGCATTGGCTACAAGGCCCAAACACAGTATCTGGCGGCAGAGGCCGCGGCAACTGGAGGTGACGACTGATGCCGATGCCGAATACACGAGGTGGCGGCGGTGGGAGTGACGAGAAGAAGCGGGCGAAACAATCGGCTACACAACATCGAGACGACCGACAGAGTGACGAACCGAGTCGAGCCGAACAAGCGGCCAAAAGTGGTGCGGAGAAAGCCAAGAAAGCGACCGAGAAAGCAGTAGAAGCGGCGTCCTCGAAGGCGGGGGCGATTGATACCGACCGGGCCGTCGCGGAAGCAAGGAAGGCGGCGCGGAACACTGTGACCTCGGCGGCGGAGTCGATAGAAGCAGACGTCGGCGTCGATAAGAAGTCGAAGTCGCGGAACAAGAAGTTCGTCGAAGAGGTGCAAAAGACCGCGGAGATGGCACCACCGACGAATCACTCGCTGGAGACGATGGATCAGTCGGCAAATGTGACGGAGATGGCGCGAACCAGTTCGTTCGACGGTCGTCTCGAAGCCCCCGGCGGAATCGACTACGGTGGCGACGACAACGTTCGTGACGTGCCTGATTCGGGGTCGTCCCCAGACGACAGCACAGGCGACTCGTCGTCGGGTGGTTCCGGTGATGGCTCGTCGCCGCCCGACCGGCTCGAAGCGCCCGGCGGAATCGATTACGGCGGTGACGACAACATCCGGGACGTCGATGAGCAAGGCCCGACAGGGGACGAGTTGAACGATAGGATAGGAGGGACGGGAAGTCCCTCCGGCATCGAAGACGAAGCGCCGTCTGACGGCCTCTCCGGATTGGAAGACGATACGGATCGTCAGCAAGGACTCGGTGCGACCGATGCCGTCGATGACCTCCAACAGCAACTCAGAAACAACAACCCGGAGCTGTACAACCAACGCGACCTCTGGTCGATTGAGTACAATCAAGGCGAGAACGCCGTCGAGCTGAACATCGACCAACAGGCCTACCGACGGAGGCAAGCGCGCGAATTCGAAGAAGAAATCCTTGCCAACAACGGCGCAGGCCTCGACGAAGACGACGTCACGATTCGTGAAGAAGACGGCAAATTGGTGGCGCAGTACTCCGACGAGGGCAAACAGAAGCTCACCAGACAGCGCATCAAAGACCAGACCGGAGCCGAGTACGTCGAAGTCAACACTGCATCGGACGGCTCGGTGCAGTACACGCCCATTTTCGGCGACCAACCCGACCAACTGGAAACCCCGGACGGCCAGCACGTTCTGACGACCGATGAAGTCGAGACACCGACCCGTGGAACCGACGAATGGCGCGAGTGGCGAGCCGACACCATCGAGAATCAACTCGAAGACGAATCGGGCCGCAACCTGTCCGTGAGCGTCGATGAAGACGGGTCAGTGAACGTCACCGACATCGAAGCCCAGACGCACAACCGCCAGAACGCAGGTACCGGCGGCCAACTCGGCGAGCGAATCCTCGAAGACGAAATCGAAGCCGCGAATCCCGGCGTGCACGCCGACGTTGGGCGCGGGCCAACCGGCCAACTGGAAGTCGAAACAAAGGCCGTCGATCAGGATGACTTCGACTGGTCGTTCGGCCTCGGCGGCCCGGAAGACGAGGTCGAGGGCGCGCTGGAGGGTGCCAGTCAGACAATCACGGCGACGACCAACGACGTGGCCGAGACGGTGTTCGATGACGGCAGAGGCGGGTCGGACTCTATAATTGCGGATGGATTGCGGACGGTCGGATTAAACCGTGAAGCGAAGGAGTTCAAAAAGAATGCGTCGAACTCCGGGATTGCGACTGCGTTGCGGTACGCAGGAAAGGATGACACCGCCGCCGCGTTCGAATCGAATCTCAGTGGGTTCGGCAAAGGCACCGTGAAAGGGACGGGTGCGATTGCGGACGTTCCGGGGCTGGTGGAGACTGGTCTGGAAGGTGTGGAATATGGAGCATACGGTACCAATGAGACGTTAGAAGGTCGAGGAAGGGAGTTTCTAGACGAGTCGAGGAATCGAGGTACGGCGGTAGCTTCCGCTGTCGTCGAACAGGCAAAACAGAACCCCGCTGAAAGCGTGGGACTCCTCGCAGGGAGCTTCGCGGCATCGTATGGCGCGATTTCGACGGCGTCGAAGGTCGGGAAGCGAACCGAACTGGCGACACGGATGGCCATCCAGCCGGGCGAGGAAGCCCTCGGGCGCGCGGGCTACGCGGCGACGAAAGCGGCGAAGGGACGGAAGGCGGCGAATCGCTACTTCCCGAACAAGGAACCGCTTCTCTTTTCGGAGGAAGCGGCGATTCGCGGCGGGAAACGTGCGGCGGGCGCGGTGAAGTCGAAGGCGGCCCGTGCGGCCCAGTTCGCGCGGACGGGCGAGCTCCCGGCGACGCCGTACCAGAACGCGGTGGTTGACTCCATCCGTGCGGGCGGTACCCGCGGTGAACTGGAGGTTGACACGGAGGCTCAGCGTTCGGGTGACTTGTATCATCTGCTCCAAGCCAGAGGAGAACTGGAATTCGACACGGCGAGCGGGCAATCGTGGGGGTCAAAATCGACGGATCAACTGAGGGCGTCAGAATTGACGGATCAGCCGAGGGCGTCGAAATCGACGGAGCGACCGAGGGCGTCAGAATCGACATTCGTGGCCGCGAAGAGCGAACCACTCGGAAGCGATACGAGTAGCATCCTCGATGCGACATTGGACAGCAGGCGGCCAACGCGGGGAGCGGAAACCACATCGGAAACGGAGAGTGCGACTGAGTCCGCGGATTCAACCGAGACGGCGAGTACCACGCCGGTCGAGGGCGACATCGAGTCGGCGGTGGAATCGTCCGAACCGTCCGAATCGTTGCAACGCATCGCGGGCGACGCGCAAGGGCGGAGTGAACTGGCACAGGCAATGCAGGAGTTCGGCGTGAACGTGCGGGAGTTCGTGGCGGACGAGAGCGGCCAGGCGAGTCTCGCGGGGCGAGGGCGAAGTCGTGGGACGGAAACCTCGGGTGAGATTCAGGACGACCGCGTGACGCCGAATCTGTACCAGCAGGCGGTTGACCGGCAAGTGAAGGCGGGATACGAGGTGCTGGAGGGCGGCGACTACGACGGCGTTGGACGCCCGTTCGCGTCGGAAACGGACACGGTTCGTGAATCGCGGCGGCGACAGAACCGCGCGCAAGAATCGGAGTTGAACGCCCGAAAGGGGCGTCCTCGCGGCCGATTCGAGTTGTCGCTGACGCAACCACAGACGCCAGCGGAGACGCAGGCGCAACGCGAGCAGTTCTCGCAGATGCTTGAAAACGGGCAGATAGACCTCGACCTCGTGCGCGGGTTCGTCGGCGCAGACACGGACACCGACATGCAGGAGGACTTAGACATTGCGACGGACGTGGACACGAGAGCGAAATCTCAAACGGATACGGCCCAACAGACTCGCCCCGACTTCCGACGGAACCGGAACGATCTTGAGCTTGAGCTGGAATTTGAGGCGGAGCGGGAGACGGAGACAGAGACGGAAACCGAGGTCGAGGACGAACCGCCGCGCCCGTGGAAGTCGAAGCGGCGCGGTGGCAGTGAATTCTCGCTGGGTGGCGGCAGATCGAGCGGCGGCGACCGTGGACTGGGCGCGGGCTGGTTCAACGAGTTCGTGACGGCGTTCGGGACTGGTGCAGGCCCGCGCGAAGTGGCGAGCGACTTCGGGTCTGGTGCGGTTGACCTGACCGAACAGCGCCAGACGAAAGCGCAGGCCGCGGGCGGCGCAGGTATCGAAGCAGCAGAAGCGACGTTTTCGTTCGACGGGTTCGGCGTTGACGTGACTGGCGAGAGTGAAAGTGAGAGTGACGAGCAGGATGGGTGGTTCTTGTGAACCCGGTTCGATTCTGGTTCGCGGTGTTCGCACTGCTCGGGATTGTGATCGTCGCCCCGGCGTGGATGTACTGGACTGGCGAGCCACTCGACGGCTTGCCGGTTCACGTCCAGTTTCTGGTGTCGTTGATGCTCCCGATGATGATTCTGCTGACGTTGGCAAGTTGGCTTCAGTCTGGGTGACGACGATGCAGGACACTCTTTTGGACCGACTCAGTGATACGCGGGGGCGGGTGCAGTACGTCGATATTGTGCTGGCGTTCGCCACGCTCATTTCGTTCATCGCAGTCGCGCCGTGGGTCTACACGGCGATTCAGATGGGGGCGCGCGTGGTTGATCCGCTCAGTGCGACGCTCCTCCAGCTCATCCTGCCGTTGTTCGTCATTGCGATGATTATCAGCCTCGGCATCTCGGCGAGAACGAACTAACCAATCATGACCAGAAATTACTCAGATACCCGTGGCCGCCTGACGCCTGTCGATGTCGTCTACTACGGCGTCGCCGTCTTGCTCCTCGGGTTCTTGGCGGAACCGATGTACACAGTGATGAATGACAACGCAGGGGAACTCGGGACGGGGACGGCGTACCTGTTCCAACTTGCATTCCCGGCGATGGTGGTGACCGTGCTCACCGTCGTGTACCTCACGGGTGTGAGTGGAGGTGCGAAGTGATGCGCGAGACACATACTGTGGTCTTTGCGGTGCTAGCGAGTGTCCTGCTCGTGTCGGCAGTGCCGGTGAATGCGAGCCATGGGCAGTTAGCCGTCGGGAGTGAGCATACGACGGATGAGGATTTCGAGAACGCGTCGATGCGTGAGAATCTTGCGGTGGCAGGATCCGGGATGAGTTCATATCTTGAACTAGCAACGGTACATCGCCTGATTGACGACTTCAATGACGGTGACTTGGATGGATGGACTACCTATACAGACGGGGATGCGACGGTTGAAAATGACGGTGCTGAACTAAAAAATCGAGTCTATCAGTGTTCCGTTGCGCGGGCTAACCGGACGATCGGAACGTACTCTGGAAGCCAAACGTTCGAGTTCGATTGGCGGACGGTCACAGAAGTGTGGTACGAAAATGCACGCTGGAAAGTGTACTCTGATGGAATAAAGGTGCATAGTGAGGGTATCCCGAGAGGGAGAAATACGACGAAATCAGGGACGGTAACACAAAATGTATCGGTAGATGGCGAAGTGAAGGTAGTGTTTGAGGTAGTTCCCTCTGGAAATTGCGATTCCGGTGATCATGGTAACACAACGCTTTACATCGACAATCTAGAAGCCTCAGATAATGCAGAATCAGGAACATATGTCTCTTCCAACCATTCAGTCAATAACGCTGACAAAGCATGGACGAATCTGACGCTCGTCAATGAATCAGCAACAGTCGAATGGCAAGCGTATGATTCGACCAGTGGAAAGTGGCAGGTAGTTAATCAAGCAGAATACACCTCCACTGGCAACTACTCACTCGACATCAGTGGGTCGAGCTACAAGAAGTGGCGAGTGAACGTCTCATTCGAAAAGACAGGTGCGAATCCGACTGCGCAATTACATGACGAGGGTATTCTCGTCGAAACCTCCGCACCGACCGTTGACAACACCTCACTCTCGCCAGACACCACGACGACGACCGCGGATCTACCGGTTACGCTTTCTGCAGATGTGTCCGATGTCGATTTCGGTCGGTCGCAGGACAGCCTCACTGTTCACTGGTACGTTGACGACATCAAACGTGGGACGACGACGCCATCGAGTAACGGAACCACGTCGTTCGAAGTCTCGGACGTGGATGCTGGCACACACGACTGGCACATCGAGGTCGAAGACCAGTACGGGCATCGAACGACCTCGGAAACCGCACAGTTCTCGTCGCCCGCTGACCTGCGGATCTTCAACGAGAGCGCACCATCCGACCTCGTGGATAACGCTGAGGTTGAGCTCCGGATGCTCACGAACGAAACCGGCGCAGTCGAGGTCTTCACCCGAAACACTTCGAACGGCGTGATCAACATGACGGGACTGCCTGCGGACAAGCCTTTTATCGTCGTCGCTGAGGCCGACGGCTACTACAACCGGCGGATTTTCGTTCCCTCGCTTTACGACACGCAGTCCATCTACATGCTCCCAGACGGAAGGGAGATTTCTGACACGATTTTCAGCATCGACGACTACACCGGCAACTATCCTGATGACAACACGGTTCTCCTCGTGCAGCGTGCGCTGAATGGGAGTTACAAAACCGTCCTCGGGGACTACTTCGGTGCATCCGGTGAGTTCCCCGCGCAACTCGCGTACAACACGCGACACCGCCTCGTCTTGCACAACGTCGAGACCGGAGACCAGCGCATCGTTGGAACGTACACGCCCCTCACGCCGAGTACGCAAACCGTCGTGGTCACTCCAGAGGGTGTAACGACACTTGAGGGAGCGCCACCGAACGTGGTGCTTCATCCACAAGTGCGACGACTCCCGGCGCTCGACGGCGCGGACATCTCTGTCTCCGTTCGAGAGGGTGACCAGACAGTCACGAATTGGAACGTGACCGCCACGCTCCGGACGAACAGCACAACGACCACCGTGTGGACGGCCTCGGATTCGAACCCAGGGACGCTCTCGAAGTCCCTGAATCTCGACGGCTTCCACGAGTCCACGCTTGTGGTGAACGTGACGTGGACGACCAGCAATGGCCTGAGTGCGACTGAAACTTACGAGATAGCGCTCAGCGAAGCCATCGGGAACGATCACAGTCTGCTGGAGGGCATCGCGGCGCTGGCCGCGCTGTCTCCGCCCGGTGGTGCTCGCGCCGCCTTCACTGGCTTCCTTGCGATGCTCGTGACCGTCCTCGTCGTCGCGGGTGTCGGGAGCATTCAACCAAGCGGCGAAATCGCGGGACTCGCAGGCGTACTCACGCTCACGGGATTCAGCGTTATCGGCTTCGGGGTGACGTATGATGTGGTCTTCGTGGCCTCGGTAGGCTTCCTGTCGTTTGCCGCGATACGGAGGGGACTCTAATGATTCGAGCCTCCCAGATCGTGCTGATTTACTTCGTCATGGGAGCCGTGATGTTCGGCGGTGGTGCCGTCACCTACGACAATTCCGGAGTGACGCAGTTTTTCATCACGAAGGGGCCCGACGGAGTCAGTCCGGCAGATACGCCTGAGCAAAAACTCGACGGCGTGTCGGGCGTCATCTCCAATCTGATCGGTGCCTTCGGCGGCCCGGCAATCTTGGTTTGGAACCTGTTCGTTGGACTGCTGGCGTGGATCCACTGGCCGGTGTTCGTCCTGCTGGATAACGCCGCGCCCCCACGAGTAACCATCTTACTTGGTGGAACGCTCGTCGTGGCGTTCTACATGGCCGTCATACGGTTGGTGAAAAGCTCAGCATGATTCGACACACGCACTCCCAGCGGAAGCTTGCGGTTCATCTGCTGGTTGGATTACTTGCGGTGCTTGCGATGATTGCGATTCCCGTCGGTGGCTCTGGCGTCGCGCATGCACAAGCGAACAACTCGACGTCTGGCGCGCTGAACGACACCGCGCCGTACTACGAAAACGAGACTGCCTTGGAAAACCAGAGTTCGTGGTTTCCGAATAACGGCACAGTGAGTCTCGATACGCTCGGCCAGATGAGTTCTCGGCTCGGGTCGTTCGTCATCGGGACGGGTGACCAGATTCCCGGTGGGACGACCTACGCGGGTACCATCATCACGGCGATTCTGATGGTGGCTGTCTTCCTCGGGGCCATCTCGTACACCAACATCGGTAGTGCGGGTGGCGTCGTCGTTGCCGCGACGGTTGGCTACGGGATGACGAGTATCGGGCTTGCACCGCCGTGGCTCCAGATTGTCCTCTTGATGATCATCGGCGTGATTGCGTCGGTCGCCGCAATACGGGTGACCAGGTAATGCCGAGGAATCCGCTCTACCGAATCGAACAAGGACCGCGGTGGCTGGTTGAGTTCTACCTCACGCCGCCGTGGTGGGTGAATCCGAGTCTGAAGGTTCTCGGACTGGTCGTTGCTGGAGTCGTCGCCTACGTGCTCTATCGACGTGGGTACGAGATTCCGCCGACCCAGCAGCGAACGATGTTGCAGGTGGCGGCGACCGTCGTCGGCGTGATGACGGGCGTCCTTGTGATGACGAACTACGCAGGCCAGCCGTACCACGTCGATGTTGGCGTCGGCCTGCTCGTGGGCTACGGCCTCGTGACGCTTCTCGCCAACGTGCACCTGCCGCTTCCCTTCGAGGGAGATCAGGATCGCCTCACGCTCGGCTGGGGCATCCTCGCGGCTTGTAGCATCTTCCTCCCGTGGCTGGCGAGGATGAACGGGGAGGGAACGCTGCCGAGTACGTCGCGCTGGTATCTCGTCGTGCTGAGTGTGGTGATGATCTGGTACAATCAGTACTTCGTTCCGGAGGTTCTCGACGCCGAGTCTGAGAAGTGAACGTTGGGACAGCAATACTTTGATAAACTATCACAGAGCAAGGGATTGAACAGAGCCAAGTTAGTTACTTTGCGGAGTTGGTAGTGGCCGGAAATCGTGACAACCTTTGAACCCACCAGGAGATGACCCTTGAACAACGTGGTGTCTTCCAATGGAGACGGTCGATCACAGTCAAGTCGTGAAGTATCTTGCCAACCGGTAGATGCCGCGAAGAACGGTCTTACACAGGTTATTTCTCACTTCCGATACGGCTTCGAAGAACTACGGCTGAACTCCCTCGGTGAACAGTAGCCAAAATCATAGAAGTAACAGCTAACAGCGCATCAACGGAACACCGGGAAGAAAATATGTCTTATATCAGTGAGATTTAAGGACTATTCACCTCTATCCAGATGTCCTGTACCAAAGTAACAGTCACTATCTCTAAACACCTGATATGCGGCAATCCCATTAGTTTTTGCGTGAACTACAAACCCTCCATTATTAGGTGTTGTACAGGTGTTTTTGGAAGTTGGGACTGAACCACTATTCGTCATCGCTACTACCGATACATCTCCATTTTCATTTGAGCTTTCAGACCATATTGGACCCCCAGAGTCACCCTTTGCTGCTTCAGTACTGGTTTCGATATAGTTGTCAATGTCCACACACGGATATTTGCTTGACGATAAGCCGCTGTTCTTTATTGAAGTTATTTCCCCTAGAGTATAACCGGTTGACCGGCCCTGCTTACCAACGTAGTGATTGGGATCCGCAAAGAGATATTCAAGCCCCGCTTCAGTGAAGTGTCCCCAAACTATAGGATTACTGATTGCATCTGAAACCCGAATCGCATTTGTCCAACTTTCATCGGCATTTAACTCAATAAGTGTCCAATCATTGGATGATGAATAGGATGAAACGTAACCAAAAACACGATTTCCTTGATATGCTGCATCAAGATCATTAGGTTCACATTGGAATGTATGATTTGCTGTTAGCAGGAACCGATTGTTATTCTTTTGCATGACGCTGCAAGAGGTCGCAAAAACCTTTTTTCCATTTTCTTTTTTAGCGTACATACCAGTACCACCACCGATGCTTTCATAGTGACCAGTATTATATGGGCACTCATCATATGCTAACAGCTCAGTAGGCTCTGACTGTTCTACCACAGCTGGGATACCACCGACACTATTTGGGACAACCTCACTTCCGTTCTCATTATAAACTGAATATCGTAGCTTTGGTTTCAAACGTCCTGAGATTAATCCGTCTGAACGATCTACTGTCAAACCGATTGAATCTATGTCCGGATGACTGAGTAGGTGGGATTTAGCTGTTCTAAGCGCTGAGTCTGTCTTTTTGTTGTACTCCCACCAATCTCGCGGGATTCTTTTGTAGTATTTAGTGCCATCACCACCAATTTCAGTTACGACGTCAACGGGTGAACCCGTAACTGAACCAACTTTATTGATTATTGAGCTACCGGCTACTCCTCCACCGACGAATGAGAGGTATTTGCGACGCCCTAAACTTGAATTTTCAGATTCTTTTTCCATGAATAAAATATCTCCGTAGACGATATAAATATATTTTACTTATTTTGACACAATGAAATCAATAGCTAAGAAGGGCCTATGACCTAAATAAATGAACCTATATTTTCCGGGAGTAAACTCTCCTATCATGGAAAGAGTTTCTGGCTTAGAAAATTGGCTTTCATCAATGATCATCTCTATATTGTCTATATTTCCAGGGGGAATGCCGACCATTGTAAGGAAAACTCCCTTTTCACTTGTTTCCACTACTTCCTTCCAATCGTTTTCTATTTTCTTTAATAGAGTATAGGGCTTCCCAGGGCTTACGATTACTTCCTCATCAGACACATTTTCAATCTCGAATTTAATCTGTTTCCCAATTTTAACAACTTCTTTATTAGAAGAAATCCGAAGACCATTTCCTTCCTTGTATAGAATCTCGTCGTCAGAGAGCGTATACTCATCGACAGGATTGGGAGAGTACAGTTCTGAAACCAACTTCATGACAGAATCGTAGATTCGTGACTATTAAGCTATTCCCGTTATAATACTGTCTATTTAAGGAACGATCAGATCGGAAAACTAGTGCCATATGCTACTCTCAAACCCACTTGAACATATTTCAGACACCGCTACGCTCGAATATCGGCAGCAAATTTTGAATAGTGTAAACCGGACTGGAAGTGGTCAAAACATTTATAGATTTATTGACTGTTTCTGATCGCGCAATCGAGGCTGTACCGCCACATTTTGTCTCGTATTCGCTCTTCGACTATCTCTCTCCATAGTCCTCCCACGTCGCAACGTAGCGGACGGTGGAACCTTTTTGATCCATCCGGAGAACACCGTTGTCGGTCATCGTCTTGAGCAGGTCGCGTGCCGACCGCTCCGACGACTGGGCCATCGTTGCGAGGTCACTCACCGTAATCTGGCCGCCGTCGCAGTGTGTCCGTTTCAGCGCCATTGTCCAGGGGAGGTCGCGGGCTGTGGCATCTTCCCCGTGGCTGGCGGCATCGAACGGGAAGGAAACGTTACCGAGTACCTCGCATGCATATCTCGTTGTGCTGAGTTTGGCGATGGTCTGGTACAACCAATACGTCGTCAAAGAGGTGCTCGATGGTGAGTGAGCGACTGTTGTAGCGCCCCCACCTTGGTTTCCGCTGTTCCGTTGTTCTGAGCGGGGTGCGGGAGTATTTTTTTGGAGGGTGCCCTTAGGCACACCCCGTAAGGGGGTTTGCCCGCTCGTCGGGAAACACCCGCTCGGCGACGCCGGTCGCTATGCGTTCGTCAGTGGATGTGAACTGGCGAAAAACAAATCAGCTTGTAGACTCGCACCACCGAATGAAAGTGAGTTTGTGGTAAAGTGCAACCAAAATAGTGTTGCCACTCAGCAGTCCGGCGCTACCGGATTCGCTGATCTTTGAAGCTCCCGATGCGAATCTCTTCGTATCCTGAGCCGGTGTTGTACTCAACCAGCGTGCCGTCGAGCGGCTTATCGAAGCCAGCTTTTGCCCAACAGACTTCGAGGTAATCGAGAACCTTCCCGATGAACTCGCCTGACCCACTTCTGTACCGTGAGAGAACGGCCTCGACTTTGATGTGCGCCGATTGGCTGATCTCGTGGTCGTTTTCGATAAGCTCCGCACCGTAGCGGTTGAGCCACGACTGGAATGCCGAGCCCTTCTCACGAAGTTGCTGAGGATCCATCCCCATTAGACGCGCGGCGCTGTCGGCGGCTGCCTCGACCGTATCCTCGACACGCTCACAGACGGCTTTGATGTCCTGACGCATCTTCTTCGAGCGCCAGCGAACAACGCCGTTGTCGCTTTCCAGCAGGGCATCGCAACGCTGGAGCGTCCGGTACAGCGTTGAAACCGATGTCTCCGCTTCTCCGACGACCTCTTCGTAATGCATCTGACCGCCGTCAGTCATCGCGCGAAGATGTTCCATGTCCGAGTCGGTCAGCTCTCGAAGTTGGCGAATGAGTAGCGCGTCCTGGCTCGCTTCGAGCTGTGGCGTCGGGTCGTCGAACAGTCGGAGCGTCGGCCCGTTGTGCGCGACTGCATCGAAGTGATCGTCGGGAACGAACGTCGTATGGTCTGGGTCGGTCGGAACGCCCGACCAGTACAGCAGGTTGATTATCGTCTCGTCGAGCTCACGACGGAGGTCGTCCAGGTCGCTCCACGGAACAGTCGAGCCGTTCAACGACTTCCGAAAGAGGACACCAAATTTCGGATGATACGTCGAATCCGTCTCGTCAACGCTGTTGGGATTTTTCAACAGATAGCTCTTGATTTGCTTACCGCGATTGCCGACCGGGAGTTCGCGCGCCGCGCTCCGTCGGAGCGGGAGCTTGTGCATCTTCCCGACGACGTCCTCGTTGTCAACGTCGAGGCTGTACTTGACTCCCTCCTGGTCAACGAGCAAGTGGTGGAGCTTCTGGAGAACGCCACCCGTTCCGATGACTTTCTGATTCATCGAACGACGAAGACGCGCGTAGCGTTCGTACTCGTCGCAGTTCGAGGTTTCGTGGATGTTCCGCGGCTGGATGTACTTCGGGTTGAATCCGTTTCCCGCCTCGTTCGCCAACCGTCGGATAGCTTGCGGGAGTAGCTGTGCGTACTCGTCGTGTTCGAGGTTGCTTCCTTGGATACGAACGTTCACGCCTTCGTCGGGCATCGAGCCGCGATCGAAGGGCGTGTTGATTCGGTCACCATCGGGCGTCTGCATCCCGGCGAAGCGCGGGCGAATGTGGTAGTCGGCTTTCCGTTCGCCGTCGCCCGAGAGGTGAACCTTCGGTTCGAGGAGTGTCTCGCTGTTGATCGGGTCGGACAACCGGGGCGCGATGCCGCCGGAGTTGTACGAGAAGCGGACTTCCCACATCTCGCCTTGCAGTTGGAACTCAAGTTCGTCGGCGTAGCCATCGTACTGGTCGATGAGCAACGAGGAAAGCGCCCAATACGGTGAGAGGCCGTGTTTGACGAAGTTGAGGTTGGCTTTGAACTCGTGGGGCGCGGGCGCGACGTGGGTCACGCCGTCTCACCACCTTCGAAATCATCGAGAGTAGCAGGCTGGTCGTTATCGGACTCTTGTTCCGGCGGCTCGTGCAGTTCGCTCCAGTGCGTCGGTGAGCTTCCACGCACTCGCGCCGCGAGCAGTCGGCGGTGACAGAACGTGTCGTCTTTTTCGAGACAGACGAGCCAGACATCTTGGCCGTCGTCGAGGCGGTCGCGGATACTCTCGATGCACTGCCGAGAGCCGGGTCTTTCGAGGAAGCCGAGGTATCGCTCCCGACAAGATACGGAGGCCCAGGCGGCGCGTGCTGGGTCTGGAACGCCGTCGGATTCGGCGGCTTTCTCGACCTTTTTGAACTGGTTGAGGAGTTGGCGAGGCGGTGCGAGCGCTGGGCAGTTTCGGTCAACGGTGCGCTCGAAGAAGTCGTATTTGTAGCGGATAACGCCAAGGACGAGGTCGTCCTCGTGCGGCTTGACGACAGAACCGATAGCCGACACGTAGGTCGTTCGAAGGCGACCTTCGAACTCGTCGGAACTCACGCCGAGTCACCTCCCTGACGTGGAATCGCCTGAAGTAACGGGAGGGAATTCAGGAGGTTACGAGTAACCTCCCTGAAACCGACAGACCTGTTGCTGTCGGATTTACCTATGGTAAGTAACGGCAGAACCTTCCGCAATAGTTTTATACGGAGTGGGGTCGGAGGGATTTGAACCCCCGATCGACTGATATCTCCGGTGCGCCTCGGAACTCCAGAGGGTCGTCAACGCGAGCGATGATCAGTCACTCGCTCGGTATATCAGCTGGAGTTTCGTCCCGGGCGCGTAGCCTCTGGAGTCAGTCGCCATCCCTGGCTTGGCCACGACCCCGCGGGTTTTGATAGGGTGAATCCACCTAAAGGGGTTTCGGTTTCTACTCCTCGCGCTCCCGCCAGTCGCAGTCTTGGCACTTGTATCCTGTGATGAACGCTGTCACACTCGGCATGTAGCCGACTTTCAATACGTCTCCGCCACAGTCCGGACAGGCGCGGTCTGCCTCCTCGATACTGTCGGCTTCCATCACCGACTCGCCTTCGACAATCTCGGCGAGTTTCTTCGGTGTAACCATCCGCCCCTGCACGACACGATTTTCGACCATGGATAAAACAGGAACGGGGAGACGGAAAAACGTTACAAGAACGCGTCCGGCGAGAAGTAGCGACGGAAATCCTACAGCCACGGACGGCGTTCGTCGCCGTCTTCTTCGCCGGGGTAGCCGTAGGCCGTTTCGACGGCATCGTCGTCGTCCTCGGCAGCATCGTCCGCGTCAGCGACCGCGACATCTTCGTTCTTGCCGCCGTCGGTCACCGCGGGATTGTCCGACGAATCCGATCCCTCGTTCGCCTGCTGCGATTGGTCGGGGACTTCCATGGTTGCATCCACCTGTTCGCCGGGGTCGAGCGCCAGCAGACTGGTGACCGCGAGGACGGCCAGCGGGGCGCGACCCGGCGCGAGGCCGAGTATCGACAGGGGCAGGACGCCCAGCGCGACTGCGCTCCCGAAGCGGAAGCGGTCGATGTCCACGACGTCGCGGAGCCACGGGCCGAGCAGGGCGACCGCGAGTGCGAAGCCGACACCGCTTCCGGCGGCCGCCGCGGCGTGCAGGACGCGCGTCGTGTCGATGGTCGTTATCAGTTCGAATCCAGCGGGTTGGAGGCTGGCGAGCATGCCGAAGCCGATGATGACACCGGGACTCGGCAGATATTCACCGACTCGTGCGCTGGCGGTTTTCGCGGCGATGGCCGCCATGACCACCGCGGCGAACCGCTTGAAAACGTCCATGTTCAGCGCGCTCTCGATGGTCGGCGCGAACGCGGCCTCGACGGACGCGAGCGCGATGATTCCGACGCCAACCGCAAGGACGGTCATCGCCTGTTCGCGCGGCGTGCCGTCCATTTCGGCGAGAATGACGGCGACGGTGGCGCTCCCACCGAAGACGAGGAGGCCGACTTGCACGATGCCGACTGGGTCGTCTATCGCTCCGGCGAGAACCATCGCTGGGAAGATGCCGTCGATGAGGGGAAGCCCCATGACGGTCGCCAGCAACTTCGTCGCACCGCCTACCTGTTGCTCTAAACGATAGGCGATTGGATGTTGTGAGCTACTCATTGACTAGCCACGATAACCCTGACCCGTGGGTGAAGGGTGTTGATACCTGCTATACGACCGGGAATGCGATTTCGGTCGAAGATTCCGTGCAGGTCGTTTCCCTACCAGTGTGAGTGTGGAGCACATTTTCGCAAAAATTGCAATCGGAGCAAAGGAGTCGCCACTCGTCCGACCAGCAATGCGCTCTACGGTGAGACTGGTAGAGTCCATACCTCCAATTATTGTGGTTTTCTGCTTAAGTGTTGCGTGACAGATGCCCCCATGGGGCGCAAAATGGACGTGAAAATAGCTGTCATGGCTACCGATTGTTGTTAGATTCGCTCATTCACCGACTGTTTTTCAACAAGATATAGGTTTGGGCCGGTGACGGTGAAGAATACTCACGGACATGTATAGAAATAGAAAAGCCAATCGTGAGTGGAGCACAATCACGCAACGTTTTTCAGTAACCGCTACGTTCGCATTACATGGCGAACGATTCTCACAACGGCGGTTCGTTTTCCGAGAAACTCCGTGTACCAGAGGCGCTTACTTTCGATGATGTCCTTCTACGCCCGAAAGAGAGCCGTGTCGAACCCGACGACGCGAATGTAAAATCCCGTGTCTCGAAGAACGTCGAACTCAACGTCCCCGTCCTCTCGGCGGCGATGGACACCGTCACCGAGAGCGAGATGGCAATCGAGATGGCCCGACAGGGCGGACTCGGCGTCCTCCACCGAAACATGGACGTAGAGGTGATGGTTGACGAAGTCGAACGCGTAAAGCGCGCCGACGAACTCATCATCCGCGACGTGGTGACGGCGAATCCCGGCCAAACCGTCCGCGAAGTGGACGCGATGATGGAACATCGTGGCGTCAGCGGCGCACCGGTCGTAGACGACGATGGGGAAGTGCTGGGAATCATCTCCGGGACGGACATTCGTCCGTACCTCGAAGTCGGGGATAGCGACGAAGTCAGAGAGGCGATGACCGACGAGGTCATCACCGCCGACGAATCGGTGACCGCGCGTGAAGCGCTCGAGCTGATGTACGAACACAAAATAGAGCGTGTGCCAATCGTGGACGACGAGGATTATCTCACCGGCCTCATCACGATGCAGGGCGTCCTCCAGCGCCGAGAGTACGGTGACGCAGTCCGCGACGAGGACGACCACCTCCGGGTCGGCGTCGCCGTCGGCCCGTTCGAAACCGACCGAGCAGTCGCCGCGGACGAAGCAGGTACGGACGTGTTGTTCATCGACTGCGCCCACGCGCACAACCTGAACGTCATCGACGGCGCACGGGAAATCAAAGAGTCCGTCGAGGCCGACGTGGTCGTCGGAAATATCGGGACGGAGGAAGCGGCGGAAGCGATGGTCGATTTCGCAGACGGCCTGAAGGTCGGTATCGGCCCCGGTAGCATCTGTACGACTCGCGTCGTCAGTGGTTCCGGAATGCCTCAGATTACGGCCATCTCGCAGGTCGCCGACGTGGCGGCGGAGCACGATGTCCCCGTTATCGCGGACGGTGGGATTCGCTACTCCGGCGACGCAATCAAGTCGATTGCGGCGGGTGCAGACGTAGTCATGCTCGGGTCGTACTTCGCTGGAACCGACGAGGCACCGGGTCGCGTCATCACCATCGAAGGCAAGAAATACAAACAGTACCGCGGGATGGGCAGCGTCGGCGCGATGAAAAGCGGCGACGGCGACCGCTATCTAAAAGACGACCCGGAAGACGACGAGGAGTACGTTCCGGAAGGCGTTGAGGCCGCGAAACCGTACAAGGGAACACTCGAAAGCGAACTCCACCAACTCGTCGGCGGGATGCAGTCCGGTATGGGCTACGTCGGTGCGGAAACGATTCCGGCGTTCAAGGAACGCTCCGAGTTCGTTCGCGTCTCCTCGGCGGGGCAGACCGAAGGTCACGCCCACGACGTGATGATCACCGACGAAGCGCCGAACTACAGTCCCGGCGAATAGGCAGTCCGAGCGACTGGGACGATTTTTCTTTTTTGCTGTGCATTCGAAAAATCTCGTTCTGGTGAGCGACAGAAACCGTCCTTCGAGAGGCTGTTGTGGCTTTCGGAATATAGCAGGTGGATTGAAAATAATACCGCACGAACCTCGTCCAGATGTATAGAGTTTCTAAGAAAAATATTCTGACTTATAATAGATTCGTATGTTAAGCCTAGGGTGTAACTAAATGAGTCGGACATGAATGAATGAAGTGGATAGCTCACTTCGTGAGAAATCATGACACGAAACGACGATAGAGCCGGGTTATTCGGCTCAAAAGTAAATAGACGCACATATATTAAATCTGGTATTGTTGGCCTCTCCTCGGCTGTCGGGATGCTCTCGGCGACACCGCTCGCATCTGCGCAGCGCTCCGATTACACGATTCGAACCGGAACCAGCGAGGAGACAACCGTGTACGTCCGCGAAGCTGACGCGGACGGCCCGACCGTGATGGTCGTCGGCGGCATGCACGGCGACGAGGCGAACGGCTACACAGCGGCACAGAAGATTGCCGACTGGCGCATCGACGCCGGGAAACTCGTCGTCCTGCCAGAAGCGAACGTGAAGGCGATTCGGAACGATTCCCGAGTGTACAACGGCGGTATCGACCTCAACCGACAGTTCCCGGCCGGGTCGGAACCGACGACCGCCCTCGCCCGCGAAATCTGGGACGTAGTCGTCTCCGAGAACATCGACTTCCTTTTCGACCTACACAGTTCCTACGGCATCTATAGCTCCGACGACGGCGGCGTCGGACAGGGTATCTTCTCGACGCGCGCGGCCAGTGCGACCGGCCACCGAAAGGAACTCGTCTCGTATCTGAACAAAAACTACATCGCTGACTCCACCTACGATTATTCGGGCTACTCCAGCAGTGACGGGTCGAGTCCGATGCTCAAACACAAGGTCGGAGCCGACCTCGACACAGGCGCAATCATCTTCGAGACGACTCGCAAGAACGGTCGCCCGCTCTCCCAGCAGGTCAGGGAAACGACCGCCGCAGTACAGGGGTTCCTCCAGCGATTCGGCCTCATCACCGAGACGGTTTCGTACAGCCAAGACGTAATCGCGACCAACACGGCCGAAGATACGAACACGAAACAGTCCGGCCTGCGATTCGATATTTCGAACACGTTCGGACAAGACGCCCGCATCACCGACCTCGAAATCGACCCCCACAACTCCGCTATCGACCAACTCCGCGACCACTCCTATAGCGAAGGTCAGTGGATTAGCGAACTGTTCATCGACGCCGACGTACAAAACGGCGTGACGGACATCAACTACGGCGTTTCGCTCCCCTGCTCTATCGACCTCGGTTCCGACGGTCACAGTGATAGCGCGGATAAAGAGGCAGTTCTTTCGGCCGATTCCCTAGCAACTGTGTCGCTCTACCAGTTCAAGTCGAACGGCTCGCCCGTCGATATGGCTGGCGAACCGGTCACGTTCACGGTTCACTACGAACTCGCGGACGGGACGCCCGGCTTCGACTCCTTCACGGTCGGCGGCGATGCACTGGTCTACGAGGACGACGTGCAGGGAATCAACGCGCCAGTGGACAGCAACGGCAAACAGTCCGGCCTCAAATTCAGCGTCACGAACGACGCGGGGTCGAACATGACCATTCACGACGTGGCGATTACGCCGGAAAACTCCGCCATCGACCAACTCCGCGACCACTCCTACAGCGAAGGCCAGTGGATTAGCGAACTGTTCATCGACGCCGACGTGCAAAACGGCGTGACGGACATCAATAACGGCGTTTCGCTCCCCTGCTCTATCGACCTCGACTGGGACGGCCACAGCACCGATGCATCCAACGACGCGATTCTCTCGCCCGGTTCATCCGGCACCGTGTCGCTCTATCAGTTCAAATCGAACGGCTCGCCCGTCGATATGGTCGGCGAGAACGTCGAAATCACCATCGACTACACGCTCGGCGACGGCAGTAGTGGGAGTCGAACGTTCATGCTGTTGGTCTGAATTTTCCCACGACTACTGATTAGTCGTTTTAACGGAAGATTTCGGTTCTTACGCTTTGATTTTGTGATTGCTATCGGTGCTCTCAGACGGATATCCCAAAGCCTGTGCACCTCAGAGTGGGATTGGTAAACTCGCTGGAGTTAGATAACCTGAAACTATTGTAATTGTGGTACGTGATAACGTGCCTTGAATAGAGCATCTATCTCTTACAGCCCTGCTTGACAAGCGGAATCCCCGTTTATATCAACGCGTACAACGACCGATCATACGACACGATCACTTAATCAAATTGCCGATACGAAATACGCCATAGAGCGCCACGCCAATCAGAACAATCAGCACAAGTACGTCCACGAGTGGGGGCAGATTCGGGACAAATTCCGAACCCTTGACGAAGGCGAGGACGACGCCTACGTACAGGATAACCGCGAGCGGAACACCCAGGAAGTACTTAAGCGACCCACGAGACTGGATATCCTCATCCGGCGCGCCGAAATCTCGTGTCATAGTTTGTATGTTCCCTATGTTCGGTATGAATCTTCTGTCTAAAGAGGTGAGCATCAAACGGAACAAACGTCCAACTCATAATGAGAAAAGCAAAGTAGCCAACTGGCGGCCGCTGGCGGTAGTTCAGTAAATAATCACCGTGACAGGCACGATTTGAACACACGGTCGGACGTGCTCATTTCATTGCGCGCGGCCTCCCTGCGATTCAAATCGTGCCTGTCGGTTCACTCACTGATTCGCTCCGCTCATCAATTCGTTGTACGGGCCGGGCGCGATTTGAACACGCGACCGTCTGATTAAGAGTCAGACGCTCTGCCTAACTGAGCTACCGGCCCAACGCATTCTGAAAATGCGTGGTGTGACGTAAATACGTTTCCTTTCAAAACGCAATCGTACCTTCTGCGAGCGATTTCGCGCCAAAAAAGGCGCGAAATCGCCGTGGAGCGTGCGATAAATATATTGTTCACAGGTGCGAGCTGTTTTGTCTAAGCAAATGGCTGACATCGCGGGGAAATTAGCTACCGTGGTCGATTTTTCGTGAGTGTGGCCAGTTGCATGTCTAAAATTATGCTATCTATTTTAACTTTCCTGTTAATGAATACAGCTTCCAAACTGTGAGGAAAACGTGGCGTCGGGCTGGTTTCGCGCCCGCTTCGGGAGGATTAAGTACCGCCCCGGAAAACGGGCCAATAGCAATGAGCGCCGGGATAACAATCTCTTCGATGTCTACATACGCTATTCTCGGGTGTGGGAGCGTCGGCTACGCCGTCGCCGAGGAACTCGTCGAACAGGGCAAAGAAGTCCTCATCGTAGACCGGGATACCGACCGCGTCGAGGCGCTCCGCGACCAAGATTTGAACGCACAGACGGGCGACATCGTGGACGACTCCGTCGCGGAGGTCGTCAACGACCGCGACGTCGTCCTGATCCTCTCGTCGGACGTGACCGCGAACAAGGAAGCCGTCTCGAACCTACAGGACAACGGCGACGAGCGATTCATCGTCGTTCGGGCGAGCGACCCCGTTTCCGCGGACGAACTCACCGAATTGGGCGCGGACGTAGTCATCAACCCGTCGACCGTTATCGCCAATTCTGCGCTTCGGTCGCTCGAATCCGGCGAGTTGGAGTACAAAGCGCGCCAGTTGTCCGCGGTTATCGAGGATTCGTCGGACAAACTCGCAATCCTCACGCACGACAACCCCGACCCGGATTCCATCGCCAGCGCCGCCGCACTACAGACGATTGCGGAAAGTCTCGACGTCGAAGCCGACATCCTCTACCTCGGGGAAATCGGCCATCAGGAGAATCGCGCGTTCGTCAACCTGCTCGGTATCGAACTGCTCCAGCGCGACGACGTGGACATCAGCGAGTACGACACATTCGCGCTCGTTGACCACATGCGAGCGACCGAACCCGAACTCGATCACCCGGTCGATATTCTCATCGACCACTACGAACCGGACGGCGAGTACGAGGCGGAGTTCTCGGACGTTCGCCCGAACGTCAGTTCGACTTCGACCATCATGACGAAATACGTACAGGAGTTCGACATCAGCCTCAGCGAAGAGGTTGCGACCGCACTCCTGTACGGGATTCGTGCTGAAACCCTCGATTTCAAGCGTGACACGACGCCCGCCGACCTCACGGCGGCGGCCTATCTGTATCCCTTCGCAAACCACGACACGTTAGAACAGGTCGAATCGCCGTCGATGTCGCCCGAAACGCTCGACGTGCTGGCCGAGGCGATTAACAGCCGAGACGTACAGGGGAGCCACCTCGTCAGCAGCGCGGGATTCATCCGCGACAGAGACGCGCTAACCCAAGCCGCCCAACACCTGCTCAATTTAGAAGGCATCACGACGACTGCGGTGTTCGGCATCGCCGACGACACTATCTACCTCGCGGCCCGGTCGAAGGACATCCGACTGAACATCGGCAACGTGCTTCAGGACGCCTTCGAAGATATTGGTGAAGCGGCAGGTCACTCCACGCAGGCGAGCGCGGAAATTCCGCTCGGCATCTTCACCGGCATCGAATCCAACGAGAACAATCGGGACACGCTGCTGGCGCTCACCGAGGAAGCAGTGAAAAAGAAACTGTTCGACGCGATGGGCGTCGATGGCGAGACGAACGGGAACTAAACGACCGCTTCTTCTTCTTCTTCCTCGTCGGAGCCTTTCATCCGTTCGACGACATCGTTTACGAGGATTACGTCACCAACCGCGCGAACCCAGCGATAGGGTACGATGACGCCGCGACCGGGTTCGATTCGAGTGCCGAACAGTTCGTCGTTGATTCCACCCAGTGCAAGACCGGTGACGGCGGTGTCGTCCAAATTGAGGCGAACGTCGTCCACTTCGCCGACGAACACGCCGTTGTTGGAGTACACCTCCCGTCCGACAAGGGTCGTGATTTCCTCAGGGGTTCCGTCCATATGCACGAAGAATGTATGGGCGGGTCTTAACTCTTGGTAGACGTTTCACGACGAATCGATTCACCACGAACCGATTACAGTTCGTCCAGCACGGAGCCGAAGACTTCCAACCCCTCTTTGACCGTCCCTCCATCGTGGCCGAGACTCAGGCGGAACCGCTCTTTGTCGTCGAAAAATCGGCCCGGAACGACCAAGATTCCTTCTTCCCACGCGGCCTCGGAGACTTCGTCTCCGTCGGCCGACTCGTGCTCGAAAAAGCCGTAGGTACACCCGGCGGTGGCGGTTCCGGTGAGGTCGTCGCGTCCTGCGACGAACTCCGCCAGCAGTTCTTGGTTTTCGAGGATTCGCTCCCGGGACTCCGCTGCGAGTTGGGCGTCGCTGTAGAGTGCCCGCCGGGCCAGTGCCGCGGCGGGGCCGGAAACCGCGGGAACGTGATACATAATCGACTGAGCGCGAGAGACGAACTCGGCATCCGCGACCAGCCAGCCGATACGAACCGAGCCGAATCCGTGGAACTTCGTCAGCGAGTTCGTAACCACCGTGTTCGGAAGTCCTGCTCCGGTCGGGCCACCGAAAACCGAGGGGTCGGCGTTCTCACAGAAGGGGGCGTACACCTCGTCTACGATGAGATACGCGTCGTTTTCGACGGCGGCACTGCTCGCATCCGCGATGGTTTCTCGCTCGGCGCGATTCCCACTCGGATTGTGTCGATTCGTGACGACGATACAGCGAGTGTCGTCGGTCGTCGCCCCGGACACTCGACTTGGGTCGAGCGCGTAGTCGTCCTCTTCACGTCTGTAAAACCGGTCTACTGTCGCGCCCAATCCTTCCGACGTGGCGACAAGCGGTTCGTAGCCCGGTTTTTCGACCAGCACGCGCGGGTCGTGGTGGGCGGTTTCGTCACCGTCCGAGTTCGGATTTTCGTCTGTATCGTTGATTGCGGCGGCCACCACGAGGAAGTTCGCGTGCGTCGCTCCCGCCGTGACGAGAACGTTCTCCGGTTCTACGTCGTAGCCGTCGGCGATGATGGCTTCCAAATCGGTGTCCTCCGGCGGTGCCGGAAGGTCGGCCAGTTCGGGCGGCACAACACCGTCCGGGTCGGGAAGCGGTCTACGAAGGTCGCTCGACCCGAGGTCGTGGCTCGCCGACTCGGGTCGCCCGGAAATCCAATCGAGGTAGTCGATTTCGGGGAACACGCGGACTGTTACGGGAACGAGCGTAATAACGTTCGGGAAGCATGCAATTCGAACACGCCAGTTCGTTTGTCGATGTGTGGATTTCTAACCGACGGTAAGAACACATCGGCGTGCGTTCGGCGCGTTTAATGGGACGACGAACAGCAGTGAGGGCGTTGGTAATCGGTGGTTACTCAATGGAACGACATCAATAAGAGATCAGCTCGAACTGATATGCCGTGCCATCATCCGCCGGATTAACCCGTTAGAATCGGTAATTCACTCTTTCGATAGAATCTGTTTCGATAAGGGGTGATTTCTCTGACGACACGAGACGATATTCTAATTTATTTCCCATCTAGATTATTTAGAAAAATGTATGATCAACCCCTTCCAGGTAACGAATGCGATGACCGAAACTAACGACACGCTACTGGCATACATCGCAGAGAACCCACGAATGACCGGCGTCCTTTTCACCATCTGCCTCCTGCTTACCCAGACGGGCAATGCAGCTGCTGCGGCTGGTGGAACGATTCGGTAACCCCCGGTTTATAGCGCATTCAAATCTATTTCTGTTGACCATTTGAGGTCGCCATCAATGATGAGAGGGATCTGTTCTAGACGAAGAAATTGGATTAAGGTGTCTTTATCTACGACGAATTTTTCCAACTCCCCTCCACTCAAGAAATACGATCCGATGTCATTGATAAACGGGGTAAAGAGCGCACCCATCCCAGACTCCACCGTTGGATACGTTGTTATTCGTAGTTCGTACATCCCATCGTCATCGGTGTCGAGATGACAGAGGAATGGGGTTCCGCTTTCGCTCTGAGCGATTTCGGTACTGCCATCTCCGACGACGATGTACTGGTTTCCGACTATTTGTTGGTTCCGAGCGACGGAGAGGGCAGAGCGAAGGGAAAATCCACGATTTAAAAGTTGAGCAATAGTCCGCCCAAGCCTGATGGCACTTTTGTTCGCGATTTCGCTGTATGTGACGATTCCGCCGATACTTCCGGAGTTGATGAGTTCGATTCCTTGTTCATACGACCGACAGCCGTTCAGTAAGAACGTATCGATTGCGACGGTATCGACCGACCTCACGTCAAGTCCACCGTCACGACAGATGAAACTCTTATCTTTAATATGACCAATATAGTGAACGAAATCCGTCGGTGAGGTAAACACCGATTCCAACTCACTGACGGAGAGATTTCGATGAACGTCGATGTCGAATTCGAGTTCGTCCCGCTTTCCGTAGAGGTTCTCTCCGGCATCGTACTCCGGACTCATCTCCGGTTCATTACAGATAACTGTTATATCAATTCCGTCGGTCGAGGATGCCCGCTCGAACTTATTTTCAAATGACTTTTTTATGATTTTGTTCGCACTAATTGGCATTCCGTTGCCGAGCCACGCTCGTTCTAAAGCGTTCGTTCGATTGGGTGTAACGTACGGTTGCCCTTCGTGCCGTCGTTTGTTATTCGGATGTGTTCCGACTCCCCGGAAAAAGCTGTTGACGGGTTTCGGCGTTCTCGGTGCCCGCCTACGGCGGTGTTCTGTATCTGTCGTAGAAATAATGGAAAGATTATTTACGAGATACGGGACTACCTCAATGTTTGCTACGTCTTCGGTAACAGTCGTAGACAACAACCATTTCGGGACTTGGTCTCGTATAACATCGAACGAAACGTCAAGATAGGCCTCTATCTGCTCCGAGAGCGTTCGCTCGTACAGTTCATCGAACGCCAAATCGACGCGTGGTTCGATCGTCTGTCGCTCGTGGAGTGGAATTTGATAAAATCCTTCGGTTCGTGTCACACAGTCGAAAAATAACACCTGTTTGAGTATCCGTTCGACTTCACCGTCGAATCCTCTCCGTGGGTGGTCGAGGGGATGAACGAATCCCATATCCGTAACGAGTTTCGGCTCATCACCCGGAACGACGTTGGCACCCAGATAATAAGCGAGGGTACTTATCGGATAAATCATGGAGAGTTCCGGTGGGACCTCGATTGTAACTCCCGTTTCCGGTGCCGAAATTTCATCAGGGATATCAAGCTGGCTCCCGAGTTCGATTTCGGGCGGATGTCCTCTGAGCGAAGGCAAAGAGCGCTCGCAACTTGACGTTTTTAGCGCCGAACCGAGGGTAGAAAGAGCAGACATTACATCCCGAGGGTTGGTGGTCGTTGTTACCGTCGTTCCGGGCAGTTCGTGATACGACTGCGCCCCGATTCGAACGCGTATTTCCGTACCGAAATCAAATTCCATCCTGTCCGAAGACGAGGCGATCGTTACTTCGCCAGAAACGCGCAAGTATATCCGAATTGGCGCGTTCAATTCTATCAGATACTCCCCCTCCGGAAGCTGTTCGTATGAAAAATCTTCAGCTTTTGTTACAACGTCTCCATCGACGGTACGGATGTGAGCGATAACGATATGTGGCAAAACAAGCTTGTTCGTTACGATTTCTGCTGCACTGTCAACAGGGAAGCAAAACTGATCGGTTTCCGTTGCGACTGGATGAACGGAATCCGATGTCCGAATAGGGAACTGCCGCCGCTGAATGGGGTCGATAATCGTTATCCCGGGAGGGTCTGTGTTTGGGCGAAATACCGGTTTCATGTGGCTCGTTGTATCGCTTGCGCAGTTACTCTAGTAGTGGAAATAAATGTCAGTTTCTAGCATTATATTGGGAACCATGTCGTCGTGTAATCGGTATCGTGTAAATGCCATCGTTGCTCCGGCCCTTGTTCGCCGATTTTTAGTTCGACAGTTACGTCGAACAGCGATTTGACGGCTTGGACGGGAGATGATTCGTATGCACCCGGGAAAATATACTGCCCCAACCCGGAAACTTCCTCTATAGTTTCCGCAATCGTTCGCAAGAAACTGTTGACGGTCTGCGTGTCTTCCTCACTGCAAAGCAACTGGAGCGAGTCAAAGCAAAACCGTAGCTCCCCCGGGTCGAATCCCATCTGCTGGCGCTGTCGCTCGAATATTTCCTCTCTGATTGTTGTTTCGAGATCGTCAATGCTCCCCACTACCGGCGTGACGCGGAGCTGATTCGAGTGTTCGTTCGTTTGCGCTTGTGTGGTAGACCTCACTGCCGCTTCGTACGAGAGTGCGTGCGCGTGGTCGGGGTTCGCGTTCGCTCGTGTGAGCAGTGTGCGAGCGACATCCGCATCCCGACCGTAGAGGGCGAAAAGATGCGTTCTGTCGTAGGTTACGTCGCCTAAGAACTGTGCGCTTAGTTGCTCGAACACGTCTGCTGGAACGTCACCGGTAAGTAGCAGGTTCCCACCGGTTCGTTTCAGCCGACCGAGTTCCGATTCGATTTCGATAGTCCCGTCGCTGTTGGCGGTAACATAGTGACCGGCGAGGTTGAACGTGACCGCTCCACTCGTTCGAGGTGTCCCATCCTGAAGCGGCTGAAACAAGTCCTCCAGTGCATCCGGGTCGATGCACTGATACAGGGATTCGGGTACGTCGGAAGAATCAACGCCCGTTTCCTCTATCATCTGTTGAATGATGAACGCACTCAGCGCTTCTTCGTTCGCCCAATCGTAGTGAAACGTTATCGGCACCTCCACACCGCACATGAACGGTGAGGTTGCACTATTGTCTGGGACACTCATACCTCTATACCGTTAGTAGCTCAAGAGTCAAAAGTCCATATGCTGTCCATCTATGTTATCAAACGTCAATGCTAGATATCTTCTATCTTTATTTTATTAAAAGTTATTTATTATCAGTTAATGGATTTACTTTTTTCAAATTTGATTATATATGGGTTCACTCACTAAATGTCTAAGCATGTGATTCATATTCCACAGTGACGATACAATATAGCATGAGCAAATTACCGAAGGAGGGGGGGCCGGCGCTCATGGAACTACTGCGTTTTTTGGAAGTCGTTGACTCTGACGTTATTATTTCCACCTCTGATTCCGTGTATAAGCTACTTGGGGACGAACAACGGCGTCATCTCATTCTCTACCTTGCGGAACAGGAAACATCGACGCCCCTTTCTCGGGTCGCAATGGAAATAACGAGTCGCTGTGACGATACGCCACTGACGAACGTCACGCCGTCGAAACAAGAGCAAACACGTCTTCGTCTCGAACAGGAACATCTTCCACGACTGGCAGACTTTGGCGTTCTTACGTGGGAATACGGGGACGAGATGGTGGAACCCCTCTCGACGCTACCGTTCTCAGACGAGGAGTAGCGGGACGCGGACGAACGGAGGATATAGCTGTTTTCGCGCACCATGTGGTGTTCTTTTACCGTTTTCCGACGAAACCGGTTAGACCCTCCACGCCCAACTCCTGCCCAGTGCAGGACACTATCGACTGGCTTCGCGGGCGAGTCTACTACGAGGGGCAGATCGCTCGCCACGAGACGATTGCCGGAACCGACGGGGAGTTTCGGGACATCTCCCTCGAATCGCGTCTCGAATCGGCCCTCGCAGACCGCGGCATCGACCGACTGTATCGCCACCAAGCGGATGGCGTCGAAGCAGTCCGAGACGGAGACAACCTCGTTATCGCCACGCAAACCGCTAGCGGAAAGAGCCTCGCCTACACGATTCCGGCGTTCGAGCGAGCGATGGATCACGGCGGCAGGACCCTCTACATCGGCCCGCAGAACGCGCTCATCAACGACCAAGAGGACACTCTGTCCGAACTCGCCCGCGATTTGGGATTCGGCAGTCGCGTCTCGGTAGACCAGTACACCGGCCGACTCGACAAAAAAGAAAAGCGAGCGGTGCGCGACCGCCATCCGACCATCGTTCTCACGACGCCAGATATGCTCCACTACGCCCTGCTTCCCTATGCCCACCGGCTTTGGGACTGGTTTTTCAAGGGCTTGGAAACGGTCGTCATCGACGAAGTTCACGAATATCGCGGCGTCTTCGGAAGCCACGTCGCACTCGTCCTCCGGCGACTCGCGCGAATCTGCGACCGATTCGATTCGTCGCCACAGTTCGTCTGCTGTTCCGCGACCATCGGCAATCCGGTCGAACACGCGAGCGCCGTGACCGGCCAATCGGAATCGTCGTTTCACCTCGTCGATGAAGATACGAGTCGAACCGGGCCGACCCATTGGGTGCTGTGGAACCCGCCGGAGTACGAAAACGAAAGCCACGGCAGTGGCAGGCGGAAGTCGAGTCACGCGGAATCCAAGCGACTGTTCGCCGACCTCGTCACCCGCGACTATCAGACGTTGGTGTTCACTCGTGCCAGACAGGCCGCGGAACGCTACGCGATGGAGAGCACCGACGAACTCCGCAGACGCGGCGAGCGCGACCTCGCCTCCAAAATTTCCGCGTATCAGGCGGCACTGCGAAACGACCGCAGACGGGAACTCGAATCGGGACTCCACTCCGGCGAGGTTCGCGGCGCGTGGAGCACGAACGCGCTGGAACTCGGCGTTGACATCGGTGGCCTCGACGCCGTTCTCCTCGACAGCTATCCCGGCACGCGAATGGCGGCGTTCCAGCAGGCCGGACGTGCAGGGCGCGGAACCGACGCTAGTCTCGTCACGCTCGTCGCGGGCGAAGACCAGTTAGACCAGTTTTTGATGCGGAACCCGGACGAATTTTTTGCGGGCGACCCGGAACGAGCGGTCGCCAATCCGGAAAACGAGGAACTGCTTCCGAATCACGTCACGTCTGCCGCGCGCGAAACGTGGCTGTCGCCGGACGACGAGACGTATTTCGGCGAGGGGTTTCCCGATCTCGTTGCAAATCTCGAATCGGAAGGCGAACTAAAACGCCGACAGACGAGCGACGGGATGCGCTGGGTGTACGACGGCGACGGCAGTCCACAGCACGAAATGAGCCTGCGAAGCATCGACGAGCGCGAAATCGACCTCCTCGACCGTTCCCGCAACGATGTGATTTCTTCGCTTCCCTTCAGCGATGCCCTGAACGACGTCCACCCCGGTGCGATTTACCACCACCAAGGCCAGTCCTACGAAGTCGTTGACCTCGACTTATCGAAGGACGTGGCGGAACTGTCGCCGACGTGGGCCGATTACCACACGAAAACGCTCCACGAGAAAGAAATCACGGTCGAAGACGATGTGGACGAAAAGACGCTTTCGACCCGCGAGGACTGCGCCGTCCGATTTGCGGACGTGACGATGCGAAAGCGAATCACAGGGTTCGAGCGTCGAGACGCGAAGCGCGGCGAGACGCTCGGGAAGGAGTCGCTTTCCCTGCCGGAACTCACACTTCGAACCAAAGCGCTCTACTTCACTATACCGGACGACGTGGAACAGGAAATCCGCGCCATGGACGGCGATTTCGGCGGCGCGATTCACGCCGCCGAACACGGAATGATTTCCCTGTTTCCGCTGGAGTTGCTCTGTGACCGTCGGGACATCGGCGGTCTTTCCACGCCGATTCACCCGCACACGGGGAAGAGCACAATCTTCATCTACGACGGCTATCCCGGCGGCGTCGGTCTGACCCGCGAGGGCTACGAGACGGTCGAATCGCTCATGTGGAACACGAAGGAGATGATTCGTGCTTGCGACTGCGAATCGGGATGCCCATCCTGCGTGCAGTCGCCGCACTGCGGAAACGCGAACGAACCACTCGACAAACGCCTTGCCGTCCATCTGCTCTCTTCGCTCACGGAATGAGTCGCAACCTTTTTAGGACGGCCTAAACCTAAATTAGGTTAGCCTAAACATGGACGACATCCTCCGGCAGACACGCAGGGAAATCGAGTCGTTGGCGGTCGAGAGCGGTCACGGTCGGTTTTCGGTGCTGTGCGCAGAAACCGGCGAGTGCCCGATGCCGATTACGGGAAAACAGTTCGAAGACCACGACGACGCTTCTCGCGCCGTCGAACTCGCGCGCGAGTATCGTGACGCGCTCCGAAAACACGACCGCGAAATCCCCCAGTACCGGTTCGTCGTCACCGAAGAACCCGCCCGCCCCCTCCAGATGGCGGGCGTTCGTGAACAAACGAGTGGAACGCGCGCCAACGGACTTCCGCAAACGCAGCGTTCCGTAACCGTCGCCAGCGATGGCAACGGCGAGTGGCTGACGATGAATAACGCGCCGCTCGTCCATCTCGCGCGGGACTGTGGCCCCATCGGCGACGATGCCGTCGGCCGACAACTCGATTCAAAACTCTAAAACATTTCACCGAATCTCTTCTCGTAGTTCCGGAATGAGGTCGAGTTGCCGGTTCGTATCACCCAGAACGAGCAGCGCGAAATATCGAAGGTAGGTCTGTATGGGGACGCGGACGACAGCAAGGACGAACAACAGGGAGAGGAACCCAAAGAGTGCAAGCAGGCCGAACAAAGCCCCGAGCGGGGTGAGCGACACAACTGTGTTGAATGCGGGATTTCCTAACAGAACGTACAGCCCGATTCCGAGGATGGCAAACGGAATCAGCACGAACAGACTCAGGATTCCGCCCACGATTCCGACGACGATGCCCGCCGCGATGCTAAGTGCGAATCGAAGCACGACGTACATGCCGTACTGTTTCCACTGACTCCGGAGCGTCGGCCAGAACGTCCGCCAGCCCGCGAGCACACCGTCGCCGCGCAACAGCATGACGGGAACGACGAAGTTCGTCGTCAAACCGTCGATGAGGGCGACGACGAGTCCGAGAACAAGCATCACCGGCACGAATACGAACAGGCTTCCGAGGGCAACATCCGCCGACCCGTCGAGGAGCGACGGAACGAAGATGAGTAGGAAACCGGCAATCGGGAGTAAAAGAAGAGTGAGGAGGACGACCCGAAAGCCGAACAGTCGTACTCCCTGTCCGAAATACCGGCGGATGTACGACCGGACGTGTACCTCGCGCGAGCGAAGCGACTCGACAAACGCAAACTCCATGAATGACCCGATGAAGGTGAGCACCAGCCAGATAGAAACCACCACCGCAACGACGGCGATTGCGACGGCGGTGAGCGTATCGTTCGAAAACGGAATGTTCGGGGGTGGGGTTCCCGTTCCGCCTCCCGTTCCACCCCCACCGCCGAACTGGAAGTTAGCACCCGGTGGTGACGTGCTCGTCCCGCCGAGGAAAAGAACGATGACGGCGAGTTTCAGCCACGTCCGCAGTTCGAACGGAAGGAGGAAGGCTTTGGTGGTTTCGATAGCGTCGTCCAGTGCTTCGACGGCGTACCACGGCATATCCGACGATTTGTCTGCCTGATATTTAAACTGTCGTGGAAAATTAGCTCTTGGAGGCGTCAGTCCCGCGCCGCGTCTTCGAGTCGGGCATCGATAAACTGACTCAAAATCGCCGCGAAACCGGTTTGTGAACTCCAAATCGCGCTTTCGTTCTCGTTTTCGCCGAAGACGCTGATGAGCATCGTATCGTCGTCCACGACCGCCACGCGTCCTGCGCGGTGTTCTTCCGGCCCACCGGGCATGTCGATAACCGGGAGGTCTTCGACCCGGTTGTGAACGGCAGGGTTGTCCGTGACGACGAGGATGCTGACTCCCGCGTCGGCGCGCTCCCGGAGGGCGTCCGCGATACCGCGAGTGAACAGCGAGGCGTCGTGAACCGCGAAGACGATTCTCGATTCGGCTTCCTCGACGAGTTGTTCGAGACGGCTGGAGACGGCGTCACGTCCATCGACTGACCACACGTCTTCGCGTTCTTCCTCGCCGTCCACGAACTCGTTTTGGGCGGTTTCGAGGTAGTCGAACGCCCGTTCTTGTGTTCGTTCGAATCGGTCGCGGAGATGCGATTTGGCCGCGTCCAAACTCACGGGACGATACTGAATCGGCTTCGACTGCTGAAGTTCGACCAGTCCGCGCTCTTGGAGCGTTTCCGCCGCGCCGTACACCTGCGACCGCGGAACGTCCGTCACGCTGTGGATGTCCCGCGCGGTTCCCGTACCCAGCTTTTGCAGGGCGACGAACACCTTGGCCTCGTAGTTCGACAGGCCGAGGTCGCTGAGCGCCGAGATGGCGTCGTCTTCGTCCATCTTAATCCTCGCTCGACGGGGCGGCCGTCGGTTTCGTCTGCATGGTTCCGCGAGCACCCGGCCCGAAGTAGCGCGTCCAGACGACGAGCAGGCTCGGGAGCACCAACACGCTCGCGAGGAACGCGTAGATGATGGTCAGGCCGGTGATGATGCCGAACTGCTGGAGTGCGGGCAGGATGGCGAAGACGAGGACGCCGAAGCCGCCGACCGTCGTCGCCGCACTGCCGAGCAGTGCGCCGCCGGTTCCGGTGAGTGCGACGTCCATCGCTTCCCAGACGGAGCCACGTCGTTCCAGTTCGACGTTGTACCGCTCGGACAGGTGAATGCTGTAGGCGACACCCAATCCGACGGTGAGGCTCGTAATCATCCCCGTTAGGACGTTGAACGGCATTTCGAGCAGATACATCGTGCCCAGAATCCACGTCACGCTGAACACGACGGGGAGCAGGGTAACCGCGCCGAGGGTCGCGCTCCCTTCCGTGATGCGGTAGATAAGCATCAGGAAGGCGAAGACGGACACCATCGTGATGATGAGGCTCTGGATGACCGTGTCGAGCAGTTGTTTCTGGACGATTTCGAAGACGATTGCCTGCCCGGTCGCGGTGGCTTCGAGGTTGTCGAAGCCATCCGCCACGTCGCGCATGTCCTCGGTCACGTCGGCGCTCGCCGCACCGCCCTTGACCGAAACTGTCATTCGTGCTGCCTGATAGTCGCCATTCTCTTCGTGGATGACGCCCGCCGCTTGGTCGGGAGCGACGGCGTACAGTTCGTCGTACACCTGTTCTATGTTCTGGTCGGGGACGCCGTTTCCGTCGGTGTCCGCGGCGGTGAACGTCGCGTTGAACGATTCGTTCTCAGCCGCCACCTGCTCCATCACCGAGAGCGGACTCGTCACCTCGGGGTCGCCACTTGCGAGGACAATCGTCGTGTCCTTTTTCGCGGCTTCCTCGCGGGCCTGCTGAATCTGTTCGAGGGAATCGTCTCGTGCTATATCTCCCTGTATCAGGATTTGTGCCTGTGAATCCTCACGAACGAAGTTGTCGTTCACGTAGTCGAGATTCTTCTTCGCCGAATATTCGGCGGGTTTGAACGGTTCCGGTAGTTCCTTCGTCCATCCCGGCGGGTCTTCCGCGAGGAAGTCCTCCTGCGCGAAACTCGTATCCACTTTCGTCGCACCGTAGGCACCGCCAGCGCTGATGAGCACCGTGAGCACGATGACGACGAGTGGGGCTTTTCGTGCTGCGATCGCTCCGGCGGAGAGGACGCGACCCAGCGCGCCGCCGCTGGTACCGAACGCCCGTTTGTTGCGGTTGTAGCCACGGGATTCGAAGAACTCGTCGAGTTCGACTTTCAGCGCGGGAATCAGCGCGCCGAAGATGAGCAGTGCGGCGACGATACCGATGGAACTCACGATACCGAAGTCCTGAATCGGCGGCAGTGGACTGACCAGATTCGAAAGGAATCCGATGACCGTCGTCGCCGTGACCCACGTCAGGGCCGCGCCGACGCTGACGAGCGCGACGCGCATCGACCCGCGAACGCCTGCACCGGTGTCCTGTTCGCGTTCTTCTCGATGTCGCATGAAGACGTGAATTGCGTAGTCGATGGACAGTCCGATGAGGAGGACGGGAACCGCGATGAACATCTGGTTGAACGTGATGCCGAGCCATCCCATGAAGCCGAACGTCCACACCAGCACGAGGACGATGCCGAAGACCCCTAACAAGATGTCGAGCAGGTCACGGTAGGCTACGAGCAGAGTCAGGATGACGAACAGCAGTGCGAGGGGGCCGACGATGGTCAGACTGTCCGTCATCGACTGATTGATTTCCTCGCTGATGATGCCGCTTCCGAAGACCATGGCTTCTTGGTCGAACGTATCGCCCGCGATGGACTGGATGGCCGACTGGGATTCGACGATTCCGTCAGATCCTTGTCCCGGTTGCATCGACTGGCCCTCCTGTTTCTGGAACACCAGCAACATCGTTGCATTGGCTTCGGTCGTGCCGGAATCGTACGATGTCGGCATGAACGCCAATGCTTGTCCCGACATGCCGTCGGAACCCGAGTCCGAGGAAAGCACCGCTTCGGTCATGGTATCGACCTGCGACTGGTTCATCGACTCTAACTGGTCAACTTGTTCGGACAGCGACGGCATCGAGCCGTTTTGGAGGGTTTCCTGTCTTTCAGTCAGGTTCTCGCTCCGCGTCTGGAGTTGTTCGTACTCCTCCGCCAGAACGCCCTGCGTTCCGAGTTGGTACACCTGCTGGAACTGCGATTGAATCTCGCTCGTTCGCTCTTGGTAGGTCGATTGGTTGATTTGACCCTGCTGATACGAGGCGTTCAACTGACCGAGTTGGGCTTGCAAGCCGCGGGCCTGCTGCGCCGACTGATTGAACGTAGCCGACTGATTCGCGGTGAGGCCGTTCGTCGCGTTCGACTGTACTCCTTGCAGTTGGGTTTCTATCTCGCCCGCCTGCTGGCGGTAGGTTTCGTTGTCGATGTCACCCGACTGCCGGGAGGCGTTCAACTGGTCGTACTGCGCTTGCAGCGCCCGCGTTTGGTTCAGCGCGTCGCTCAACCGTCCTGCGGTTTGATTCAACTCCTGACTTCGCTGTTGGAGTTGTTCTCCGTCCGAACGAAGTTCTGCGCCTTTCTCCTGCTGTATCGCACCGATGGCGACGACGTTTGCAACGCCGCTGGTCGGGTTGTCGTCCACCAGCGTCTTGTTGACCGTTTGGTTCTCGCGGAGTTGTTGCTGGAACCGAAGCGAATTCACCATCGCGTCCTTCGACAGGACGTTATCCTCGCGGATGATTACCTGCACTGCGGTCGTGTTCTCCTGTCCGGTCGTGAAGTTCGTATCGATGTACTCCAGTTTCTCTGCCGCCTCGCTGTCGCTCTGGAACTGGTCGAGCGACGACGACTGTTCAATCATCTGCGCACCTGCCCCGACGACCACCGTCAGAACGAGCAACACCGCAATAACAACACGGCTGTGGGACGTTACGTTCTCGAAAATCCGATTGAGAAGGCTCACAGACCCCCTCCTCGGTTGCGACTGTCGCTGTTCATTACTGTTGTTAGAATCCTACTGACAGCGTAATCAAAAAGATGGTGGTTTCGTTTTCTCGATGTGACACAAACGACAGGGCGGTTGCTCGGGACGCAAACAGTTAAAAAAGAAAGGCGAAACGGCAGTCCCGAAAATCGAACACAGTCGCTCACTAATCGTCATTGGTACCAAACCGCAACCACCGGTAACAACCGTTGGCACCGACGCGGTCTGCGGTGTTGTGGAGCGTCTTTCGAACCTGATTCAATCCGCTCGCTGAAGAAGTTCCCCCACAACTCAATGAGAGTCACAGGTCACTCGTCATAGAATTTCTTTGCGTCCTCCGCGGTCATCGTCTTCCACTCGCCGTCGTTGGTTCGAATCTGTACGTATCCGTCCGGAATCTCTGCCTCTATTTCGACTGTTTCAACGTGTTCACGCAGGAGATGTGATTCGTACTGTTTCCACGCAGACCGCTCGGACGGTGCGATGGCCATCCACCCGCAATCGTGCTGACCGCACTGTATCATTCGGTAGTGTTCACTCTGCGGAGTGGTTATAAACCTTCAGAAACACCAGTGAGCACTGTGAGAAAGGAAAATCAGGAATATACATCGGGAGACGATTATCCGCTGACGACGTGCGAGGAGAGTTCGCCGATGGTTCCCTCGATTTCGTATCCGGGCGTCTGGATGGTGAGGACGCTGTCCGGCGTCACATCGTGGAACTTGACGTGAAGCGAGTACGAGCCGTCGTCCAGAATGCCAGTCGCTTCGTTCTGTCCGGTTGGGAGGTGACGTGCCCACGCGTTGTCGCCGACGAATGCCGGGTCGGCGATGCCGTCGATGACGTACTTTTGTGGGGACGCTTCGGTGTTTTGCCCCGTAATCGGATAGCCCTTCTCGTGCCACTCCCAGTAGCCCTCGTCGATGACGTACACGTTTTCGTAGCCGTTCTGCATCAGTTTCCCCGCGCGCATCGAAGAGAGGTGATGTGGACACCCACAGTAACAGATGATGCGTTCGTCCTTCGACCACGACGCAACCGGGTCGTTTTTCGACTGCCCGTCTGGTGCTGGGCTGAGCACCGCTCCCTCGATGTGGGACGTATCGTACTGCGTCTGTCTGCGAGCATCTACGAACCGACCGTCGTCCTGCTGGAACCACTCGTACACGTCGGAGAGCGGTGCGAGCGGGACGTTTTGACCGTACTGTTCTTCTGTGTCGTATCCTTCCTCGGACTGCGGATTCGACCCACCCGACTCACCGCCCAAACCGAGGCAGCCGCTCAGTCCCGCGACCGAAACCACACTCGCCGCGAGGAACCTTCGTCGATTCATTGTTGTAGAACCGTAGTGACCACCGCAGTATCAATTTTATCATGGTTGTTTCAGCCGAAACGTCGGACAGAAAACTAGTAGATTGAAACGAAATCGGAGGTGGCACCCAACTGGTTTGGCATCGTCTTTTTTCAATCCTCTGTCGTAGAAACTACTATTCTTGGGGGCAGGCATGCAATGAAGGACACACACGTACAAGCGGGGAAGTCGATACAACAGCGGACGGGGAAAACGTTCCATCTCGCCACGCGACTCCTGCCGAAACGAGTCCGTCACCCGACCTACGTGTTGTACGGCTTCTTCCGCGTTTGTGACGAAGTCGTTGACGACGCCGAGGGCGTTCCGCCGGACGAACAGGAGGCCCAACTCGAATCGTTCCGAGCGCAGGCGCTCGGAACGACAGAACCCGACGACCCAGTCCTCGAAGCGTTTCAGCAACTCCGCGAGTCCCACGACATCTCGGACGAGGAGGTCACGCTCTTCATCGACGCCATGGCCTCCGACATCACCAAATCGCGGTACGAAACCTACGACGAACTGGAGGCGTACATGCGCGGCTCCGCCGCCGCCGTCGGTCGGATGATGACGACGATAATGAATCCCGAAGACGCCGAACGCGCCCTGCCCCACGCGACGGCGCTCGGGGAAGCGTTCCAGTTGACCAACTTCCTCCGGGACGTGCGCGAGGACATCGTAGACCGCGACAGAATCTACCTGCCACAGACGACGCTCTCTCGGTACGGCGTCACCGACGAGGAAATCGAAAATTTCGAATTTTCCGCGGCGTTCGCCGACGCGATGCGCGACGAACTCCGGCGAGCGGAATCCCTGTACCGTGATGGTGTCGCGGGGATTCAGTATCTTCCCGAAGATTGCCAGTTCGCCGTGCTGGTGTCGGCGGTGCTGTACGCCGATTATCATCGCGTGATTCAAGCGCAGGGCTACGACGTACTCACGACGGAACCGTCGCTCGGAACCTTACGAAAACTCTCGCTCATCGCCCGGACACGCTGGCACTGGCGAAAGACGCGCGACCCGGAAACCGTCTTCCGCGCCGTGAGTTCGGTTTCGTCGTCGGAACAGCGCCACACGGATTTCGACCGACGGGACACGCTTCCGACGCGGTAGTCGCCAAAAATCCGTTCTTCTGTTTTATCAGTCGTCCGCAACGGTCGGCTTTTTCGACGATTCCACGACCGAATCAGTCCACGTTCCGCGCAGGAACCACGCGGCGGCGACGATTGCGGTTAGGACGTTCGACAGCGCGATTCCGTACCAGATTCCAGTCGAACCCATGTCGTACCACTCGACGAGAGCGTAAGCAGGCGGCAGTCGGAACACCCAGAGCGAGAGGATGGAGAGAACCATCGCCACTCGCGTACTCCCACTACCGCGGAATCCGCCGGAGACGATTCGGAACACGCCGATGCCGATAAATGTCGGCCCGACGATGCGAAGGTAGTCGCCACCGATTTCGATTACGTTGGCTGACCCTTCTCCTGTGATGAAGATACTCGTAATCGGTTCTGCGAAGATGTAGGCGACCGTACCGACGACGGCGAGAACCGCCATGATGATTGCCGTTGCGAGGTACACCGCGCGTTTCGCACGCTCGATTCTGTCCGCGCCGAGATTTTGCCCGACTACGGTTTCGGTTCCCTGCGCGAGTCCCAACGCGGGCAAGAAGACGAGCGACGTGAGTCGATTGCCGATACCGAACGCCGCGACTGCGTCGGTTCCGGCCAGCGCGACGAGGGCGGTCATGGCCGTGATTCCGAGCGCGCGGGTGCTCTGTTCGATGCTCGTCGGGCCGCCGATTTGGACGATTTTCTTCACCGATTCGGCGCGCAGTCGCAGGTCGTCCAACGAGAGGTGGATGCCGACCCGTCCCGAGAACAGGAGCGCAAAGCCGACCACTGCGCCGACCCCCCGTGAGAGAACTGTGGCGAACGCCGCGCCCTGCACGCCGAACCCGGTGAACCCAGTCGCGTCGAACAACGAAGCTTCCAGTCCGCGCATTCCGAGGTAGCCGAACAGCGGGTTGTCCTGAAACCCGAGGATGAAAAACGGGTCTAAGACGACGTTGATGACCACGCCGAACGCCATCAGATACATCGGGGTCTTCGTGTCGCCCCAGCCACGCAGGAGCGCCTGAAAGATGAAAAAGCCGAACATGAAGAACACGCCGAGGAAGATGGTTCGCGTGTACTCCACGGAGTAGGCGTGAACCTGCGTGCCCGGCGTCGTCCCGATGAGCGAGAGCAAGGTCGGCGTGAGGAACCACCCGAGAATCGAGAACGCAACCGCGATGGCGGTGACGAACGCGATGGTTTGGCCCGCGATGTGGTCCACTCGGTCGTGATTTCCTGCGCCTTTGTTCTGGGCAACAAGCACGGTTCCGGCGACCGTGAACCCACCACCCACCGAAATCATGAGGAAGACGAGCGGCCACGAAAAGGACAGCGCGCTCACCGCGTCCTGCCCGAGGCGACCGACCCAGAACGTGTCCGCGAGGTTGTAGGCGACCTGCATCAACTGCGAGAGGACGATGGGGAACGACAACACGAGCAGTGGTTTCAGTAGTTCACCATCCGTCAGGTTCACGTCGAGGTTCTTCGAACTCATTCCGCGCCCTCCCAGCCGAGATATCGGGAAAGCAGGCCGTCGATAGCCTCGATTTCGTCGTTCCCGCCGAGCGTCGCGCGTCGGATTCGAATCCCATCGACCGTCGCCAGCAGGACGGTGGCCGCCTCGTCGGGGTCAACCGAGTCGAACTGGCCGGTTTCGGTTCCGTCCCGAATGATGTCGGCAGCGAGATCGTGGAGGTCGTCTGTGTTCCGCCGGAGTTGCTCGCGGTAAGCGTCGGTGTAGGGCGCTTGCGCCCTAATTTCGAGCAGGGCGACGTGGAAATCGCGCTTGTCGTCGTCCGACGGCCCGGATTCGAACAAGTCGAGGAGGTGGTGCAGTCGTTCCGCCGGGTCGTCGCTGTCGATTGATTCGACGTGTTCGTGAAAGTGGTCGAGCAGATAGTCCAGAAACGCGACGAAGAGGTCTTCTTTCGTCTCGTAGTGGTAGTGGATGAGCGATTTGCTCTTCTCGAACTCCTCTGCGATATCCTGCATCGTCAAGTCGGCGTACCCGTGCTTGCTGAGCGCACAATAGGTCGCTCGCATGATAGATTCGCGGGTGTCCGACGATTCGCTCCGCTGACTCATTAACTGACTAGTCAGTCAGGATGCCCGAAGTAGGTTTCGTTTTCGGAAATGTTTGAGCAGTTCAACTCACAGGAAACGGGATAAATAACGGCGAACGGGGGTTAAATCCCACGTGAGCGTATCAGTCGTTCAGTCGTCTGCATGGCTCTCGTCCACCGATTCCGCGAAGTCCGGGAGTTCGGGTATCGCCGTCGTGTCGTGAGAACCAGTCGGTGGGAGGTTGACGTCCGCGGCGGGTGAGTCGTCCAAATCCGTCTCGGTGGCGAGCGATTGCATCTCGCCGTCGCTCTCGCGGGCGTCTTGGTCGATACGCATCGAGCAAAACTCCACGCCACACATCGAACAGAAGCGGGCTTCTTTGTAGTTGTCACCGGGGAGCGTCTGGTCGTGAAAGTCCCGGGCGCGCTCGGAATCGAGTGCGAGTTCGAACTGGCGTCGCCAGTCGAACTCGTACCGGGCCTCCGAGAGGGCGTCGTCCCAGTCGCGGGCACCGGGCAAGTCGTTCGCCACGTCTCCGGCGTGTGCAGCGATTCGATACGCGGCGAGTCCGTCCCGAACGTCGTCCTCGTCCGGCAGTCCGAGATGTTCTTTGGGCGTGACGTAACAGAGCATCGCCGCACCGGCACGGGCCGCCTCGGTTGCACCGATAGCACTCGTGATGTGGTCGTATCCCGGTGCGATGTCGGTGACGAGTGGGCCAAGGACGTAGAACGGAGCGCCGTCACACACCTCCTGTTGTCGTTCGACGTTCATCGCAACGTCGTCCATCGGGACGTGACCCGGCCCTTCGACCATCACTTGGACGCCGTGTTCCCACGCCGTTCGGGTTAGTTCGCCGAGCGTTTCCAGTTCCGCGAACTGTGCGTCATCGCAGGCGTCCGCGAGACAACCGGGACGGAGTCCATCGCCAAGACTGAACGTAACGTCGTACTCCGCAAAGATTTCACAGATGTCCTCGAATGCGAGGTAAAGCGGGTTTTGCACGCCGTTTTCCTCCATCCACTTGGCCAGAATCGACCCGCCTCGTGAGACGATACCCGTTTTGCGGCCATCGGTAAGCGGGAGATGTTCCATCAGCACGCCTGCATGAACCGTCATGTAATCGACGCCCTGCCGAGCCTGTTTTTCGATGACGTCGAGTAGCAGTTCCTGCGTGAGATTTGCAACGTCGTCAACGAGCGTGACCGCCTCGTAAATCGGAACGGTTCCGATGGGAACGGGCGAGTATTCGACGTTCGTCTCGCGGATTTCATCGAGACTGCCGCCGGTACTCAAATCCATCACGGTGTCGGCACCGTAGTGAACTGCGGCGTGGAGTTTTCGGAGTTCGCCCTCGCGGTCGCTCGTCGTCTCGCTGTTCCCGATATTTGCGTTGACTTTCGTGGCGAACTCTCGACCGATAATCATCGGGTCGAGCGCGTCATGGTTGTGATTGCTCGGAATGACCGCCTGTCCGTTTGCGACCTGTTCGCGAACGAAATCCGGCTTCCTGTTTTCGCGCTCGGCGACTCGTCGTATCGCAGGGGTAACGTCTCCGGCACGAGCACGTTGAAGTTGTGTCTTCGGCATCAATCACTGAGTGGTATTACTAGGTAATAAATCTTGCACACGCCAAGGGTTCAGCTCGCTGTCGTTCGATTCGAACGAGCGTTCGGAATGCCTCGATTTCGCCGAGCCTTCACGTCATTCGAGCACGAACGTTCGGTATGCACGTCGCAGTCCTCGACGAACCGGGGTCGCTCCGCGTCGAAGCACGCGAACGCCCCGAACCCGACCGGGACGAAATACTGGTCAACGTCCGCCAAATCGGCATCTGCGGGTCGGACGTTCACTACTACGAACACGGGAAAATCGGCGACTACGTGGTCGAATCGACCCTCGTCCTCGGGCACGAAAGTGCGGGCGAAGTGGTCGCAGTCGGCGAAAACGCCGACGAGGACTTCGAACCGGGCGACAGAATCGCCCTCGAACCCGGCGTTCCGTGCCGTCGCTGTACACACTGCAAGCGCGGCGAGTACAACCTCTGTCCCGACGTGACGTTTATGGCGACCCCGCCGGACGACGGCGCGTTCGCGGAATACGTCGCGTGGCCCGCCGACTTCGCCTATCGACTTCCCGACTCGGTGTCACTGCGCGAAGGTGCGCTCTGTGAACCTCTCAGCGTCGGGATTCACGCCGTCCGTCGCGGCAACGTCGGGGTCGGTGATTCGGTTCTCGTCACGGGATGCGGGCCAATCGGCCTGCTGGCGATGGAGGCAGTCCGTGCCGTCGGAGCAACCGACGTGTTCATCTCCGACGTGATTCCGGAGAAACTCCAACTGGCCGAATCACGCGGCGCGGACGCCGTCATCGACGTTCGGGAGACGGAAATCGAAGGTGCTGTCGCGGAACTCACCGACGGCGACGGCGTCGATGTCGTCATCGAAGCCTCGGGCGCGGAACCAGCGATTCGTTCGACAATCGACGCGGTTCGACGGGGCGGAACCATCGTCCTCATCGGACTCGCACAGGACGCGGAAATCCCGCTCGATACGGGCAAAATCATCGACAACGAACTGGACTTGTTCGGGTCGTTTCGCTACCGGAACACGTACCCTGCGGCTATCGAACTGCTGGCTGACGGCGTAGTCGATGTAGAAGGAATCGTGGATTTCGAGTTGGGACTAGAGGAAATTGGAGACGCATTCGAGCGAGCAAAGGAAAGAAAGACGGTGAAAGGAATGATTACGACCTGAACGCTTCGGTATCGACCGATATCTCCCTGTCTCCGAGCGCAAACGTCTCCCACGCTCGCCAGAAACCGGGCGTTTTCGGCGCAACTGTAAACAGCGTCCGAGCGAGTGGTGCGGCGACCCATCCCGGAATCGAATCGCGGTGGAGCACGTACCACGACAGCGCTCGTTCGCCGCGTCGTTGCAGTCGAACCACTTCTTCGACGGCGGGACGACGAACCGACTCGAACCGGCCAAGTCGTGCCCTCGGAATCGTGCCGCTACCGCTCCCGTCCAGTGCGTTCACGATTGTCGAATGGGCGACCACGGCATCCTGAATCGCCAGACCATTCCCCTGCCCACCGACCGGCGAGGCGACGTGCGCCGCGTCGCCGAGCAAGAGCAATCCGTCATCGACCCATTTTTCGCTGATGCCGGGTTCGATGTGCAGGAGCGAACATTGGTCGAAACTCGTGAGGTGGCGGGCAAGCGTCGGTTCGACCGCCCCGACGTTCCGCCGAAGGTGGTCGATTCCGCGCTCCCGAATCTCGGGATACGTTCCCTTCTCGATGAACCATCCTGCTTGTGCTTCCTCTTCCCCCAGTCCGAAGTAAAGAACTATTCCCTCGCTTTCAATTCGTCCCTGTGCCGCGGACTGAACCGCATCTGCCGGAAGCTTGAACCACAGCAGTTCCACTTTCGAATCCAGTGGTCCCGCGTCGATTCCGGCGGTTTCCCGAACGGTCGAATACCGTCCGTCGGCACCGACGACGAGGCGACTTCGCAGTTCGATTTCTTCGTCTCGTTCACGGTCGGTTCCACGGACGCCCACGACCGTGTCATCTTCGCGCAGGAGGTCGGAAACGGTCGTTGCGGGTCGAAATTCGAAGTTCTCGAACTCGTTCGCCCGGTCGATGAGCAGTCGAAGCAGTGGCGGTTGTTCCATCAAAATTCCGTACTCGTACGGTGACGACAACCGAGAGAAATCCACGACCTCGTGTGAATGTCCGAAGACGGTCAAAGCGGGTCGGCGGACTTCGTCGTGGTCGAGCGAGCGCACGTCGTCCAAAATATCAATCTGGTCGAACAGTCGCAAAACGAGTGGTTGGAACAAGTAGCCGCGAAACTCGCGGTCGAGATCGGAATGGCGCTCCAGCAGTACGGTTTCGACGCCGCTTCTGGCGAGGAGGTAGCTTAACACACAGCCGCCCGGCCCGGCACCGACGACGACCACATCCGCATTTTTTGTGGCCGTTTCCTCCCCGCGTTCGGCCATGTTATTCCTCTCGTTCTTCGGTGTCCGTCGTATCGCTTTTTGCGTTCCCGAGCAGTGCATCCACGTCTGCGTGGTCGTGCAGAAGCCCTCGCATTCGTTCGACCGTTTCCTCGTCGCGGGTTCGACCGCTACGCACCACGTCTTCTGCGCGTTCGATTGCCGTCAGGGTGTCGCCCTGTACGAGCAGGATGGGGACATCCTTTTCTTCCGCCTTTCCGATGACCGCGCCCGGCGGTCGAAAGCCGCCGGTCAAAATCAAACACTTGACGCCGGGCGCTTCCAGCGCGACGGTTTGCAGGTCTGGGCGGTCGCCGCCCGTGACGAGAACAGCGTCTTTCGTGCGACGGAGGTGGCGAAGCGCCTTGTCGCCGCTCATCGCGCCGACGAGGAACCGCTCTACGAAGGCGTCGGTGTCGCCTCCCGTCAGCACGTCGGCGTTGAGTTCGGTGGCCAACTGGCCGACCGTGACCCCCGCGAGGTCTTGCTGGCGCGGAACGACGCCGAGAACGGGAATGTCCCGGCCTTCGAGGAACGGAACCACGTCGGTATCCAGCGGGTCGAAATCCGTGTTCGTCACGGCGTTGAACAGTACGCCGGACAGTCGGTCGCCGACGTCGTTTACCGCCGCGAGGAGGTCGTCAACGTCGCTTCCGTTTCGGTAGTGCGAGAGGAGTAGAACCTCTGCATCCAGTAGTTCGGCCACGTCGGGGTCGGTGAGTTCGACGATGCCGCCCGTCGTGAGTTTACCGCCACCCTCGATTATCATCAAATCGTTGTCTTCGGCCAGCGAGTCGAAGTTTTCCCGAACCTGTTCGCGGAGTTCCTCGGGACTCTCGCGGCCTCGAATCGCCTGCTGGATGAACGTCGGCGAGTAGACGATTGGTTCGAGTTCGTGCATCTCCGCGTCCAGTCCGAGCAGTTCGCGGGCCAACATCGGGTCTTCGTCCAGCGTCTTGCCGACGTTGCTCTGGAGTCGGGTTCCCTTCGGTTTCATGTAGCTCACCGACAGCCCGCGCTCCTGTGCGAGTCGCGCCAGAGCGAGGGCGACGGCGGTCTTGCCTGTGCTTTCTTCGGTTGCTGTGACGAGTATCGTGTTCATAGTTCGTCGGTGTCCACGGTCAGTCGAATGTCGATAGCTTGCACGCCGTCGGGGGTTGCGACGAGTGGATTCACGTCGAGTTCCAGAATCGCGGGGAAGTCGGTGACGAGTTGCGACAAACGTTGAATGCTCTCCACGATGCTCCCCACGTCTGCGGGGTCGCGGCCTCGCGCCCCTCGAAGCAGTGGTGCGGTTTCGATGTCGTTCACCATCTCTCCGGCCTCGCGTTCGCTCACGGGTGCGACCCGGAACGTCGTGTCCTCGATGATTTCCACGAAGATGCCGCCCAGTCCGAACAGCAAGAGCGGGCCGAACTGCGGGTCGCGGTTCATCCCGATGATGGTTTCGGTGCCCGAATCGAGGTTCACCATCTCTTGGACTTGCACGCCGAGAATCGTCGCGTCGGGTTGGTAGTTGCGTGCCCGCGTCACGAGGTCTTCGTAGGCGTCGTACACATCCTCGTTTTCCACCCCGACTTTCACCCCGCCGATGTCGGATTTGTGCAGGATGTCGGGCGAAACGATTTTCATCACGACTTCGTCCTCGATGTCCTGTGCGGCCGAAACCGCGTTTTCCGGAGTTTCCGCGATGCTTCCCTCCGGCGTCGGGATTCCGTAGGCCGAAAGCAAATCCATCGCTTCCACGCCGAGACGGTTGTCGCCGCGGTCTTTCGCCCGCGAGAGGATTTCCCGTGCGCGTTCTTCGTCAACTTCGAATTCGGTCGGTTCCTCGTATTCACGCCCGCTGATGTCGCGGAACGTGGCGAGAGCGTCTAAGCTTCGAACCGCACGGGCCGGGTCGAAGTAGTTCGGAATCCCGTCCTCGCGGAGAACTTCTTTCGCGCCCTCGGTTCGTTCGCCGCCCATCATCGCCGCGGCGACCGGTTTGCCGTGCTTTGTCTGGAGTTCGCCGATTACCTCGGCGAGTTCGTCGTAGTCGAGTACGGCGGTCGGTGCCGAAAGCACGACCGCACAACCGACGTTTTCGTCGGCCAGCGCGATATCGACCGCTTCGCGGAAACGGTCGATGTTTGCGTCCCCGATGGTGTCGATTGGATTGTAGATGTTCGCCTCCTCGGGCAGAGCATCCGACAGGGCCGAGAGCGTTTCCTCCGAAAACGACGCCAGCGAGAGGTTCGAATCGCCCACCGCGTCGGTGGTCATCACGCCCGGCCCGCCCGCGTTCGTGACGATTGCCACGTCGTCCTTCTCGGGAAGCGGTTGGCCCGCCAAAATCTGGGCGAAGTCGAACAGTTCTTGGACGTTGTCCACCCGCAGAACGCCCGCCTGTTCGAGGCCTGCTTCGTAGGCCCGGTCGCTTCCCGCGAGGGTTCCGGTGTGCGAGGAGACGGCCTGCGCCCCAGCGTCGGTTCGGCCCGACTTGACCATCACGATTGGGGTGTCGTCCGTCGCCTCGCGCGCGGACGAGATGAATTCCCCGCCGTCCTCGACACCTTCGAGATAGGCGAGAATGACATCGGTATCGGGGTCGTTCCCCCACGCCCGGACGAAATCCGTCTCGTCCAACACGGCCTTGTTACCGAGTGAGACGACGTCCTTGAAGCCGAGTCCTTCGTCGTTGGCCCAGTCGAGCACCGCGGTGATGAACGCGCCCGACTGGCTCATGAACGACATCGACCCGGACAGGGCGTTTTCCGGCCCGAACGTCGCGTTCAGGCCGAGCGGCGTGCTCATCACCCCGAGGCTGTTCGGGCCGACGAGGTTGATGTCGTACTCCTCGGCAACTTCCTGCAATTCTCGTTCTCGTGCCGCCCCTTCGCTTCCCGTCTCGCCGAACCCAGCGGTGATGACGACGACGTTTTCGATGCCCGCCTCGCCCGCACCGCGCACGACATCGACTGCGATGTGTGGCGGGACGACCACCACCGCGAGATCTACGTCGGGCGCGGACGCGAGGTCGGGGTAGCAATCCAGCCCGAACACCTCGTCGTAGTTCGGGTTCACCGGCACCGTCTCGCCGTCGAAGTCGTCGCGCAGGTTCGTCACGATTGCGCGACCGATGGAGCCTTCGCTTTCCGTGGCTCCGACGACTGCGACGCGCGACGGCGCGAAAAGATCTGAAAGTACGCGATCACCCATCGTTTGAGGGTCGTCGGGAGACGGATTAAAAGTAGTCCTTGTCTTTCAGTCAGCGAGAATTACTTTCCTGCCAGTTCGTGCGCCCGCCGAACCGCCGATTCGAGGATGGGTTTTTCCGAGGCAAAATGGAGATGGGTTGCACAATCGCAGTCCGACGCTCCGATTCCGGAAACCGGTGAAATCTCCGCATCGAGTTTTCGCGCGATTTCGCACTCTACATCTTCCTCGGCGGTTCGCACATCCTCAACCAACCGCGATTCCGAACTGCCCAGGAGATAGTCGATGTGCCAGTGGCGGGCCTCGTTCTCCCGGGACGCGACTCGCGCGTGGCGCGCCACGCGCGAGAAACCGCCTTGCCCGAAGGCACTTCCAGTGTAGGCGTACCACCCGAAATCGAGTTCTCTCGTTTCTTTCGCACCAAATTCGATTTCCGTGGAGTCGGTGAGTTCGACCAGCAAGGTGTACGTTCCTTTCATAGATGCGAATCTCAGAGATGGGTGAGAACCAGCGCGCTAGCCACCGCGAGCATGGTGATTCCGTTCAGAATCACGGACTGCTTGTGATACTTCGCAAAGCCGTCGTCTCCCGCTTCCTCCATCTTCGGGATGAGTTTGGCGCGAGCGTAAATCGTCGCGGCGAGTGCCACTAGCACGAGCGGGCCGACCGCGAGTGCGGCAATCGAACCGAGCACGTCCTGACTTCCGGCGATTGTCGCGGCGCTGACCGCCGTAAATCCGAGCAGTTCGCCGAACACGTAGTATTTTGGGAAGATGGCATTGACAACAGTCCCCGCACCGTCGTCCAGCACGTCGAACGTCGTCGGCGCGCCGATGAACGAGAAGAAAATCATCGCTCCGAGCCACATTCCGAGGGTCGCGTTCAACACTAACAGCAGTCCCGTTTCGAGGAGGGTCATGGCGGAACGAACGGACGGAACCGAAATGGGTGTTTTGCTTACATTCTGCCTTCGCTTTACTCGCTCACGTCAGCGACAACCGCACCCGACAACTCCCGCAGTTTATCGGGCGCAATCGGAAACACGGCTTTCGGCGTCCCCGCCGCCCCCCACACCGTCTCGAATTCGGTGAGCGTCTCGTCCAGATAGACGGGCAGGTCGCTGTCGTGACAAAAGGGCGGCACGCCGCCAATCGACCAGCCGACGGTTTTTCGGATTTCGTCGGCGTCGGCCATCCCGACCTCGGTTTCGGGAACGTCGCGCAACGCCGCGAGTTTTTCCTCGCTCATCCGATTCGCGCCGCTGGTGACGACCACGACGAGGTCGTCACCAGCACGAAAGACGAGGCTGCTGGCGATTTGGGCCACGTCACAGCCGACTGCCTCCGCGGCATCTTCCGCAGTTTTCGTCCCTTCCGGAAACTCGTGAACGTCCATGTCGAAGTTGAACTCGTTTTTCGCGCGGTCTTCGAACTCGCTGGCTCGTTCGTGCATACTGCTACTGGCGTGCGAACCGCCAAATCGGTGATGGTGTCGGTAATCGAAAACCGTCGGAGTCGAGAAATCGGGGAGAAATGAAAAGCGGGAAAAGTGAAAAGTGAGGGAAGAAAAAAACCGATTCTACTGCGAGTCGTCCGAACCGTTTTCGTCGTGTTGCGGTTCGACGTGGAAATCGTCAACCGTGGCCGCAAGCGATTCTGCCTGTCGAGCGAGCGATTCTGCGCTCTGGGACACTTCGCCGAGGGATGCGGTTTGTTCTTCGGCCGCGGCCGCAACGTCCTCGGCTTCTTCGGCCGTCTGTTCCCCGATTTGGCTCACGTCGTCAACCATGGCGACGACGTCCGCGGTCGTCTCCGCCTGTTCGTCCGTCACGTCGTTGATTTCCTCGACGCCGACGCTCGTCTCTTCGACGTTCACCACGATTTCTTCGAGCGATTCCAGCGCCTCGTTGACGGTCACGACGCCGTCTTCGACCGCGCCGTGGGTTTCCCTGATGTCTTCGACGGTCACTTCCGCCCGCTCTCTGACGGTTTCGATGCGCTGTTCGATGTCGCCGACTGCCTTCTTCGTCTCGTTGGCGAGTTCTTTCACCTCGTTTGCGACGACTTCGAAGCCGTCGGTCGAACCGTCCGCACTCGCCGCCTCGATGTTGGCGTTCAGCGCGAGCATGTTCGTCTGGTCGGCGATGGAGCGAATCAGTTCCACCACGTCGCCGATGCGCTCGATTTCGGTTTCCAGTTCCTCGATGTGTTCCACCGTCGTTTCGGTTCCCGATTCGATGGCCGCCATCTCCTCGATTGCGGCCTGCGCCGCCTCCCGACCGTCTTCACCGAGTGTTTCCGCGTGGTTAGCCGATTCGGCGACTTGGTCGGCCGAGGCGGCGATTTCTTCGATGGTCGCCGACAGTTCGCTCATTTCGCCTGCGGTGTGTTCGAGGCGTTCGGACTGCTCGACCGCCCCTTCGGACATCAACTGCGTCGATTCGGTGACCTGCCGACTCGCCTGTTCGATTTCGTCGGTGCTCGCGGTCACTTCCTGACTCGCCGCGGCGACCGTTTCCGCGAACTCGTTTACGTCGCGTATCGTCGCTTCGAGTTCGTCCATCATCTGATTGAACTCGCGGGCGATGTCGGTCATCGGTTGCGTCGGACTTTCCGTCGCCATGCGCTGCGTGAGGTCGCCGTCCGCCGCCTGCCCCATCACCGCACTGAACTCGTTGGCCTTGCGCTGAAGTGCCGTATTGAGTTGCTCCGCTTCCTGCTGTGCCGACTCCGCCCGTGCTTGCGATGCTTCCGCTTCTGCCTGCGCGTTTTCGGCTTCGGCGCGAGCGCGCTCGATGTCAGCCACCATTGCTCTGAGGTCGGTTCGCATCTCTTCGAGCGTTTCACCGAACTCGCCTGGGACTTCCTTCTCGAACACCGGCGCGTCGAACTCCTTTCGAGAGAGGGCGTCGGCTTGGTCTGCGACCGTGTTCAGGTACTCGTGCATGGATTCGAACGAACCGAACAGATTACCCATCTCGTCCTCTCGTTTCGTTCTCGGGAGTTCCGCGTCGAGTCGCCCGGCAGAAATTTCGTCCGCCGTCTTCGAAACGGTCGCAAGCGACTGCGCAGTTCCGCGACCGATGGAGAGTCCGACGACCACGAGCATCAGCACGGCCATCGCCACGAGAACCCCGATGTTCTGCGTAACGTGAGTTTGCAGCGCGAATGCGGATTTGACCGGAACCTGATACAGCAGCACCCAGTCTGTTCCGACGACGGGCGTGTACGCCATCACCGCCGATTTGCCGTCCGAACCAGACAGTCGTTTGATGTCGCTGTTGCCGGATAGGCCGTCCGCGATAGCGGCGCTCGCGTCGTCACCATACCCCGACAGCACCCGGGCGTTCTGATTGTCGAGAACTACGGTTCCTTCCCCGTCCACGACCGTCATGTCACCCGTCGCAATCGGCGACGAAAGAGCGTGCGAACGCTCGGTCAGGGACGTCGTCATGACGACCATTCGATTCGGGTCGCTGGTCGGCGCGACGAACGCCGTCACCGGCTCACCGTTTTCCTCGTATGGATTCATCACTTGGACGCCGTCCGAATCCGAGACGGATAACGATTTGTTCGCCCACGCGGCGTCAGTTTCGGTGGGCGTCGTTCCGACCAACCCGTCCGTCGTGCTGGCGAGGACAGTCTTACTCTGACTATCGACGTAGTGAATCGCCTGCACGTCGTTCGGGAGGTCGATGAGTTTCCGTTCGACGAGCGCCTGTCGCTCCGTATCCGTCTGATTCGCGGACACCGATTCGGCGAGGAATCGCGTCGTCGAACGCTTCTTCGTGACCCATTTGTGCAATGCCTCCGCCTCGCCCTTCGCGGCGTTGTTGATTTCCGTGCGATTCTCCTCCTGCACGAGTTGTTTCGTGTCGAAATGGATGTAGAATCCGATAGACGAGATGAGAATCAGTATCGTGAACAACACCGTTCCGAACTTCGCGGCGTAACTCCGTCGGATTCGTGCCGGTAGTACTCCCTCGATTCGACTTCGAATCCCGCGCCGGGAGCCGTCTGCGTCGTCGGCGTCAGTCATTGTTCCATCCTCCCTTCGAAAAAGGACGCACGCAGGAGTTCGAGTTCGGTGATTGCGCTTCCGTTCACTTGCTCGATGATGTAGGCGTTGAGAGGTTCGAGATTCTCGTTCAAATCGACCGAACTCGACGCACCCTGATAGTTCACGTCCCTGCCAGCGTCGATGAGCGTGGCTGCGCGCTCGAAGTCATCGACAGAAACCGTCTGTCCGCGTCCACCTGAAACGGAGACGAGGTTGTTGCTGATGGCGGATGCGGTC